>NZ_JANXUQ010000194.1 GCF_025356155.1 Rhodoferax sp. | reverse complement strand
CAACCCGCGAAGCACTGTCCATGGCGCTCAACGAGTTCGAAGGCACCGTGATGCTGGTCAGCCATGACCGCGCACTCTTGCGTGCAGTCTGTGACGAATTCTGGATGGTGTCACGCGGCGGTGTGGAACCGTTCGACGGCGACCTGGACGACTACCAACGCTATTTGCTGGACGAAGCCAAGCGCCAGCGCGAGGAGGCCAAGGAAGCCGCCAAGGCACCTGCGAAAGCGGTCGTGCAGGCGGCTGCGAAGCCCAAGGCCAAGGGCGACACCTCGCCCAAAGCCAAGAAGGATTTGCAAGAGGTGGAGGCGCGTATGGAAACGCTTAACGCAGAAGGCGCTGTACTGGAAAAACACCTATCGACGAACCCCCATCCGACCGAAATTGCCGAGATTGGCCGTAGCCTGAAGTTGGTCAATGACGAGCTGGCGCAGTTGGAAGACAAGTGGCTGGAACTGTCCAGTCGCGTGGAGTCTTAAGCCTTGGAAGCGCGGCTGCTCAGTTTGGAATACCTCATGGATCAAGCCATGATCTTTGGGTATCGCTGGGCGGGCTATGCCTTAATGAACTTGGCAGACGATGCGGCGATGTTGGCGTTGATGTTCTGCTGACAAACAAAGTGTGAACACGCGCGTAGCGACTGCCGGCCTCGCGCTGTCGGGTCTGACGGGTAGTGTCGGCGCACCCTGCAGCGCAGTAGCGTTGGCCACGATCACATTGGCTGCACACCAGAACTTGGGTTTGGCAGCGGGCACACAAGAAGAGTCGGGCGGGAAGTTCGCACATGAGCACCTCTGGTCAACCAAAGGTGCGCTGGACGAAAGTCGTCCAAGGGTGCAACAATCACGCAGCACTCTTTATTGACACGGTGTAGGGCTCAGCGCTCGGACCAAACTTTCCGGTGAGGGCCGTCGCTGTGCCCGCCTACTTCGGTGAGGCTAATTACAGCGCAGCCGCAAAGCCGCTATGGATCCAAAGCGAGTGGCGGGTCTTCAAAACACGATTCAAGGTCACAGGGGTAGTGCATGAATACATGCACTACCCGGGGGGCCTGCGGCGCCCTGGCAGGGGCCAAACATAAAAATACCCGAAACTCAAAAATTCAAACCGCGCTCAAAAGCCAGAAAAGTGCGTTTCTTGACTGCCATCCACATGGATGGCAGCTATTTCGCATACTGGCAGGTTGTGAACCCTGACGCCATGCTGGAGTTGTAAATTGATGACCGCGGGACAGTTGCCGTGTTCATGGCGATGCGTGAAAAAGAACTGTTGGGCCTTCATTGAGCGGCACAAATAGACGGGGACACCGCACTTCGAGCACCGGTACAGCGGGGAGCCCTTGTAGAGTGCCGTCCCGTAGCTTCATGAGTTCCGCATAGTCGCTGCCGATTTCCTCAGCACGGGGTATGCACAGCTTTCAACTTAACGTTTTCCTGCCTGGCCTGCGCCGCTGTCTTGCTTGAGCAAGTTCGTGAAACCTCAAACATCTGTAGGCATAATTGTGTTCAAATGTAACCAAGCCACAAAAAGTGGTAAGGGAGCGATTAATGAAACGGTATGAACGAGTAGTTTTTCAGGGGCGAGTTGTGCCGCTGCTAAAAGTCTGAGTCCATGCAAGCTGTGAATGCTCAACAGTTGGTAATCGGCCTCAAATTCTGTATTGCTTGGGCAGCAGCATTCCTGCTTTTGACAGCAGAAATCGCAACCGCTCAAACAGTCCTGAGAGTTGCGGCCCCTGCCTGGGCTTCACTGAGCCAGCCTGAGAAAGACACCATCCAGAAAAGTTACCTCGTGGAGTCGGTGGGGTTAACAAGTTTTGGAACCGTCATCGACAACCAGGGCGTAAACGAATCTACCTCCGGAACAAATGGCGGCGCCGCACTCGGGCAGGCCTTAGCCAACGCGTCCTATGTGGATACCGCGATTCGAGGTGGCAACTACTCTGCAAAAACCCAACTGGGAGCCATTTTGCTAGGCGGTCTTCTGGGTTCTACGATAGACAGTAAGGGGACACAACGGTTCCACCAGCGCTATGCAGTCAAACTTGGCGACGGGAGCATTCAATATTTTGACGAAGTTAACTCGGACCCCTTTCGACACCCGGTGGGGGTCTGTGTCACCGTTCCAAATGTGGCGATATCTCCAGACCAACAACTCTGTTCACAAACAGTCGCTGATTTACGGGTGAAGTTGCTGGGGCAACCGTCACTTGCGGTGCCAACGCTAACTATTGCCGCACCAGATTTGAACCAGACCAATAGCGGGGGTACCCCGTCGCACGCGGGTCCAGTGGTTTCAGACTCAACGGAACTTGTCAACTGCAAACTTAACTCGCTTGCACCTGTCAGGACAACCGCTGAGAAGTGCAGTCTTATTAATGGAAGGTCAGTTCAATGATGAAGAAACTAGTTGCTCTTGTTGCCGTACTAGCGCTTAGCGGATGTGCGAAGAATTTTTACACCCTGGAGGGCGTTAAGTACGACACGAAGGAGGAGTTCCATCAGGCGGTGGACAAAATGAACACTGACGCAGTGAACAACATGAGGCCACTACCTTCCCCGGTTACAAAGAAGAATTTGATTATTGCGTTCCCAAGCCCAGCAGCAATCTACGCTGAGAATATTAGTCGCCAGACTAAGACGAGTGGTCAAGCACCGTCCGGGCTCCTTCTAGAGCGAATGGAAAATGTATCGAAAGCCAACTTTGCTACGTCAAAGGTGTTCGCTGACGGTGTGCAGAAGAGAGGTATCTATGCGTCATTGAAGTTTTTAGAGATGCCTTCAATGACTGTGGCGCTTGAACCATCTGCGGATACCGACGTTCTGTACTATTCAGAGCCTGCAGTAAGTTCTGGCCAATGGTTCTTCGCTACGCAGAAACACGGAAAACAGGTCTTTGGCTACGATAGAAGTGGAGCAGGCGCCACTGCCAAAGTTCAGGCGTTTACGGATGCTGTCTTGGCTCAAGCAATCCGCGAGTGACCTTGGAACCTTGCTCCAACAGGGGGGCCTGGGCTTTCTAGGTCTGAATAGTACCGAAAGTTCCCTGAATTAGCAGTCAATTAGCGCTAGGACTCGCTTCGGGGCTACAGCAGCGGGCAGAGTTCTGGGAACAAGAATTCGACCAAAAAGAGCTCAAACATTCGCTATCCTGCCGTAGGACTTGCTATTAAATAGATAGCTCGAAAGTTTCAAAATTTTGAATTTTTAGGGCGGCCGCTGGTCTGAGCAATGACCCGCACCCTCGGAAAAATGTGTACCCGTCAGGGGCGGGACGCCTACCCGGCCCGCCCCCCCCCGACAGTGACTGTTACCAGGCGGTCAGGTGATGCCAGTGGTACCCCCCATGCCGGCGGCTAGGGTGCGGTGGTGGCGACAGTTTCGATGAAAGGGCAAAGTAAGTCGGCGATTTACCGTGATGTTGTCGGGGTGCGTGGCTAGGGTCAGTGACAGTTGGTGACAGTCGTCGGCGACGAGGTGAACAGTAGAGCACCTAGTGAAAAACTGTCACCAGACTGTCACCACGCCACAAAGATAAAAGCCTGCTATCGATGTGATAGCAGGCCTTTCATATGCCTCAAAGGCAATCTGGTGGGATCTGAGAGATTCGAACTCTCGACCTACGGATTAAGAGTCCGCTGCTCTACCAGCTGAGCTAAGATCCCTGACTAAAATTTTGGTGGGACCAGCGGGGGTCGAACCCACGACAAACGGATTAAAAGTCCGCTGCTCTACCAACTGAGCTATGGTCCCAACGGGTAGTAACAAGTTACCTAGTACTTCCCGCGAAGCTTTCAATTATAGCGTTTTTTGTGCGGCCGATTGCACGGTTTGTGAAATTTTATCGAGTACCCAGCCCGCTGCGCACATGCCGAAGGTTGCAGTCACGGACACGGCCGAACCGTAGCCATGGCAGTTGAGTGAATTGTCGCCCTGCTCTATTTGGCAGGATGCGTCTGCTGCTTTCACCGCCTCGCGGCTGAACACGCATGCCACGCCAATGCGCTTGCCTTCACGCGGCGCATTGTGCGCCTTGCGCAAGCGGTAACGCAATTGCGCCAGCAATGGGTCGTGTGTGGTTTCGCTTAGGTCGGCGATATCAACCTTGTGGGCTTGGCGTTTGCCACCTGCGGCACCAACGGAAATAAACAGCGCTTTGCTGCGACGCGCCCAATCTGCCATGGCTGTCTTGGCCTTGATCTGGTCACAGGCGTCAACGACCGCATCAACGCCTTCGGGCAATACACCCGGCCAGTTATCGGATTCGACAAAGGCGTCCACGCACACTACCTGGCATGCGGGGTTGATCAGCGCAATGCGTTCTTGCATGGCGATGACTTTTGCCATGCCCAGCGTGGTGCTGAGCGCGTGTACTTGCCGGTTGATATTGGATTCGGCTATGTGGTCCAGGTCGATCACTGTCAGGCGCCCTACACCGCTACGTGCCAAGGCTTCTGCCACCCAGGATCCCACGCCGCCTATGCCGACCACCGCAACGTGTGATGCACGAATCACCCGCGCTGGGTCTACGCCATAGAGTCGCTCCAAGCCAGAGAAGCGCCGGGCTCCATCGGCTTTTTCGACATCGGCCTGCTGATGCAGCCCAGGCATAAAGGTAGCCTCGCTCAAAGCCTTACCGCAAACGGGCCAGACGGTCCTTGGCGGCTTGTGCAGCCTCCGACGCGGGATAGTTGGCGATCAAATCATCCAGCGTCTTGCGCGCGCCTTTGTTGTCCTTCAACTCCAGTTGGCAATTGGCAATAGCCAACAGCGCTTCAGGTACGCGCATATGGTCTGCGCCCATGGCAACCAAGGCGCGGAAGCTAGACAAGGCGTCTTTGTAATCTTTGGTGGCGTACTGGGCATTACCCAACCAGAACAACGCGGAAGGCCTGAATCCGGTCTTGGGGTAACGGTTGAGAAAATCCACAAACACGACTTGCGCAGCGGCGAACTCACCTTTGCGGAAGATGGCCATGGCGGCGTCATAGTCCCGCTTCTCACTCGGGTCAGCCAAGAACTCTCGCCCATCTATGGTCATGCGAGAGGGCTCGAACTTGCGCAAACGCTCGTCCACGTTTTGCACAGCATCTTTTTGCTGGCGCTGCAGCTCGGCCACATCGCGCGCCATTTGCTCTTCCTGGCCGCGCATCTTCGCAAGCTCCGTTCGGGTCACGTCCAACTGACTTTGCAAGTCGATCAGGTTGCGCTGCAATTGAGCCGATTCTTCGGACGCCCGTCGTGTTTCCTCGGCCAATTTTTGCTCGGTGGCTTGCACCTTCTGGCGCAAGTCCAGAATGGCCTTGCGCGCCTCTTCGTCGTCAAAAAGGCCCGCAGACGCATTGCCCATACATGCCACCAGCAAAGTGGCAGCCAAGGCAATGCGCGTCATCTGCGCAAAGGAGTTCACGGCGGCCGTTTTCATCGGTAAGAGATTTCAGCGCGCCTGTTTTTTGCCATCGCGTCTTCCGTTGAGCCTGCCACGGCCGGTTTTTCTTTGCCGAAGCTGACGGCTTCCAACTGGTTTTCCGTCACGCCTTGCAGACCCATGGCACGTTTGACGGCTTCAGCACGTTTTTGGCCCAGTGCCAGGTTGTACTCACGGCCACCGCGCTCGTCGGTGTGACCTTCGATAGCAACCTTCTTACTCTTGTCGGCTTTGAGCAGTTTGGCGTTGGTTTCGATCAATGCCTGGAACTCTGGACGAATGGCGTAGCTGTCATAGTCGAAATAGACCACGCGGTTCGCAACGTCAGGTACCTTGTTTGGGTTTGTTGCAACGGTGGTCACATTGCGTTCAGGTACACCACCGGTGCCAGGTCCACCGGGTTGGGCCATATTGCTGCCGGACTTGTCCTCGACAGGAACGTTGTCCAACTTCGTCGAACTACAAGCGCTCAAGAGAACAGCCAGCGAAGCCACCAATACCAAATGTTTCATCCAATACTCCTTTTGAAATTCGGTTATGTATTACTTTTGCATGGGGCCCCAATCAGGCTCCCGTATATCACCGTTTTGGCCCGCCAAACGGGCCTTGATCTTTCCATCTACTGTAGTCGTCATTAGTGCTTCACGTCCCTGTTGGTGGGTGGCATAAATGATGAGACGACCGTTGGGTGAAAAGCTGGGGTTTTCGTCGGCAGTCGTGTCGGTGATGGCATTGGCCGTACCGGTCGCAAGCTCCATCACATGTAACTTGAATACACCACTTACTCTGGAAATATATGCCAGCCATTTGCCATCAGGACTCACCGAGGGTGAAATATTGTAAGTGCCCGTAAATGTCACCCGTTCAGCATTGCCACCGCTGGCGGGCATGCGATAAATCTGCGGTGCACCGCCACGGTCGCTGACGAAGTAAATGAATTTGCCGTCCGACGTAAACGTGGGCTCGGTATCAATGGAGCTGTTTTGGGCCAGGCGCCTGGGTTCGCCACCGTTGGCGTCCATTAAGTAGAGCTGCGAACCGCCGTCGCGGGTCAGGGTTGCGGCCAGGGTTTTTCCGTCGGGAGACCAGGCGGGTGCGCTATTGGAGCCTTTGAAGTTGGCCACCAGGCGGCGTTTGCCGGATGCGACATCGTGCACAAAAATGACCGGCTTACGCGACTCGAACGACACATAAGCAAGCTGTTGACCGTTGGGCGCCCAGGAAGGCGAAATGATGGGTTCGGCGCTATTAAGGGCACTTTGCGCACTCTCGCCATCCGCGTCAGCCACCCACAGGTTGTAGGTCTGGCCGACTTTGGTGACATAAGCGATACGGGTTGAAAAAATACCCTTGTCGCCGGTCATTTTTTCGTACACAAAATCGGCAATGCGGTGTGCCACCAAGCGCAAATCGCCAGCGACAACGGCATAACTCTGGCCACCCAGGTCTTGTCCACGAACCACGTCCCATAGGCGCATGCGGATATCGAAGCGGCCATCGGCCAGGCGGGTGATGCTGCCGGTCACCAGGGCATCCGACCCTTTTTGGCGCCAGGTAGATACCTCGGGACGAGAGCCCTCATCCATGCTTGTGCCACTGCTATCGACTGCGCGAAATTGCCCACTGCGTTCCAGGTCAGCCTGAACGATGCTTGCTATTTTTTGGGGAGCTGCCTCCTCTCCGCGAAAGGTGGCAATTGCAATGGGAACTTGGGTCAGCCCAACGCCGGACACCTCGACACGAAACTGCGCAAAGGCAGAGCCGCAAACCAGACTACCAATGAAAATTAACAGGTGACGCTTCAACATCTTTGCATTATCCCAGTGTTGTGATGAGCACATCATCGTTGATCCGTTCTTGAGAGTAACCGAGCGTTGGCTGGGTTACTGCCGTCAGCGCACGGGCCTTCACCACCGCCGCATTGTGCGACTCCTGATTGCGAGCCGCTTCCTTGTGCCACAAGTGAAATACCTCCGTCGCGCAAAATCCATTCTTGCGGGTGACTCCACCGTTGTGCAGCCGCAAGACAAAGTCTGCGTCCTCGTGCCCCCACCCAACGAAGGATTCATCAAATCCGTTTACACGCTCAAAGTCTGTGCGCCAGCATCCCAAGTTGCAACTGCGAATACCTTTCCAGGAAAACGCTTTTTTGTTGCGCCATGGCATATCAGGCAAGCGCAACAGACCGGTGAGTTTACTTGCGTTACCAAGCGCCCTCTGGCGCAGCCAATACCAGGCCGACCGACCGCTGATTTGCTCTGCGCCGCTGAGGACCTGGGTGGTGAATTCGGAAGACAGCAAGACGCGGCTGCCATTGACAAAAAAGCCGGGCTTGGCCAACCGCTTGTGCCGGGCAATGAAGTCCACTTCAGGAACGCAATCCCCGTCAAGAAACACAATGTATTCGCCGCGGGAGGCAGCCACTCCACGGTTGCGAACGCGCGAAGCGGTAAAACCAACGTCCGGGTGCCATACATGTGTTGCGCGCAAAGCCTGCGCCAGGGGTGCGTTCAGGACAGAGCTCCTGTGCTCCGCCCGAGATCCATCGTCAGCTATCAGCACCTCAAAATTGCGGTCCGTCTGCCGCGCCAAACCAGCAAGCACCGCCAGCAAAGAGTCGCTGCGGTTATAGGTCGTGATGACCACGGAAACAAGTTGGGAGGCATTCATTTTGAACTAGACTACGCGGCTGGCAACCGCCTGCTGCGCGCCAAGTGGCCGAATACTACCACCCCCGATGAGCAAAATTTCCGTCTACATCATCGCCTTCAATGAAGCCGAAAAAGTTGCCGCCACCATAGACAGCGTGCAATGGGCCGATGAAGTGGTGCTAGTGGACTCCTGGAGCACCGACGGCACGCCCGATATCGCGACGCGCATGGGCGCCAAGGTTGTGCAGGTGGACTTCAAAGGCTTCGGCGCGCTGCGCAATAGCGCCCTCGCTGCCTGCACCCATGAGTGGATTTTCAGCCTCGACGCCGACGAGCGGTGCACACCGCAAGCCGAGCAAGAAATCCGCGCGATCACCAACAACCCCAATGCTCTTGACGTGTATTGGATGCCGCGCCGCAATTATTTCATGGGCCACTGGATCAAGCACTCCGGCTGGTACCCCAACTACCGCCAACCCCAGTTGTTCCGCAACGGGGCGATGGAATACGACCTGAAGCCCGTGCATGAAGGTTATGTGCTCAAAACGGACAAGCCCATTGGCCATCTGCAAAACCCGATCTGGCAGTTCCCGTTCAAGAACATGGCCGAGGTCATGCACAAGTCCAACCGCTACTCCACGCTGGGCGCAGAGAAGATCCAGCACAAGAAGATCAGCATGGGCATGGCGCTGGGCCATGGCATCTGGTCCTTCGTCAAGCACTACATCTTAAAACTTGGATTTCTCGATGGCTGGGCCGGCTTCGTAATCGCGCTGGGCAACTTCGAAGGCACCTTCTACCGCTATGTGAAGGCCCTGGAAATCCAGAAGGGCACCGAGTGGCAGGCACCCAAGGCGCCTCCCCGCAATGCCTGAGGATCGCGCCACAACGACAGGCGTGTGGAACGCGCGGCTGGCCCTGGTCTGTCTGTCCGCCGTTTCGGTAAGCCTGCCCATGGCCTGGATCAGCCTGGCCAAAGTGCTGGTGCTAGTCGTCGGATTGGGCTATCTGGTTTTTGATACCGTCCGGGGGCGGCGCGACACCGCGCTGAGCGCGCTGTGGACCCCGCGCCTGCTAGTGGCTATTCCCCTTGCGTTTGCCGCCAGTCTGCTGTGGACCGGTGCGGACATGCCCTCGGCGCTCAATACCCTGCTCAAACATATCAAGCTGGTGGAGATTACCCTGCTGGCCGTACTGGTGCGCAGCGTGGCCGAAGCCCGCATTGCCATTACCGCCTTTGTGCTGGGCCAAGGCTTTTTGCTGCTGAGCTCGTGGCTGCTGTTTGTCGGCGTGCCCGTACCCTGGCAAGCAGGATCAGCCGTCAAATACGAGGTATTTTCCACCTACCTGGACCAGTCCTTGATGTTTGCCACGTCGGCCGGTGTGTTTTGGTACCTGCGCGCCGAGCAGTTGTGGCCGCGTTGGGTAGGCATCGTTCTGGCGGTGCTGGCGCTGGTCAATACGCTGCTGCTGCTGGAGGGCCGCAGCGGCTATCTGGTGGCCCTGACCACGATTGCACTGGCCATCATGTGGACCATGCCCCGCCGCCTGCGCGTGGCGGCCCTGCTCGTCACGCCGGTGGTGCTGTTGCTAGGCCTGTCATTGGGGTCAGCCAAGGTACATGAGCGCGTGACCAAGATATTCGACGAAAGCCAGAACTTCGCCCACACGCAGCAGGTGGCTGAGGGTGATTCATCCGGCTGGCGGCTCAATGCCTGGCTGCGCTCAGTGCAAGCCGTGCAGGAAAAACCTTTGCACGGCCATGGCGTGGGCAACTGGGCTCCAGTCGTTAAGCGCATCCAGGGCAGCGATGCCGATGCGATCTTCGGCCAAGGCAACCACAGCAACCCGCACGAGGAATACCTGTTGTGGGCGGTCGAGCTGGGCCTGGGCGGCGCGCTATTGCTGCTGGGTCTGTTCCTGTGCATGGCACGTGACGCGCTGCGCTTTCCCCCACCGGTGCAGCAGGCCCTGCTGGGCGTGGTGGCCGCCACGGCGGTGGCCTGCCTGTTCAACTCGGCGCTGTACGACGACCTGATGGGCGACTACTTCTGCGTCAGCCTGGGGCTGCTGATGGCCCTGGGGCTGCGCAGCAGCTCAGCCGCCTTCAATCAAGCCCCCAACACACCAGTGACCGCATGACCAAACCAACACCCGAATCCACTGCCGCTCCGTCGCAACCGCAACGCGGCCTGCTCCAGCGCGTGCGTGCGCTGCAGCCCTACTTCGGCGCTTACCGTGGCACGTGGTTCATTGTCGTGTTGGCCACTATCGTCGCGGCCTTCACCGAACCTTTGATTCCGAAACTGTTTGCAGATCTGCTGGACCAAGGATTCGTTAAACGCAGCCTGGACCCGTGGATCGTGCCGGTGGTGTTGATGGCGGTGTTTGGTGTGCGCGGCTTAGCCAGCTATGTGGCGCAACTAGGCCTGTCGCACGTCACCAACAACGGGCTGCTGCTGATGCGCCGCGAAATGTTTGCCAAGCTACTGGTTGCGGAGCTGGGATTGTTCAAAAAACAGACATCCAGCGCTCTGTCCAACGCCATCGTGTATGAGACGCAAAACGGCGCCTTTATGCTGGTCAACTCTGTGCTGAGCTTGATGCGCAACGCGCTCACTTTAGTCGCGTTCCTCGTTTCCCTGCTGCTGCAAAATTGGAAGCTAACGCTCATCGTCATCGCCGTGTTTCCGGCGTTGGCCTGGGTCATGCGTGTGCTCACCAAACGGCTGCACAGTCTGACTAAGGCCAACCAGGATGCCACCGACGGTCTGGCTTACGTGGTTGAGGAAAACGTGCTGGCCCATCGCGATATCCGCCTCTACGGAGCGCAAGCCTCGCAGGCTGAGCGGTTTGAGCATTTGGGCTTGTCACTGCGCCGTCTGGCCGTGAAGTCGACGGTAGCTGGCGCTGCGATGACACCCCTCACCCAAATGCTGGCGGCCATGGCGCTGTCGGCCGTAGTCTCTGTGGCTCTGGTGCAAAGTGCCACCAGTGCTACGACGGTGGGCGATTTCGTCGGCTTTTTGACCTCCATGCTGATGACCATAGGACCGATCCGGCAATTGTCTGAGGTCTCAAGTCCGATCGCCCGCGGTCTGGCGGCACTGGAGCGTGGCCTGGAACTGATCCACGATGTGCCGGCCGAAAGCCAGGGCGGTTTTTCGGAGCCGCGCGCCAAGGGCGAGATCGTGTTCGACAGCGTGGTCGTGCAGTACGCAGCCGACGCTGCGCCTGTCATCCAGAACCTGAGCCTGGACGTGCACAGTGGCGAAACCATTGCGCTGGTCGGCGCATCGGGCGCCGGCAAGTCGACGCTAGTGAACCTGCTGCCGCGCTTTGTGGACCTGCAAGGCGGCAGCATCCGGCTCGACGGCCACGACCTGCGTGACTGGAACCTGAAAGCCCTGCGCGCGCAATTTGCCTTTGTCAGCCAGCACGTCATCATGCTCAACGACAGCATTGCCGCCAACATTGCACTGGGTCTGGAAATGGACCGCAACAAGGTCATGGCCTGCCTACAGGCTGCCAACCTGGACGTGATGGTCAGCGACCTGCCCCGGGGCATAGACACCATGGTCGGCCATAACGCCATGCAGCTCTCGGGCGGCCAGCGCCAGCGGCTGGCGATTGCCCGGGCGCTGTACAAGGATGCGCCCATCCTGATTCTGGACGAGGCCACATCGGCCCTGGACACGGAGTCCGAACGCGCCGTGCAAGACGCCCTGCAGGCCCTGATGCGCAACCGCACCACGCTGGTCATTGCCCACCGCCTGTCAACCGTGATGCACGCCAGCCGCATCGTCACCATGGAAGCCGGGCGCATTGTGGAAACCGGTACCCACCAGGAATTGATACAGCGCAATGGCCACTACGCCCGCCTCTACCAGCTGGGCTTGGGCGTGCTGGATGCGCCTGAAGCCGGGTAGGCGGATAGCCGGTGCAAACCCAGCTCCCGGCCAGGAGTATTTGGTAAAATCGGGCGGTAGCCCTCGTGGAATATGCCTGTACCGCTACAAAATAGATAGCAATCAGTATGCGACGGCCAGTTTCAGGTACAGCGCTTCCTGCTGCAAGGCGATGGCCGACCATTGGTGGCGCCGGGCAAACGCCATGCCTTCTTCACGCAGGTGTGCTGCCAGCGCGGCATCGTCCAGCACGCGGCGCAGCGCCTGGGCCAGCGCGCTGGCATCGCGCGGGTCGGGGAGCAGCAGGGCCTCTTGTCCATGCTGCAACTCGGCGGCAATGCCGCAATACGCCGCGCTGCTGACGACCACCGGCAGGCCGTGGGACATGGCCTCCAGCACCACCATCGCAAAGCTGTCCTCCAGCGTAGGGTGGGCCAGGCAGTCAGCAGCTTGGTAGGCCAGGTCCACGGCCGTCAAGGCCCCCAGAAAGAACACGCGATGGGTTTGGTCGCTGGCTTGCAGTTCAGCCTGCACCAAGCTTTGCTGGGCCGCATTGCCCACCACCGCCACATAAACGTCGGCCGACATCTGCGGCAGGGCCTGCAACAACGCCGGCACGCCCTTCTTGCGGAAATCATTGCCCACGAGCAGGATGCAGCGCCCCTGCGCAGGTAGACCCAGTTGGACCCGGGCCGCTTGGCGTTGTACGGCGTCGGCGGGTCCAGGCACGGTAGCCACACCAGGCGACACCACTTGGCAGGCAGCCAGCGCATCGGGAAAGGATTCGGCCATCACCGGCAACTGGCTGCGCGATACCAGCGTGATGCAGCGCCCATCGGCCACACGGTAGCGGCCCCTTTCCAGCGCCAGATAGGCCAGCAGGCGCGGGCTGGTGGCGATCTTGAGCCAGCGCAGCGCCCGCCGCCAGCCATGGCGTCCGTGCAGCAGGCTGTAGCGCACCGGCACCACGTGCACGGTCTGGACCTGGCCATGCCAGGTGTTCTCGTGCGAGTGCACCACATCAAACCCACGCCGGGTTTGCCACCAGGTGGCAAGCGCAAACCACAGCTGGTTGATCCAGCGCGGTTTATCAAACGGCCAGGGAATCCGGTGGTAGGTGACGCCGG
>NZ_JANXUQ010000102.1 GCF_025356155.1 Rhodoferax sp. | reverse complement strand
CTGGGCCAGCCTGTCGGACAAGCTGGGCCGCAAGATCACCTACATCGTCTTCTTTGTGTTGGGCGGCCTGATGTACTTCAGCGTACCTGGCAGCGCCGCGGGTGGCAGCATCGTGCTGTTTGTGGGCGCATTCTGTGTGATTTTGAGTATGTATGGGGGTGGATTTGCGACGGTCCCGGCCTACTTGGCCGACATCTTTGGCACGCAGATGGTGGGCGCCATCCACGGCCGCCTGCTGACCGCCTGGGCTACGGCCGGCGTGCTAGGCCCCGTGGTGGTGAACTACATGCGTGAATACCAACTGGGCCTGGGCATTCCACGCGAGCAGGTCTACAACCAGACCATGTACATCCTTGTCGGGATGCTGGTGATCGGTTTGATCTGCAACCTGCTGGTGCGCCCGTTGGACAATAAGTGGTTCATGAACGACGCTGAGTTGGCCGAAGAAAAGCGCCTGGCGCATGAGCGTGCCGTCGCATCAGCCGTCGGCGTAAGTAGCGGGCGCAGTGACTCCATCCCCGTAGGTGTGGTGGCATTTGCTTGGTTGGCCGTGGGCCTGCCCCTGGCCTGGGGCGTGTACCGCACGCTGCAAAGCGTCGCCAAGTTCTTTGCTTAAATTGTTAGATCCCACAGGAACGCCATGACTGCACCCGTTCTCGCACCGCACATCCCCGTCGTGGCACTGGCCACGGTGGACGATATGCGCGACCGCATCCGCCGCAAAAGCAAGCTCAAAGGCCGGCAGGCCGATGATGATGCGGTGGCCGAGGTACGGGCGTTGTTGGGCACGGGCCCGCACCGGCGTGACCTGTTAATCGAGCAATTGCACACGCTCAATGACGCTTACCGTTGCCTGCACGACCGGCATTTGGTGGCTCTGGCCAAAGAGATGAACATCCCCATGGCCGAAGTCTACGAGGTGGCCACCTTCTACCACCACTTTGAAGTGCTAAGGGGTGATGCAACACCCGCGCAGTTGACGGTGCGGGTCTGCGGTGGGTTGAGTTGCGAGATAGCTGGTGCGCAGGACCTGCTGGCGCGGCTGCCGGCTCTGCTGGGTACAGAGGATGTGCGCGTCACACCTGCGCCCTGCCTGGGCCGCTGCGAGCAGGCGCCCGTCGCCGTGGTGCACCAGAACCCGGTTCCCATGGCCACCGTCGAGGCGGTCGTGGCATTGGTTAAATCGGGTGCAGCCCTCCACCCTGCTGCACATGCCGCTACACATTTTGTAGCGCATGAATTTTCTGAAAAGCCGGTGTCCCCTCCTTTACACGCTGTGCAGGTTGCACCCGATTACGCTGGTTACGACACCTACCGCAGCCATGGCGGTTATGCCCTGGCTGCGGCACTGGTCAATGGTGAACACGATGCCGAGAGCGTCATCCATGCCATGGAAAATTCGGGCTTGCGTGGCCTGGGTGGGGCGGGTTTCCCAGCCGGGCGCAAGTGGCGCATCGTGCGCGATCAGCCGGCGCCCAAGCTGATGGCGGTGAACATCGACGAGGGCGAGCCCGGCACCTTCAAGGACCGTACCTACCTGGAGCGCGATCCGCACCGCTTTCTGGAGGGCCTGCTGATTGCCGCCCAAGTGGTCGGCATCGAGACCTGCTACATCTACCTGCGTGACGAATACCACGGCTGCCGCGCCATTCTGGAGGCCGAGCTGGCCAAGCTGCACGCCAACCCGCCATGCCCGCTTCCACACATTGAATTGCGCCGCGGCGCTGGTGCCTACATCTGCGGTGAAGAGTCCGCGATGATCGAGAGCATCGAAGGCAAGCGCGGTGAACCCCGCATGCGCCCACCCTACATCGCGCAGGTCGGGTTGTTTGGCCGCCCCACACTGGAGCACAACTTTGAAACGCTCTACTGGGTGCGCGACATTGTGGAAAAAGGCCCGGATTGGTTCAGTGGTTTCGGCCGCAACGGGCGCAAGGGCTTGCGTAGCTTCAGCGTCAGCGGCCGCGTCAAGTTTCCCGGTGTGAAACTGGCACCGGCTGGCATCACGGTGCAAGAGCTGATCGACGAGTACTGCGGCGGCATGCAAGACGGCCACACGCTATACGCCTACCTACCCGGGGGTGCATCGGGCGGCATTTTTCCGGCCAGCCATGCGAATGTGCCGCTGGACTTTGACACACTGCAGCCGCACGGTGGCTTCATCGGCTCAGCCGCCGTCATCGTGCTGGGCCAGCATGACAAGGCCCGCGATGCCGCGCTGAACATGATGCGGTTTTTCGCCCATGAGAGCTGCGGCCAGTGCACACCCTGCCGCGTCGGCACGGGCAAGGCTGCCAAGCTGATGGAAGCCCCGGTGTGGGACAACACCACGTTGGAAGACCTGAATGTCGTCATGACCGATGCATCCATTTGCGGCCTGGGCCAGGCCGCGCCCAACCCAGTGCGTTGCGTGCAGAAATACTTTGCCCATGAGATTGAAAGAGTGGGGGCTACATCCTTATGAACGCGCCGGCCAAACACGTGGAAGTGACTCCTCAGATCATTACTTTCCTTCTCGACGGAAAGCCCGTCGAAGCCTTTGAAGGTGAATCCATTCTGAAAGCCGCCGAGCGCCACGGCGTCTGCATCCCCCACCTCTGCTACAAGGATGGTCTGCGCGCCGACGGCAACTGCCGCGCCTGCGTGGTCGAGATCAAGGGCGAGCGCACGCTGGCCCCCAGCTGCTGCCGCAACGTCACCGCCGGCATGGAGGTGCAGGCCACCAGCGAACGCGCTGTCAATAGCCAGAAGATGGTTCTGGAGATGTTGCTCTCCGACATGCCCGACACTGGCTACAAGTGGACCCTTCGACAAGCTCAGGGCGATCGGGATACCGTTCGGGCTGAGCCTGTCGAAGCTCAGGAAGTAGGCCAACACGGTGAGCTGAGCGACTGGGCAGCTCGCATGGATGTGCAGGTGCGCCCCGAGCTCAAAGCCCTGCGCCGCGCGCAGCCCAAGGCCGACGTGTCACACCCCGCCATGGCAGTGAATCTCGACGCCTGCATCCAATGCAACCGCTGCGTGCGCGCCTGCCGCGAAGAGCAGGTGAACGATGTCATTGGCTACGCCCTGCGCGGCAGCCACAGCGAGATTGTTTTTGACTTGAACGACCCCATGGGTGACAGCACCTGCGTGGCCTGTGGCGAATGTGTGCAGGCCTGCCCCACCGGCGCGCTGATGCCAAAAACACAAATAGGCTCGCAAATCGTCGACAAAAAAGTGGACTCGGTGTGCCCGTTCTGCGGTGTGGGTTGCCTGCTGACCTACAACGTCAAGGACAACGTCATCGTGAGCGTGGATGGGCGCGATGGACCGGCCAACCACAACCGCCTGTGTGTGAAAGGGCGCTTTGGCTTTGACTATGCACACAGCCCGCAGCGCCTGACCGTGCCGCTGATCCGCAAGGCCGGCGTGCCCAAAGACCCCGAGGCACTGAACCACCTCAACCGGGACACTGCGCATTGGTCTGACGTGTTCCGCGAAGCGACGTGGGAGGAAGCCCTGGCCTTCTCGGCAGGCGGCCTGCAAAACCTGCGCGACACCTTTGGCAAAAAGGCCTTGGCCGGCTTTGGCTCGGCCAAAGGCAGCAACGAAGAAGCCTATTTGTTCCAAAAGCTGGTGCGCACGGGCTTTGGCAGCAACAATGTGGACCACTGCACCCGCCTGTGCCACGCGTCCAGCGTGGCAGCGTTGCTCGAGGGTGTGGGTTCGGGCGCAGTCAGCAACCAGGTCAATGATGTGGAGCATTCGGACATGATCTTCGTGATCGGCTCCAACCCCACGTCTAACCACCCGGTGGCCGCCACCTGGATGAAAAACGCGGCCAAAAAGGGTGCCAAGATTGTGCTGGCCGACCCGCGCATCACCGACATTGGCAAACACGCCTGGCGTACGCTGCAGTTCAAGGCCGACACCGATGTGGCCTTGCTCAACGCCATGATCCACACCGTGATCGAAGAGGGCCTGACCGACCAGGATTTCATTGCCAAACGCGCCAGCAACTTCGAGGCCCTGCGCGAGAACGTCAAGGGTTACAGCCCAGAGGCGATGGAGCCGATCTGCGGCATCCCGGCGCAAACGATCCGCGAAGTTGCGCGGGAGTTTGCCAAGGCCAAGGGCGCCATGATTTTGTGGGGCATGGGCATCAGCCAGCATGTGCACGGCACCGACAATGCGCGTTGCCTGATCGCGCTGGTGACGGTGACCGGCCAGATCGGCAAGCCCGGCTCTGGCCTGCACCCGTTGCGCGGCCAAAACAACGTGCAGGGCGCATCCGATGCGGGCCTGATCCCGATGATGTATCCCAACTACCAGCGCGTGACTAACAAGGCCGCGCACGACTGGTTTGAGAACTTTTGGGGCATGAAGCTGGATGATCAACCTGGCTACACCGTGGTTGAAATCATGCACAAGGCGCTGGTGGATGACAGCGACCCGCACAAGGTGCACGGCATGTACATCATGGGTGAGAACCCGGCCATGAGCGACCCCGACTTGAACCACGCGCGCCATGCGTTGGCATCGCTGAAGCATCTGGTCGTGCAAGACATTTTTATGACCGAGACCGCCTGGTTGGCCGATGTGGTGTTGCCCGCCACCGCCTGGCCTGAGAAGGATGGTACCGTTAGCAACACCGACCGTATGGTGCAGTTGGGCAAGAAGGCGATCGACCCACCCGGCCAGGCCAAACCCGATCTGTGGATCATCCAGCAGATCGCAGAACGTTTGAGCGCCCATACGCCGTCGCTGAACACTCCGTTGCCTGATGGCGTGCGTCCCTGGGCCTATGGCTACCAGGGCGAAAGCGATGGCGTGGCTGAAGTCTATGAGGAGATGCGCCAGGCCATGCACGCCGCCATTTCAGGCATCACTTGGGAGCGCCTGCAACGCGAGTCCAGCGTGACCTACCCCTGCCTGAGTGCGGACGACCCCGGCGCGCCCACGGTTTTCATCGACAGCTTTGCCACCGAAGACGGCCGCGTGCACCTGGTGCCGGCTGACATCATCCCGGCGGACGAGCGGCCCGATGCGCAGTATCCGTTTGTGCTGATCACCGGACGCCAGTTGGAGCATTGGCATACCGGTAGCATGACGCGCCGTGCCACCGTGTTGGACGCCCTTGAGCCCCTGGCCACGGCCTCACTCTGCGGCGACGATTTGCAAGCCCTAGGCCTGCAGCCAGGCGATGTGATCACGGTCGAATCGCGCCGCGGCCGCGTGGCCATTCACGTGCGTCGGGACGACGGCACGCCCAAGGGGGCAGTGTTCATTCCATTCGCTTACTACGAGGCCGCCGCCAACCTGATGACCAATGCCGCGCTGGACCCGTTTGGCAAGATCCCCGAGTTCAAGTACTGTGCCGTGGCCATACGCCGTGGCGGTGTACCTGCCGCCGTTAGTGGGTATGGTGCCAATCCGGCACTAGCTCCGGCACCAACGCAGTAAGCTGCAGCCACTATGTCCCGCGCCGTGCCCCCTACCTTGCCTTTGCTCACCCAAGCCCGTGCGCCGTTGACGCACCGCATAGAGGTGACCAACGAGCATGGCGAGCGCCAGGCATTGGATATACCGGCCGAGCGGCCCTTGACCATCTATGTCGACAAGCGCGAGCTGGTCACGCTGATGACATTGGGCGAGCGGCCCGAGTGGCTGGTGCTGGGCTATTTGTTGAATCAGCGTCTGGTGCCCGACGCGAGTGCTGTGGCGTCCATCACCGTGGATTGGGAAGTGGGTGCCGCTGCGGTGAAGACCCGCACCGGCATTGTCGACATCGCCCAAAAGACGGCCAAGCGCGTGGTCACCACCGGCTGCGGCCAGGGCAGTTTGTTTGGCGAGGTAATGGAGCACATAGCAGACGTCCAACTGCCCGCCACCACGGTCACCCGCTCGCAGATTTACGCCATCGTCAACACGATCCGCTTGCAGGACAGCACCTACAAGTCGGCCGGCTCGGTGCACGGCTGTGCGCTGTTCCGAGGTCAAGAGCGCCTGCTATTCGTCGAAGATGTGGGTCGGCACAACGCCATCGACGCTATCGCCGGCTGGATGGCGTTGCAAGCCTTGGAGCCTACGCCACTGGTCACCGAAGGCCTGGTTTTTTATACGACCGGTCGCCTGACCAGCGAGATGGTCATGAAGGCCGCGCAGATGGGCATTGCGGTCGTCATCTCGCGCAGCGGCATGACGCAAATGGGGCACGCCGTGGCGCAGAGCCTGGGTCTGTGTGCCATTGGCCGGGCGTTGAACAAGCGCTTTTTGTGCTTCAGCGCGCCGCAGCGGTTGCAACTCGATACCGTGGTCCTGCCTGAGACCGCAGAGGCACCCATTTGAGTTCTTTGGGGGACAGCGCGCAGGCCGCGTGGCAGTTGGTGGCCTCGGCAGATCCCATGCTGTTGTCCATTGTGTTGCGTTCGCTCACGCTCAGCGCCAGTGCCACGGCCGTTGCCTTTGTCATGGGCTGTGTGCTCGGCTCTTGGCTGGCGGTCGGCCGCTTTGCCGGGCGCACCGTGTTGCTGGCGGTTCTCAACACCTCGTTGTCTCTTCCGTCCGTCGTGGTGGGGTTGGTTGTCTACCTGCTGCTGTCGCGCTCCGGGCCGCTGGGCTACCTGGGCTGGTTGTATTCGTTCAAGGCCATGCTGCTGGCGCAGACTGTGCTGGTGCTGCCCATTGTGGTGGCCCTGGTGCGCCAGGTGGTCGAAGACGCTCACACCGCCCACGGCGAGCAGCTGCGCTCCCTGGGCGCGGGGCCGCGACTGACCGGTCTGCTGCTGGCCTGGGATGAGCGCAGCGCCTTGCTCACCGTGGCGCTGGCCGCCTTTGGCCGCGCCATTGCCGAGGTGGGCGCGGTCATGCTGGTGGGCGGCAATATCGATGGCTTTACCCGCGTCATGACCACCGCCATTGCGCTGGAAACCAGCAAGGGTGATTTGCCGCTGGCCATGGGCCTGGGTCTGGTGCTGCTGGCCGTGGTGCTGGTATTGCAGATGCTGATTGCTGGCTTGCGCGTATGGATGGGCGCTGCCCATGCCGCGCCGGTTGCGACGCGTTCGCAAGTGGCACTCTGACATGGCGGTGCTGTACGAACTCAATACTGTGCAAGTGGTGCTGGCCACCACGCGGGGCGCACCGCCGGCGCTGGATGGCGTGTCGCTGCGCGTTGCGGTGGGTGAACGCGTGGCCTTGGTCGGCGCCAATGGCAGCGGCAAATCCACTTTGCTGCGCGTGTTGCACGGCCTGCTGGCACCGAGCGCGGGCACAGCACAGCGCCAGGCGGGGCTGAAGCAGGCCATGCTGTTCCAGCGCCCGGTGTTGCTGCGCCTGTCGGTGCAGAATAACCTGGCCTTGGCCCTGTGGCTGCGCGGCACGGGTTGGCGCGCGGCCCGCCAAGCGGCACTGCAGCCCTTGGCTCAAGCAGGCTTGCAAAGCGTGGCCCAGCGCAGCGGCCGCCAGCTGTCGGTGGGGCAAACCCAGCGTGTTGCACTGGCACGTGCCTTGGCGCTGGAGCCAGAGGTGCTGTTGCTGGACGAGCCCACGGCCAGCCTGGACCCGCATTCCAAACGCCTGGTGGAAGCCACCGTGCAGGCCTACGGCGGCACAACAGTGTTTGCCAGCCACAACCTGGGCCAGGTCAAGCGCCTGGCCACACGGGTCTTGTACCTGGAGCAGGGCCGGGTGCTGGCCGATCTGCCGGTGGCCGAATTCTTTGACCAGGACCGCTTGCAGGCCGAATCTGCCGCAGCGGCCCATTTTGTGAAGGGAGAAGCTATTTCATGAGGAAGCTTAATGAAAATC
>NZ_JANXUQ010000093.1 GCF_025356155.1 Rhodoferax sp. | reverse complement strand
CTGATGGCGAGGTCATCATCAGTTACACCCTCCTCACCGTGAGCGCCAATAGCCACGCTCTGATGCACCGCTACCAGCAACCCGGCAGTGAAAAACGCATGGTGGTAATACTGAATGAGGGTGCCGTCGACGCGTGGCTGGGTGCCCGTCCAGAGAAGGCCAAAGAGTTCATGCGGGCCTATCCAGCCAATTGGCTGACCGCCAACCCCATTGAGAAAAAGCGCTAACAAAGGCATTGCGCCGCGACAACGACAACGGCGTTACCGGGCCACTGCATCCCGCCAACACCCCGCAGCCAGTCCGTCCAACGTGTAGGGCCCGATGGCGGCGCGGATCAGGCGCAGCGTAGGCAAGCCCAACGCCGCCGACATGCGACGGACCTGCCGGTTGCGGCCCTCGCGGATCGTCAGTTCCAGCCATGACGTGGGTTTGGCCTGGCGCACGCGAATCGGTGGTAGACGCTCCCACAGGTCTTTCGGCGTATCTATCAAGCGGGCACGGGCGGGCAGGGTTGGCCCGTCTTTGAGTTGCACTCCGTGGCGCAATGCGTCCAACGCGGCCTCGTCGGGCACACCCTCAACCTGCACCCAATAGGTCTTCTCCATCTTGAAGCGCGGATCGGCAATGCGTGCCTGGAGTTGGCCATCGTCGGTCAGCAACAGAAGGCCTTCGCTGTCTGCATCCAGGCGGCCCGCTACATAGACATTTGGAACGCCAATGAAGTCTTTAAGCCCGCGCCATTGCCCTTCAGGCGTGAACTGGCTGAGCACCCCGTAGGGTTTGTTGAAACAAATCAATCGTGCCACTGGTTGGCACGGTTTCAGCTTTGCTTCAACACTGCTTCAAATTCGGCCAGTTCTTGCGCAATGGCCGCGTATTTCTTGGACTTGGCTTTGTTGTCCGCCCATTGCAGTGCCGCCGCTTCCAGATCTTCCTTGAAATGCGTGAGCGCTGAATCTTTCACCGCCTGGGTTGCAGTCTTTGCCGTGCTGGACCACAGCTCTATCAGATCTGACAGACCATTGTCAAAATCGTCGAAGGTCTCTAGGGGTATCCATTGGCCGCTTTTATCAAACATATATGCTCTCTCCAGGGTGACGCGTAAAACAAAAAACCCACAATCTTGCGATGGTGGGTTTTTGAATTTTGGCTCCTCGACCTGGGCTCGAACCAGGGACCTACGGATTAACAGTCCGGCGCTCTACCAACTGAGCTATCGAGGAATACAGCCTCAAATTATAGCGTGGAAATTTTGGCTTTTTGAACAGACGCGCGGATTTTTGAAAAAACTGCTTGATTCTTCGTGCGTCCGACTAATCAGAAACCGGCGAATCCACACCCAGGACCTTGTGCAGCTTGGGACTGGTAGTGGTGTACTGCAGCATCACTTTCTTGTCTGGAAAGATGAAGGGCATGGCACCAAAGGCCGCCAGCACGCATTCGTGGAAGCCGCACACGATAAGTTTCTTCTTGCCCGGATACGTGTTGATGTCGCCGACCGCAAAAATTCCCGGCACACTGGTGGAAAATTTCTCGGTGTCCACCTGCAACTGCTTGCGTTCCATGTCCAAGCCCCACTGCGCCACCGGACCAAGCTTGGGGGACAGACCCTGCAGCACAAGCAGCATCTCCAGGGGCAGTGCACGCGTCTGGCCCTCAGAATCAAGGATCTGGATGCCGGTCAGGCGTTCGTTGACAGTCTCGATGCCCTGTGCCTGGCCGGCTACGAAGTGGATGTGGCCTTGCTGCACCAGTGCACGAAAGCGCTCCACGGTCTGGGGTGCGGCGCTGAACACCTCGCGGCGGTGCACCAGGGTTACGCGCTTGGCTTTGTGGGGATATCCGTCGGGGTGGGCGGCGCAGAGCTTCAGCGCTGATTCAAGTGCAGCATCCCCATCCCCAAAGACCACCACATTTCGATTCGCACAGACCGCAGCATCGGGCAGGCTGTGCAGCAACTGGGTGCCAGCAAACGCGGCCAGCCCGTCCACATGCAGGGTGCGTGGCTGGAAGGCGCCGACACCCGCTGCGATAAAAACGGTTTTGGACAGAAAACGCTGCGCCAGGGAGGTCTCCACCAGAAAGCGGCCGTCCGACTGTTTCTGCAAGCCCGTGACGACCTGGCCCCAGTGGAAACGCGCACAGAAGGGCGCGATCTGGGCCATCAGTTTGTCGGCCAGTTCGCGGCCCGTGCAGACTGCCAAGGCAGGGATGTCGTAGATGGGCTTGTCAGGGTACAGCTCCACACACTGGCCACCGGGGTAGGCTAGGGAGTCAATGACATGGGCTTTAACTTCGAGCAGGCCCAGCTGAAACACCTGGAACAAGCCCACCGGGCCTGCGCCGATGACAACGGCATCCGCTTCAATGGTGGGAGATGACATGCCGCGTTTTGTACCCGGATCACGCAGCTTAGCGAATCAGCTCAGCCAGCTTGTCGGTTTTGTCTTTCCAGTCGTCCGCATCGGGCAGCGGCGCTTTGCGCTTGGTGATGCTCTTCCAGCCCGGCAACAGTGCTAGTTCTGCATTGAGCTTAATCATGTGCTGTTGGTCTTTGGGTGCGTCT
>NZ_JANXUQ010000091.1 GCF_025356155.1 Rhodoferax sp. | reverse complement strand
CTCATTGGCCAGGCGCTGCGCCATAGACTTTTCACCGCGCTTGCGAGCGGCTTCCTTGATCCAGCGCATGGACAAAGCCAAACGACGGACAGGGCGCACTTCAACAGGCACTTGGTAGTTGGCACCACCCACGCGGCGGGATTTCACTTCCACCATGGGCTTGACGTTGTTGATGGCAACGCTGAAGGCTTCCACGGGGTCTTTATCGGGATGCTTCTTCTCGATCAGTTCCAGGGCACCATAAATGATGCGCTCTGCAACAGCTTTCTTGCCGCCTTCCATGATCACGTTCATGAATTTGGACAGCTCAACATTGCCGAACTTAGGATCCGGCAGGATTTCACGTTTAGGGACTTCGCGACGACGTGGCATTTTTTCACCTCTTTGCTTCAGTTGGCGCCCTTACGGACACCGCGAGAGTTAATTAATAAGACTCTCACTTACTCGACCCAAACAGCGGGTCACTTCGTTCATTCACCGCGCCACGCAGTAAACAAACACCTTTTATTTTTTCGAATCCAGGGTTTCAAACTTTCGTTCAAGCCTTGGGCTCAGGTCAATTTACTTGGCCTTTGGCTCAGGCTAATTATTTAGCCTTCGGCTTTTTAGCACCGTACTTGGAGCGCGATTGCTTGCGGTCTTTCACGCCTTGCAAATCGAGCGAACCACGGACGATGTGGTAACGCACACCGGGCAAATCCTTGACACGACCGCCACGAACCAGCACCACGCTGTGTTCCTGCAGGTTGTGGCCTTCGCCGCCGATATAGGAGATAACTTCAAAACCGTTGGTCAAGCGCACTTTGGCAACTTTACGCAGAGCGGAATTGGGCTTTTTAGGCGTTGTGGTGTACACACGGGTGCACACACCGCGACGCTGCGGAGAGTTCTGCATCGCAGGGCTCTTCGACTTGATGATCTCGACCTCACGGCCTTGACGCACTAGCTGATTGATGGTTGGCATTTAAAAAACGTCCCTAAACGTTTGAAACTATTCGTGATATTACGAAAACGTGAATCCCTTCGGAAATTCCGAAAAGCCTTCTACTGTATCAGCTTAGGGGTTTCCCCGCAACTGGTTGTTGCCCCCACGCTCCGCCGCTGTGCGGGTCGCTGCCCCAATCCGGGGGGAGGGGCCCCGGATTTGCCGGGGCGTGGGGCTAATTTGCCTTGAGGCGGCCCTGCGGCAAATTGTCTTTCTGCGCCGACTTGACCTCACTTTTTCAGCGAATCCAGAGGCGAATCGAATCCCAGGCGCGGCCAAAAATGCCGGATTGCGCCACGGCTTCCAGTGCCAGCAGGGGCACTTCGGCCACGACTTGCTCACCGGACAGCACCTTCACCACGCCCACCTGCTGGCCCTTGGTGACAGGTGCCACCAGCGGATCGGAGCGCACGATTTGGGTCTTGAGCTTGGCGCCGCTGCCCATGGGCACGGCTACCACAATGGCGTGGGGACGCCCCAGTTTGACGGTCGGCTGAGCACCTTTCCATAGGTTGGCGCTTACTACCATCTGGTCTGCTTCGAACAATTTCACCGCTTCATACGCCGTGTAACCCCAGTTCAGCAGCTTTTGCGATTCGTTGGCGCGCGCGTTCTCGCTGGCCGTGCCCAGCACAACGGACAGCAGGCGGCGGCTGCCGGCGGTGCCGGGCGTACCTGCGGGTGCGCTGGGATTGGCCAAATTGGTGAAGTCGCGGCGGGCGGTTGCCACCATGCAATAGCCAGCGGCGTCGGTGAAACCAGTTTTCAGGCCATCGACCGTTGGATCGCGGAACAGCAACAGGTTGCGGTTGGTGTCGTTGGCAGCCGGTGTGCCGGGGTAGTGGTATTTCTTGATGGCGTAAAAGCCCACGTAATCGGGGAAGTCGGCCATCAGGCGCGTGGCCAGGATGCTCAGGTCGCGCGCGGTGGTGGTGTGCCCAGCCTCAGCCTGTCCCTCGGGGTTCTTATAAGTGGTGCTCTTCATGCCCAACACGCGGGCCTGGTCGTTCATCATCTGCACGAAATGCTCAGCACTGCCGCCCACGCCTTCGGCCAGGGCCATGGTGGCATCGTTGCCGGACTGCACGACCAAGCCCTTGAGCAGGTCTTCTACCGGCACCTGCATCTTGGGATCGATGAACATGCGCGAACCGGGCATCTTCCAGGCGCGGTCGCTGACGGGCAGGGTCTGGCGCAGGTCCAGCTTCTTGTTGCGTAGCGCGTCAAATACCAGGTAGGCCGACATCAGCTTGGTCAGCGACGCAGGCTCCACGGGCATGTCGATGTCCTTGGCGGCCAGGATCTGGTTGGCAGTAACGTCCAGCAGCAGGTAGGCGCGTGCGGCTACTTCGGGCGGCTGCGGCGTCTGGGCCGCTGCGGAGAAGCAAAAAAGTGCGGCAACCAGGGCGAAGAAGAATGGGTTCATCGGGAATTAGGTCTCCTGGCTTGGCCCATAGGGGCTTGCTGCGGGTGGAAACGGGGGTTAGGAGAAAGACGAAGGGGGTCGGCAGCCTGCGGCGTTTATCTAGATCCGTTTACGGAGCGGTCTGGGTCAGCAGGTGGCGCACCACCAGGCTGCGCAACAACGGCAATTGTCCATGGAAGAAGTGCGCAACCCCCGGAATAACAGTAACCGGCAGTGACTGGGGCCGCGCCCAGTCCATGACATCGGCCAGCGGCACGGTGTCGTCCTGCTCGCCATGCAGCACCAGCGTGCGCGCATGCAGCTCGGGCGCGATGGGCGCCACGGAGAAACGGCTGGCGGCGGTACCGACCAGCACCAGTTGCTGGGGCGGGTTTTGGGAACCCAAAGATTCAACGGCATGGCTGACAACAAAAGAGCCAAACGAAAACCCGGCCAGCGCCAGCGGCTGTGCGGCGTTGCCTTCCATCCCG
Source organism: Rhodoferax sp. (assembly GCF_025356155.1). Lineage (GTDB taxonomy): Bacteria > Pseudomonadota > Gammaproteobacteria > Burkholderiales > Burkholderiaceae_C > Allorhodoferax. Next base: position 20,374 of record NZ_JANXUQ010000091.1, on the reverse strand, counting down.
TGGGCGATGACGGCCAGCAGGTCTTGTAACTCGCCACGTCCTTCGTCGTACACACCCTCTGTAGCGCCGACGCCGCGGAAGTTGAAACGCAGCGCGCGCCAGCCACATTGCACGAAGGCGCGGGCCAGCGTCTGCACCACCTTGTTGTCCATGGTGCCTCCAAACAGCGGGTGCGGGTGCGCAATGACCGCCACACCGCGCGGGGCACCACCCTCGGCCAGCATAGGCTGGTCTTCCAGCGCCTCGATAGCGCCAACAGGGCCTTGCACAACAAAGCGACGGGTTTGGATGTTCACGGCTAAATGCTATTGATTTAGTAGCTGGTCACGCATATTCCACGAGGGCTAGCGCGTGATTTTGCATATACGACTTCGGCAGACGGTTTATCGACCCAAATGGGCTGGCGTCACCAGGCGCTCCACCACCTTGCCGTTCTTCAGGTGTGATTCGACGATCTCGTCGATGTCGTTCTCGTCCACATACGAGTACCAGACGCCTTCCGGGTAGACCACGGCCACCGGGCCGCCAGCGCAGCGGTCCAGGCAACCGGCCTTGTTGACGCGAACTTGGCCAACACCTGACAGTCCCGCAGCTTTGATCTGCTGTTTGCAACGGTCAAACCCAGCCTGTGCATTGTGCTGGGCGCAACTCGCTTCGCCATTGGTGCGCTCGTTGAGGCAGAAGAAGATGTGGTGCGCGTAGTACGGCTTGGCGGGGGCGGTAAGTTCGGTCATGGGGGTGGATTCTAATTTTTTGCATCCCGCCGCCAGAACAGCGACAGCACATAGACCAGTGTGGCGTAGGGCCACAGCCAGCCTAGCCACTGGGCCAGGCCGTGGAAGCGGATGAAGCGGCCCTGCTCCCAGGCGTGCAGGGTTTGGGCGAAATACGCACTCTCGGGCGCCTGGTTCAGCAGGCTAAGGTAAATGCCCAGGCTCAGCAATAACAGCGACGCACTGGCCCGCCACGGCACCATGGCCAGCACCAGCGCCAGGATGCCCGCCAAGCCCATGCCCGCTTGCACCGGCACACTCAGCCAGGCCCAAGCATGCGCTGGCCCCCAACTCAGTGCCGCAGACAGGGCCGTCGCCGCGACGCCCGCAGCAATGGTCATCAGCGCAAACGCCGCCCTGCGCATCCGCGGGCGGACGATGCAAAACGCCAGCAGGCAGGGGATCAACAGGCCCAGCATGACACACACCATTTCGGCGCCGGGCACCAGGGGTTGCAGCTCGGTCTCGCGCACTGGCAGCCAGTCCAGAAACGGTGTGTCCACCAATTGGACTCCGACTGCCTCTTCCACCCGTTCCAGAATCTGGCCCAAGCCAAACGGCACGGCCGGCGGAAACAACAAGGCCAAAGGCCACAGCGCCAACAACGCAATGCCGCCGCGCGAATCAGGCCCAAACCAACGCGCGCGCACCTGGCTCCAGCGGTCGATGGCGCCCCATTTGGCCAGCAGCACGGTGACGGTGGCGCCAGTGGCGGCGCCGAAGGTATCGAGCAACCAATCCTCACGCGATGGCACGCGGGCCGGTAGATAACTTTGTAGCGTTTCCATCGACAAGGCCAGCAGCGACGCCGCCAGGATGGGGATCAAAACCGGGTAACGCGAACGCCCCGTGCGCATCGCGCTGAGTGCCAGCAGTCCACCCAGTGGCGCGTAGCCGACCATATTGATAGCAACATCAAAACCGGTCCAGTACTTGGGTAACGGAGCGGCCAGAAAGACCCAGGGCGCAATGCCCTGGTCTCGCCATTCGGCAAACGGGTACAGGCTGGCATAGACCACCAGGCCTATGTAAACCAGCGCCAGGGGCCAGGCCGCCGACTTGTGCATTGCGCTCCTTATTCTCTGAAAAAAGTATGGACTACGCTGCGGTCTGACACCTGAAGACTAGAAAGGTTTAACCACTACCAAAATAACAGCCGTCAGCAGCAGCAGCACCGGCACTTCGTTGAACCAGCGGAACCAGACGTGGCTGCGCCGCATGGTGTTGGCTTCAAACTTTTTAAGCAGGCTGCTGCAGGCGTGGTGGTAGCCAATGACTATTACAACCACGCCCAGTTTGGCGTGCATCCAGCCATTACCCGGCCCGCGGCCAATTCCGTAGCCCACCCACATCCACGCGCCAAAGACCACTGCGGGCACGGCGAGGATAGTGGTGAAGCGCAGCAGTTTGCGCGCCATCAGCAGCAAGCGTGCGCGCTCGGCGTGCGAGTCGGCCGACACCATGGCCAGGTTCACAAATATGCGGGGAAGATAGAAGAGACCAGCAAACCAACTGGCGACGAAAACGATGTGCAGGGCTTTGATCCAGAGCATGGGGGCAGTGTAGTCGGTGGCGTTGTGGTCTTGCGTGTTTGAGTGCGCCGCGCAGGGGCAGGGGCAGACACCGCCGCTCATGTCCCCCGCCAAGGGCTGCGCCCTCGTCTCCTCCTTGACTTCGCTCTGGTGTCCACCCCTGCCCTTGCGCTCGATAGCGTGCATTCATCAGATCACGTAACGCCAAGCCGGATTGGGTGGGGTGGGGTGTGTGTTTTGCGCAGGTGAAAGGAGGAGGCCGAAGGCCGGGGGACACGGAGCAAAACACGCGCCCCACCCAATCCGGCGTTCGCAACATCCGCAGCCCCGCAATCATCCAACAGAAATGCAACAGGCAAAAAAAACCCCAGCACGTGGGCTGGGGTGGTAAGCCTATTAGCTGTCACACATCAAGGCCCCGCTCAGGGAGGAAAAGCGGGAGATAGCAAGCTACCCGGGGTGAAATTTAGCAAACTTGCACGACCTTGGCAAGTGGCTTTACCAATTAACCACACGGCTGTTACGGTCCCATGACAATCGCCCATGCTGACTGACGCCAGTCTTACGGCACGTCTTTCGGAATCAGGCACAATTTTCCCCATGACTTCTTTTGCCCCCTACCCCCACGGCCGCCCTCGCCGCCTGCGCCGCGATGCCTTCACCCGCAACCTGGTCCGTGAAAACACCCTCACCGCCCACGACCTGATCTACCCCGTGTTTGTGGTCGACGGCCAAGGCCAGCGTGTGCCCATCGCCTCCATGCCCGGCGTCGAGCGCCTGAGCCTTGACCTGCTGCTGCCCGTGGCCGAAGAATGCGTCAAGCTCGGTATCTCGGTAATGGCGCTGTTCCCGGTGGTGGACCAGTCACTCAAGACCTACAACGGCGACGAGGCACTGAACCCCGATGGTCTGATCCCCCGCGTTATCCAGGCGCTGAAGAAGGAATTCCCTGAACTGGGCTTGATGACCGACGTGGCGCTGGACCCCTTCACCACCCACGGCCAGGACGGCCTGCCCGACACCCGGCCCGAGGAAAACGGCTACATCGTCAACGAGACCACCGTGGCCCAACTGGTGCAGCAGGCGCTGACCCAGGCGCGTGCCGGCACCGACATCGTTGCCCCCAGCGACATGATGGACGGTCGCATCGGCGCCATCCGCACCGCGCTGGAGGCTGAGGGCCTCGTCCACACGCGCATCATGGCCTACAGCGCCAAATACGCCAGCGCCTTCTACGGCCCCTTCCGCGACGCGCTGGGTTCGGCCAGCAACCTGGGCAAGAGCAACAAAAAGGTCTACCAGATGGACCCGGGCAACAGCGACGAGGCCCTGCGCGAAGTAGCCATGGACATTGCCGAGGGCGCCGACATGGTCATGGTCAAACCTGGCATGCCGTATCTGGATGTGGTGCGCCGCGTGAAAGACGAATTCAAAGTGCCCACCTTCGCCTACCAAGTCAGCGGCGAATACGCCATGCTCAAGGCCGCCGCGCAAAACGGCTGGCTGGACCATGACGCCGTGATGATGGAAAGCCTGCTGGCCTTCAAGCGTGCGGGGGCCGATGGGGTACTGACCTACTTTGCGCTGAATGCCGCCAGGTTGCTACATAAATAGTAGCGCACTAGGTATATTTCATGAGGGCTAGCGCCCAATTTTACTTAAGCTCCAAACGCTCGCCTACCTCCCATGCGCATCTTCCACATCCAAAGCAGCACCATCACCGAAACCCAGGACCTGGCCACGCTGACGGCTGCGGGCATGCCCGCCCAAGGCTTTGTCTGGGTGGCCTGCGCGCGGCGCGAGTTCGAAGTGACCCAAGGCCAGTTGCAGACCATGCTGCAGGCGCTGACCGGCCAGCAATTGGTGGACCTGCACATCTCAGATCTGATCAACAACCAGTTGCCGTCGCACTACGACTACACCTCGCAGTACGACGTGCTGGTGTTCCGGCGGCTGGCAGCAGGCAACAGCGCCACCGATCTGGCGAACCCGGGCCAGCCCGTCACGCACGAAGGTACCCGAACTGGCCCACCGATCTTGCGGCGCATCGACACCAGCCCGGTTGGCTTTGCCGTGTTCGACCGCGTGCTGCTAACCGTACACCCGACCGACTGCTCGGTGCGTGACGCCTACGCCACCAAACTGCTACAAGCCGTCAGCGCCGAATCACGCGCCGCCGGTGCCCGCCTGCCCACCAGCCCTGCCGATCTGATGCTGCGCGTCATCAACCAGATGGTCGACGGATTTCTGGAACTGCGCCGCGAGCTGACCCACCAGCTGGACCATTGGCAATCTGAATTGCTGAACCCGCGCACCCGCTTCACCAACTGGAGCGCCCTGCTGGACGCGCGCCTCACACTGCACTATCTGGATGAAGTCTGTGAAGACCAGCGGGCCGCGTTGCAAGACTGGATCGAGGCCGTCAAAACCTGGCCCGAAGCCGACACGCCGGCTAGCCAGCGCGAGCGCGATCTGCTGCAGGTGCGCAGCCGCGATGTGCTGGAGCACATCGAGCGCGTGGTGCACCACGTGCGCCGCCTGGAGCAAAGCGTGGAGACCGCCGTGCAAATGCACTTCAGCGTGCAGGGCAGCCGCACCAACGACATCATGCGCACCCTGACCGTGCTGACCGCCATCTTTTTGCCGCTGAACTTCATGACTGGTTTCTTCGGCATGAATTTCGAGTTCTTGCCACTCATACACCAACAGACCGGCCTGCTGTGGGCGATGGGGGCCATGGTGATGATTGCTGTGGTGCTGGTGGTGTTCTTTTGGCGCAAAAGGTATTTGGCGCGGACGGGGCGTTGAGAAACCTCGATACCTTTAACCGCTTATAAAGAGCGCACCGCCTCGCTGGTGGAACTTATTTTTGATTTCCGAAGTAATACAACGTCCTGATAGCCAGAAAAACGAGGAATTATTTCCACAACGTCGAATAGTCGGCCCCACTCTCGCACGATGTAATCCGTATGGTGAAAGACGTTTGAGTTATAGCTGTCTGCGGTGTCCCAACTAAGCACCGTCTTTTCGTTAGGCATGGGGGAACGGAGAAAAGCTTCCGTGACGTCGTAATCATGGATGGAGTCACGCATAGCAATGAGCGCATCGTAAACCGGTACACCTGCCTTCATCGATGCCCAGGTTCCTTGGGAATGAATCGTGACATAGAAAAACCCGCCAGGCTTCAGAATTCTGCGTATTTCCGCCAACCAGGCAAATTCCATATCGTCAATGTGCGTGAATACTGAAAAAGCAGTAACCAAAGCCAGTGAGTTGTCCTCTATTGGAAGTTGCGGAAGTATGGTGCTATGAAAGACCTTGATATTTTCTGGCAGGAAAAGTCTTGCCCATTCGACATTTCGTAAATTGATATCGGCACCCCAACAATCCAAGTCATTTCCCTGAATCGCAAAATGCCTTAGAACTCTCCCCGATGCGCACCCGAGATCGAGTATGGCGTCCCCAGGACTGAGTTCACCCCCCGAGTCTTTTAGCTTTGCCCGGATCTTGTAAAAGTCAATCAAACCAGATAACCACCAATCAAAATGGCGGTCACCATGGTAGTTTTCCCGATCAACAGTTGCTGGCAATGGAAAGGTGTCTCTTTGCACACACTCTTCAATCTCTTGGTCGGAAAACAATCCACCTATTTCGGAATGAACCTCTCCGCCTCGATATTGGCTCACAGGTCCCAGTTCTGTATATGGCAGGTCATCGCCCTTAAATGCAATACTGGATAGAAATGCCGGAAGATGACCTGAAATGAGTGGCCGAATACCATTGGCGCTCGCTGACTCTGCATCGCTCTTGCTTGATCGACTGGAAGCTCTCACTTGGGACTTCGTGCTGCGTTCCAGAAGGTCGGTAAGTTTTTGATTAATTTCGGGCAGAAAAACCAGGTCATCGAGATTCGTACCATGGTCCAGCAGGTACGTAAGTTTTCGATTAATTTCATGCGATAACGCCAGATCACTGTTTTCAGCCGTGTGCGTGAGTTTCCTGTCGATCTCACGTAGCAAAGTTATGTCGTTGACCTCCAGCCAGGCGGTCAATTTCCTATCGATTTCGCGAGGAAGTTCATAATCGATATTCGTCTTCACAAAGGCCAATTCTTTTTCTATTCTATGCAGGGCAGAAAAATCACTATTCTCGACCAAATAGGTCAATTTTCTTTCAATCTCGGGCAACCGGTTTAGGTTTTTGAGCAGCTCTATGAATGTTTTAATTTTCCGTATCAGCATTTGAATTTGGTTCTTGGGTTTTTGTTTAGGGAGATATACTCTTCGAGATTGAAACTTAGTATAAATTGTTTAGATTTTTGGGTTTTGCTGGATAAAATATGACTTCAAAAACCTAGCTGTCCTGAAGAACACACCAAAATCAATAGTTTTAAGTGCCAGCGAGTTATCCGGATGCCGAAATATTGGTTTGCCAAGAATAGCCATGGAGACCCGCTAAGGCAGGATTTATCGAGACTGATTTATTGCGATCTGGAAATTTGACTCTTTCGGGTCCAGTCTTCGACCGTTTAGGTGTTACTTCTCATCATTTTGCCGCCACTACGTCGCCTGCAGAGTTTAGCTTAGCAAATTTACCCAATGCATTGGCGTTTTTGCTGCGAGAAGACGTAGCCATAGCCATAGCCAGCCGTAATACTCTGGGAAACCAATGACTCGCGGTTGCTGATGTTGTGTATCCCATGGGGAAGCGCCGTCAAGTCTTTCAGCACTTCAATGGGCTTTGCGGCATCGTAGCCCCTGTAAGCACACAACGAAATCACAGGTTACATTGGGCCTGCTCAATAGCTCTCAGGCATGTCCGCCAGCGACATCAAAGGTGTAGCTGCTGGTGTGTTGCAGGTAGCGCAGCAACACGCAACGGTCGTGTTTGTTGCACCGGTGATAGTCAAAGCGTTTGAGCACCCGGCTTAATGTGGGCGTAACGCTCCACGTCGTTACCGTGGGCCGCAAATGCGGCTTCAGGCTCATTCATGCGTGGAAATAGAGGCCTCTCTTCAGGCTCATGCCTCATTGGAGAAGGCTAACGGAACCCATCATGCAAGCTTTAAACTATCGTATCGCGTTTAACAAATTCACGGCTTTCAAATAGTGAATTGCGAGCCCTACAGTGGACTGACAGGAATTGCGCGTAGACCGAAAATCCGCATGATTGTTTGGCACTTAGCCTAAGACCAATTCAAAGCTGCTCATCTTGTTCATGAAAATTAACCAACGCCTAGACGCGCTCACTTCACTGCGATTTTTTGCTGCGGCGATGATTGTATTTCACCATTTAATTGGCAATGGATTGTTCGACCTGACCAAGCATCCAGATGGCAGTTCCGCCTTAGGTCAGGGAGTTTCGTTCTTCTTTGTACTTTCCGGTTTTATTTTGTTTCATGTATATCCTAAACTGGACACATGGACTGAAAAATGCCACTTTTGGCGCGCCCGGGTAGCCCGTATATGGCCGGCTTTGGCATTTAGTCTTTTTTTGTTCTTTTTGATATCACCCTCCAAATGGGAGTGGACGACGGCTCTTTGTAATTTACTAATGGTGCACGCATGGATTCCTGATTCCAAATACTTCTATTCATATAACGCACCATCCTGGAGTATTTCAACCGAGTTTTTTTTCTATTTAGTTTTCCCATTTCTCCTTGTCAATTGGACTAAGAATTGGTGGGTGAGATTACTAGTGTCTTGCTGCGTAGTGGTTTCAGCGATTTTTATATTAGATTATTTATTTCCTGCATCGTATGATTCAATAATGCCGGGGATTTTGTACATAAGCCCAGTAATTCGAATATTTGAATTTATATTCGGCATGTGCGTTTCCTTTCTTTGGCATAAAAGCAGGCCCAATATTCATTGGAGTGAATCAAGAGCCACTTTTTATGAAATAGCAAGTGTTCTGGTTTTCGTCGCCTCCATGCTTTCGATGCATTACTTGCAGGCATTAATTATTGCTGCACTGAGCAGGTACTCTTTGTCACTTTGGATATCCACCAGTGGTTCAATGTTTGCTGCCGGTATTTTAATATACGTAATTTCAATCGGTCGTGGGAGAATTAGCAAATGGCTATCAAATCCGTTGCTTATATTGCTTGGGGAAATTAGTTTTTCACTCTACCTCATCCATCAAATTTTGATGCGCTTTTATCAAAGCAACATTGCTGCCTTCCCAAGGCTGCCAAATCCAATTCCGCTGGCAATTTTTTGGCTGGTTTTATTGCTTTCATCATATCTAATGTGGTCAATAATTGAAAAGCCATCCAGGCAACTAATTCTGGGTCGGCGTCATTCACAAACTCATGTGGCCAGAACAATGAAAGAGTCATGGCTTCAAAATTTGAAGTTGAACAAAAATACAGGGATAGCAGCAATTACCTTAAGTTGTTTGATCATGGTGCTGAATTTTTACTTCGACCATTCAGCGATCGCATTTTTGAAAAGTAGAAATATCGAAATATCCTCTGACAACCTTGCATACTTTGCCAGCCAGGGTGATTTGGAAGTAACTGCAAAACTGATTGAGACCGGAATTGATATAAATGCGAGAACCAGTACAGGGAGTAATGCGCTGATTGACTCCATTAATCTAAATGAGATTGATGTTGTTTCTTACGTTTTGGCTGCGAGAGCAAATGTAAATTTCGAAACAACTGACAAAGTGACGCCGCTTGAAGTTGCTCTCAACCAGAGAGATGGTGTAATTGCCCTTGCATTAATCGAATATGGTGCCGAACCAAATCATGTTGACTCACGGGGTAGCACTCATCTTATTGAAGCCACAAAGAAAGGCAATTTGCCAGTCGTTAAGGCGCTGCTTGCAAAAGGTGCAGACCCAAATTACGAAACGCCTCGCAAATTAACACCCCTTGACATTGCATTTAATCTGAACTTAGATTCAATAGCGTTGGTACTAATAGAATATGGCGCCCATCCAAATCATGTTGTCTCACGCAACAATAGCTATCTCTTGGACGCTTCATGGCAGGGTAATTTGCCAATAGCCATGGCGCTTCTCGCGAAAGGTGCCAATCCGAATTACGAAACCCGCGCCAAATTAACGCCCCTGGAGGCCGCTATTAACCAGAAACATGATTCATTGGCCTTGGCATTAATTGAGCACGGTGCCAATCCGAACCATGTTGACTCAGCGGGTAACAGTTATCTAATAGAAGCCATAAAGAAAGGTAATTTGCAAACAGTCAAAGCGCTACTTGCAAGAGGCGTCAGTCCCAACCTTGAAACTTTCGATAAATTGGCACCTCTTGACATTGCATTTAATGAAAAAAATGATTCAGCAGCATTGGCTTTAATTGAATATGGCGCCAATCTCAATCGTATCAACGCGACGGGCACCACCTATCTTGTCGAAGCTTCATGGCGCGGTAGTTTGCCCATAGTCAAAGCATTACTTTCAAAAGGCGTAGATCCAAACCTTGAAGCCCCAAATGGATTGACCCCACTTTCAGTGGCGCTCACTCAAAAAAATGAATCGGTCGCGTTCACTCTTGTAGAGTACGGTACCAACCCAAACTATGTTGACGCGTCAGGGAGCACATATCTCATAGAAGCTTCATGGCATGGCATTTTGCCCGTCGTCAAAACTTTGCTTGCAAAAGGTGCCAATCCAAATTATCTTCGCCCAAATGATGGCCTCTCAGCGTTGAAGGCAGCAATAGCAAATGGAAATCTTGATATTGCAAAAATTCTCAAAGCGTCCGGCGCCCGGTGAATTCCGTTTGCTACGTTCGCCTCAGTTGGTTCGTACCTTTGACCAACCGTCATCGCTGACCAGCGAAACAGCCGAATTAAAGTCAACTGACCCAATTCGTTTTTGCAAAATATTGTGATTCATTCAAATTCGGGAGTGTGACCGCCCAGCATTCACATGCGGCAATGTTTTGCCATCCCGTTTAAACAAACGGCGCGCTCAACTTCTCCGTCACCATCACCCTTTGACTAGCCGGCCGTGCCAGCACCCTTTGCAAATGCGGCCCCAAATGCGGCAGCTCACGCGCCTTGCGGCCGCTGAAGTTGCGGGTCCAGCGGCACAGCGTAAACACATAAGGGTCCAACAGGCTGAACGCTTCACCCAGGAACCACGGGCCGCCGTGGCGGGCCAGTTCAGCATCCAGTTGGTCCAGCAGGCCGTCGATTTTGCTTTGGGCGTGGGCCTTGACTTCAGCCGCGCCCGCCGTATTGCCTTCATCAACCCAGCGGTGCGGGTAAAAGTAAACGATCAGCGCGCTCTGCAGCGTGTTGGTCAGCCACATCAGCCACTTGTAAAAGTGGGAGCGCTCTACCGTGCCGACCGTGGGTGCCAGGCCGGCTGTGGCGTGGGTGTCGCACAGGTGCAGGCAGATGGCGGCGGTCTCGTACAGCACCAAGTCGCCGTCCGTCAATGCGGGTAGCAGGCCGTTGGGATTGATGCACAGATAGGCGGGTTCGCGGTGAGCGCCTTGGGTGTTGTCCACCAGGTGCAGTTCAAACGGGATGCCCAATTCTTCCAGCAGCAGGTGCGGGATCATGCTGGCAGTGGCGGGGGCGTAGTGCAGTTGAATCGTCATGGTGTGGCGGCGGGTGTTAGTGGTGATGGTGTTGGCAGGTCAAACAGGCGCGCGCCATTGTTCCACGCAATATTGCGCGCCACTTGCGGCGGCAGGTCGCCCAGCCAGACGCGGTAGCCTTGCATGGTGCCGTCGTATGCCTGCCAGCGTTGGTTGATCCAGGTGTCGGAGCCGATCAGAAAACGGGTGGGGTATTTCAGCAGCAGCGCGCGCCACTCGGGGCACAGGCGCTCAGGGCCAGTGGCGTCGGCACAGGTCAGGCCGGGTCGGTACGACAGTTCGCCCATCAGCAGCGGGTACTTCGCCAGCAGCGCATCAACCCGCGCCACGGGTGCGCCGCCAATGCCGGTGTGGGCCCAGATGAGTTGGAGCTTCTGGCCCTTGGATGGCGTGTTGGCCATCAGCGGATCAATGGCGGCATCGTCCACATGGGCCAAAACGGCCAGGCGCTTCTCCTCGGCAAAGGCCATCAGCTTTTTGGCAACCGGGCCGTTGGCATTGGCGCTGTCGTACAGGTGGAATTCACCGATGCCCTTGAAGGCGTCGCCGCTGGGTGTGCCTCTGGCAAACTCGGCCTGCACCATCGTGTAGATGGACTCGTCCTTGAACCAAGTGTCATAGTCGGCACGGTTGCGGTACAGGCGGATGAAGGGCACCACCGCCACACCAGCCTGGCGGGTCAGCGGGCTGGTGGCCAACAACACGGTGCCGTCGTTGGGCCGCGAGTTGGCGACGATGGCCCGCACACCATTGCGCTGCATGCGCGCCAGCACATCGGCCGGTGGGTGTGGGCCGGTCTGACCGTCCCAGGCCTCGACGTTGTAATGCAGGTGGGCATCTAGCAGCGGGCCGGTGTAGTCTGAGGCACACGCTGGCGCTGTGCATGCTACAAAAAAGAGAGCGACACACCTATACCCTACGAGGGCTAGCGCCAGATTTTTCATAAGCACTTGCCGGATTCGCATGTTACGGTCCCTGTGCACGGTCAGCCCAGGTGCTGCCCAAAGAAAGCCAGCGTGCGCTCGTGCGCCAGTTCCGCAGCGGCTACGTCGTAGGACCCGCGCTGGTCACAGTTGAAGCCGTGCTGGGCGGCGTAGATGTGCACTTGCACTCCGTCATCCGCACGCGCCTTTTGAAAAGCCAGCGCGCCGTCCAGCGGGATGGAATGGTCGTGGTCACCAAAATGGACCAGCACCGGGCATAGCGGCTTGCGTGCGGATTCGGCAGCCGACGTCATGCCACCACCGTAGTAGGGTACGGCCGCGTGGATGCCGCCCAGCATGCAGGCGGCACGCCAGGTCAGCAGGCCGCCCCAGCAGTAACCGACTACGCCCACCTTGCCAAACTGCGCGCCATAGGCGACGGCAGCGGCTATGTCTTGCTGCACGCCGGGCAAGGGCAGGGCTTCAGCCGCCGCTTTCAGCGCAACACCGGCGGTGACGTCGTCCTGCGTGTAGCCCAAATTGACGTCGGCCTGTATGCGGTGGAAGGTGGCCGGGGCAATGGCCACGTACCCTCGTGCGGCATAACCGTTCGCAATGTTGCAAATGTGGGAGTTGACGCCAAAAATCTCCTGCAGCACGACGATAGCGCCCTTGGGCTGACCGGCGGGGCGTGCCACGTAGGCGGGGAAGCTGAAGCCGTCAGCGGCGGTGAATTGCAAGGTGGTTGGCATGGTGGTTCGTTACAAATCAAACCATTATGGTGTTATCGCGGATAAACTGGGTTGACAGTACGGGGCACATGCGCCCTAAAGCCCCACCAACTGCTCACGTTTTTTTGACAGCGAACGGAACATTCTGACTATGCATGGGACCCGCTACTTTTTGCGCACATTGCTGGTGAGCCTAGGGGTGGCTTTGGGAGGCGCCGTGGCGGCCCATGCCGGGTGTTCGCGCGTGATCCAGGTACCGGTATCGGCCACCGGTCAAGCCGTGCTGATCGACGGCGACACCATCAGCGGCATCTACCCCGATTTGCTGCGCGCCCTGTCCGACAAGGAGGGTTGCACCTTCGCGATGACCGAGGTGCCCCGTGCCCGGCAGGAGATCATGTTTGAGACCGGCCGCGCCGATTTACTGATACCGGCCAGCAAGACGCCCAGGCGCGATGCGCTGGGCACCTTTGTCGCGCTGATCCACAACCGGGCCACGCTGCTGTCCATCCAGCCCAATCGGCCAGCCATCAAAACCCTGCGCGAGCTGCAGGACAACTCCAAACTAAAAGTAGCGCTGGTACGGGGGTTCGACTATGGCCATCTCTACCAGGAGCTGATCACTACGTTGACCAAACAAGGCCGGCTGATATTGGAGGTGGACGCCCTCTCGGTAGCGCGCTTGCTGAAGGCGGGCACGGCCGACGTAACCATCATGACACCCAGCATTTTGGCCGGCGCGGCGCAGGGCGATGAACGTGTTCAGGACATCGTGGACAAGCTGCGCATAGAGCCGCTGGACGACCTGCCCTGGGGCGACAGCGGGGCGTATATCTCCAACACCGCACTCAACCCGCAGGACAAGGCCGCGTTGCAAGACGCATTCGGACGCGCAGCCCGCTCGGGTGAGGTATGGAAAGCGTTTCAGCGCTACCACAGCCCGGCCATCCTCAAGGGCAGCAATCGCCCGCTCTAGCTCCCTTGTTATGCAGCCTATTGCTCTGATTACCGGCGGCTCGCGTGGCATCGGCGCGGCCACAGCCTTGCTGGCCGCACAGCGGGGCTTTGCGGTAGCGGTGAACTACAGCAGCAACTCGCTCGTGGCGGATGAATTGGTGCGCCAGATACGCGCCGGTGGTGGCACAGCCATTACGGTCCAAGCCGATGTAGCCGTCGAATCCCAAGTGATGTCCATGTTCGACAAGATCGACGCCAAGCTGGGGCCGCTGTCCAGCCTGGTCAACAACGCTGGCATCGTCGATGTGACCTGCCGCGTAGATGCCATGGACGTGGCCCGCCTGCAGCGCATGTTTGCCACCAATGTAATCGGCTCCTTTGTCTGCGCGCGCGAGGCCGTCAAACGCATGAGCACGCGCCACGGCGGGGCCGGTGGCAGCATCGTCAACGTGTCCAGCGCGGCGTCCCGCCTGGGCGGCTCGGGCCAGTATGTGGACTATGCCGCCAGCAAGGGCGCCATCGACACCTTCACCGTCGGCCTGGCCAAGGAAGTGGCGGCCGAGGGCATACGCGTCAACGCAGTGCGCCCCGGCATCATCGACACCGACATCCACGCCAGCGGCGGCCAGCCTGACCGGGCGTGGCAGTTGGCGCCCCAGGTACCCATGCAGCGCCCTGGCACCGCGTTAGAGGTGGCGCAGGCCATCGTCTGGTTGATGGGCAACGAGGCCAGCTACAGCACGGGCGCCCTCATCGATGTGGCTGGCGGCCGCTGACAATCACAATCACAACAGGATCGCACCCCATGGATTTCAAACCCCTCATCACGCTGCTGGCGATCGTGAACCCGCTGGCCATCGTGCCGTTCTTCATCCACTACACGCAGGGCTTCTCGCGCGAACACCTGCGGCGCACGATTCTGATTTCGTCATTCAGCTGCTTTGTGGTTATCGCCACCAGCGCGCTGGCGGGCCTGCAGATTCTGGATTTCTTCGGCATCTCGCTGGCCAGCTTTCAGGTGGGTGGCGGCATGCTGTTGTTGACATCGGCCTTGAACATGCTGAACGCCCAACCGGCCGAGGCCAAGACCAATACGCATGAAATGGAGGATGGTGCCGAGAAGGCCGCGCGTGGCGCCAGCATCGCCGTGGTGCCGCTGACCATTCCGCTGCTGACCGGCCCGGCCACCATGTCCACCGTCGTGATTTATGCCGAGAAGGCCAAAACCTTTCTGCAACTTGGCACGCTGGTAGGCTACGGCGTGGTCATCGCACTGGCCACCGCACTGTGCTTTTCGTTAGCGCAACCGATTGCCCGCGTACTGGGCAAGACCGGCATCAACGTGATGACGCGGCTCATGGGGCTGATACTGGCGGCGCTGGCGGTAGAGGTGATGTCGGACGGGCTGGTGAAGCTGTTCCCCGTGCTGGCGGGGCGTTAGCCGAACGAGCGTATCAGCGTCAGCCTCCCGCGCCTTCCACCTGCACCACCCACTGCTCAATCTCCGCAATCACCGCATCCGTCGCCTCCGTCAGCGCCCGCACACCACCCGCCGCGTCAGCGCTAGCTGCGGGGCGTTGCACGACAAAACTGCGCTGAGCCAGCAGGCGCTCCGCCCCTTGCCCGCCCTGGCCCAGAGTGGCGCGCACACGGACCAGGCCGCTGCTGCGCTCGGCGGTTTCAAACAAATGGCTGAACTCGTCCAGCTCCAGGTGCAAGATCATCGCGGGCTTGGTGGTGACCACACCTTGCGCGGCGTTGAGCACGGCGCGGCGCAGGCTTAAGTGCTCTCGCAGGCGCTGGCGCAGCAGTTGGGCTGGTGCCATGCTCCAGCGTGTCTGCGCATAGGGGCGCAGCTGCTGGGCGTCGCTGTAGGCCAGGCGGTACAGCACGGCGGCGCTGTCCAGCGCGGCGTTGGTCTCCACCTCGGCCAGCACCAGCGTTGGCAGCGGTGCGATTCGTGTTGTCGGCAGGCTGGCAACCGGGCCGGGGCCGAAGTCGTAGACGGTGGCGCGGGCCTGGGGTTTGAGCGACGAGCAGGCCGTCAGCCCCAAAGCCACTAAGCAAATAAGTGCTCCAGCCCTCGCGCAATATGCGTTTGTAGCTACTGATTTCATAGCAATCTCCCAATGGCGTGCAGGGCATTAAACAGTGGTGTGGATGGCAATGGCGAAACTAACGGGGCATCCATGGTCGTCTCCATTACCGCGCGGCAGGGGCCACAAAGCCGGGCTCGCCCGGCCCCGGCACGGCCGCGCCATTGCCCAGCAGCAGCGACTGCGGGTTGTCGTTGAGCGCGTCCACTGCGCGGCCGACGTTGCGCACCGTGCGCGCCGTGTCGTCCACCGTGCGGTTCAGGCGCGGCACCAGCGAGGTGTTGAGATTCTGGCCCGTCGCCAGCAGTGCGTCGGCACCCTGCGAGATGTTGTCCAGCGTACCGCCAGGGTTGCTCATGCGATTGGACATGACCTTGAACGCATCGGCTGACGTGCGCACGGAGTCGGCACTGTTGCCCAACCGGTCCGAGGTTTCGCGCAAGCCCTTCAGCGTGGCGGATGCCTCTTGCGACAGCGCGGGTAGGTTGGCCTGGTCGGCGTGTTTGGCCAACTGGCTGATGCTGGCCGCTGCCTGGCCCAGGTTGTCCACGGCGTCCATCAGCTTCTTCTGGTTTTCAGGCGCCATCAGTTGGTTGGCACGCTGCGTGGCATCGTCCAGCTTGGTCAGCAGGCCAGAGCCTTGGTCGGTCAGGCGCGACATCAGGCCCGGGCGCATGGGGATGCGGGCTGGCTTGCCGTCGGTGCTGACCAACGGCTCTTTGGATTCTCCCGCATCGTCCAACTGGATGAAGGCCAAGCCGGTAACGCCCTGAAAGCCCAGGCTGGCAAACGTGGATTTGTTGATGGGTGCGGTGCTATCCACGGCGATGCGGATGCGCACATTGCCACTCGTTTCCTGGTCCAGCGCGATGGACTGCACGCGCCCCACGGTGACGCCCTTGAAGCGCACGCCAGCCTGACGCTGCAAGCCGGTCACGCCTTCGCGGCTGGAGATTTCGAACACGCGGTTTTCGCCAGTGTCGCGCGTCAGCCATGCGGCCAGGGCCACCAGCAGCGCGGCCACCACCAGCACGAAGGCACCGGCACCTATGGCGTGGGATTTGTTTTCCATACGGCTCTCTTTCTCTCTACTACACGTCTTGCGGGTGAAGGCGTAACAGTTCCATGGCGCGCAGCCCGCGCCCGCCCAGGAAGAAGTCCCGCACAAAGGGGTGGTCAAAGGCGATGACCTCGCGCGGTGGTGCGTCCACGATCACATGCTTCTCCGCCACCACCGCCACCCGGGTGCTGATCTCGTAAATGGTATCGAGGTCGTGCGTCACCATAACCACGGTCAGGCCCAGCTCCTGGTGCAGCGAGCGCACCAGCGCGCAGAAGGCGTCGGAGCGGTCCGGGTCCAGGCCGGCGGTGGGCTCGTCCAGCAGTAGCAGCGGCGGGTCCATGATCAACGCACGCGCCAGCGCCACGCGCTTGATCATGCCGCCAGACAAATCGGCTGGCATCTTGTGCGCATGGGCCGGGTCCAGCCCCACCATCTGCAGCTTGACCATGACGGCGTCACGCACCAAGTCCTCTGGCAGGGCCTTGAGTTCGCGCAGCGGAAAGGCGATATTCTCCAACACGGTGAAGGCCGAGTACAAGGCGCCGTGCTGGAACAGCATGCCCACGCGGCTGGCGGCGCCAGCGCGTGTCAGCTCTTCGGCCGGGTGGCCCAGCACAGTGATGCTGCCGCGCATGGGCGTCTCCAGCCCCAGTATCTGGCGCAACAGCACGGTCTTGCCGCTGCCCGAGCCGCCGACGATGGACAGCAACTCGCCCTGCGCAATGCTCAGGTTCAAGTCTTTATGGATCAGCGTCTCCACACCGCCTGCGCGAAAGCCGGACCACAGACCACGGATATCAACGATGGGCGGAGGACCTGCCGCCGGGCCGTCCCAAGGCAAGTCAGCCCCACGCCCCGGTAAATCCGGGGGCCCTTCCCCGGATGGGGGCAGCGACCCGTGTAACGGTGGAGCGTGGGGGCTCAAGGTCATATCCCCACATCCTTGAACACGACGGCGAACAGTGCGTCCACCAAAATGACCATGGTGATGGATGTCACCACCGACGCCGTCGTGCCCTCACCTAAACTCTGCGTATTGGGCTTGATGCGCAGGCCGTAGTGGCAACCAATCAGCGCAATCATTAGCCCGAAGACGGTGGACTTGCCTACCGCCAGCCACAGGTTGGAGACCTGCACGGCCTTGGCCAGCGCGGTCACGAAGTACGCGGGGGTGAGACCCATCACCAGGTCCGACGCCAGCATGTCCCAGCAGAGCGGCCAAGGTGGTCCACACCGCCAGCAGCGGCATGGCCACGGCCATAGCCATGGCGCGGGGCAGCACCAGGCGGAAGCCTTTGGGAATGCCCATGACCTTCATCGCGTCCAGCTCTTCAGTGACCCGCATCACGCCAATCTGCGCGGTGATGGCCGAGCCTGAGCGCCCCGCGATCAGGATGGCGGCCAGCACCGGCCCCAGCTCGCGTATCAACGCCACGCCCAGGATATTGACGATGAAGGCATCGGCGCCAAACTGGCGCAACTGCTGCGACATCAAATAGGCCAGCACCACGCCAATCAAAAAACCCACCAGCGCGGTAATGGGCAAAGCGGTGGCGCCAATGCGGTAGAGGTGGCCCGACACATCGCGCCAAGGGCCAGCGCGCGGTGCACGCACCAACTGGATGGCGTCCAGCAGCAACTGGCCCAGCAAGCGCACAGCGCCCACCACGTGTTCTTCCACCCGCACGACAACGGCGCCCATGCGCAAGAACATGTCCCACGCAGTCTGGGGTCTGCGCGGTGGCAACACCGATGAAAACTGCGCTACGCGCTCCAGCATGGCGCGCTGACCGGGATGGATCTGCAGATGGTCCGGCCACTGGCGATACCAGGCGTTCCACAGCAGTTGCGCGCCAAGGTGGTCCATGCGGTCCAGGCCATGCAGGTCCCACCGCCAGC
Organism: Rhodoferax sp.; assembly: GCF_025356155.1. Lineage (GTDB taxonomy): Bacteria > Pseudomonadota > Gammaproteobacteria > Burkholderiales > Burkholderiaceae_C > Allorhodoferax. Next base: position 1,822 of record NZ_JANXUQ010000091.1, on the reverse strand, counting down.
TGCGCCATTCCTTGGGCAGTTTGCTCAGTGCCGCGTGCAATGCATCCCAGTGCTCGGGCTCGGCTAGATTTTCGGCTGTCCACAAGCCCAATAGCCGCGCGTGCAACCCATCGGCTACCTGCTCGAATGCAATGCGGGGCTGGGTATCCGGCATGGTGGCGTGGAGCTGGAAAATGGGGTTGGTGGTGGACTTCGCATGGTACAGGCTGGCGGACCTGGTCTCTGAGAAAATGCAGGCGCACCACAACGATTTGGAGACCCCATGACGACGCCCAGCAACACCCCTTTCACATCCAGCGCCGAACTCTCAGTAGAAACCCGGGGGCCAGTGCTGTGGCTGACCATCACCCGGGAAGAGCGCCGCAATGCCATGAGCCACGGCGTGCTGGCCGGTATGGCACAGGCTATCTCCGAAGCACAGCTTGACCGCAGCATCCGCGCCATCGTCATCACCGGCGCCGGCACTAAGGCCTTTTGCGCAGGCGCTGACCTGCAGTCTGCCAATGCCTTCACCACCGACTACTCCGAGCCGCACGGACACCTGGCCCAGCTACTGCGCGTGGCCCGGATGAGCACCATCCCGATGATCGCCCGCGTCAACGGCGCCTGCATGGCCGGTGGCATGGGCCTGATGAGCATGTGCGACATGGTCGTGGCCGCCAGCCACGCGGTGTTTGGTTTGCCCGAGGTCAAAGTGGGCGTGTTCCCGGCCCAGGTGTTGAGCGTGCTGCAGCATTTGATTCCCCGGCGCAAGCTGGCCGAGATGTGCCTGACCGGCGAGCCCATTACGTCGGCCCAGGCGCTGGAATACAACTTGGTGAACTACGTGGACGACGACGTGGACTCCAGGCTGCAGTGGCTGCTGGACCGTTTGTTGGACAAATCCCCCGCCGCGATACGCCGCGGCCTGTACACGATGAAGAAGGTGGAGGCCATGGCGTTTGAGGAAAGCATGTCCTTTACGGAAAGCCAGATTGCGCTGTTCACGCTGACCGAGGATGCGAAGGAAGGGCAAAAGGCGTTTCAGGAGAAGCGCAAGCCGGTGTGGGCGGGGCAGTAGGCTCCTCTGGGTTGCTGCAATTTTTATAGCGCACTAACGAAGTTTCACGAGGGCTAGGGGCAAATTTATCTTACGGTCTTTCTTGAAAAACATCCTGCGAGAGGTACGTGGTGTGGCTGTGCGTTCCCCGGCTGTGCTTGCAGGTCGACGGTAAAGCGCTCTGTCGTACTTGGGGCTTGCGCCGGGTTCGATTGAACCCACGCATTCGACCCAAAGCAGTCCTGGACACAGTCGAATTCGGGGTCTAGAGGCTCACATTCAATACCGGGAACGAGAAGCATCTCTTCCAGTAGCTGCGGCGTCATATGCCGCTCGGTGTGAGGGCTCTGAGTACACCACCGCATAACCATTCGATACCCTGCAAATAGACGGTTTGTTGTGACGATACCAGTTGATGACGATCACTACCAAATACAAGTAAAAGCTGGAAGTACGGTGAATCGCATTGCATCAACCGTTTAGTCCTCAGCCCCAAAAGGAAAGTGACAATTCGATTACGAGCTCCGAAAAAAAGCCTATCTGAATAAGAACCGTCGAGCTCTCTTGTTCTCTTGCCTATCCCGATAACTTCACTTTGTGTCAAATACACCGCCGTCGTAGGCAGCGTTGAAAGCTTCAGAATCGGCACGCACTTGCGCTGCGCAAGCGAAAGCCGAAACAAGTATTTTCCCCCGCCATTTTTCTTTTTGCCCCCACGCAATAAGCGCGTCTGCGATCGCAGACCCCTGGCGGCCAGAACTGCGCAAATGCATCCAGGCCACG
>NZ_JANXUQ010000085.1 GCF_025356155.1 Rhodoferax sp. | reverse complement strand
CCCGCGCGCAGGAGCAAGGCGGCGACCTGGAGTCGGCGCTCAAGACACTGGACCGCCTGGTCAAGGACTACCCTACTGCCGTGCATGGCGACGAAGCCCAGTTCCGCCGGGGCGAGCTGTTGTTTACTGCCCGCAATTACGCACAAGCCGAGAAGGCCTATGCCACCGTATTGGGCAGCGGTGCGGCCGGTCGCTACCATGACCGCGCCTTGTACATGCAGGGCTGGTCGCAGTTCAAGCAGGGCCGGCTCGAAGAAGCTGTGCAATCCTTCTTTGGCGTGCTGGACCACAAACTTGCCGACAGCGGCGACGGCAATCTGGAGTCGATCAAAGGCCTGACACGCGCTGACCGCGAACTGGTCGAAGACACCTTCCGCGTCACCAGCCTGAGCCTGAGCAACCTCAAGGGTGGTGAGTCGATTGCGCCCTACATCAACTCGCCCGCTCGCCAAGCCTATGCTTTCCGCGTGTACGAGCAGCTGGGGGAGCTCTACCTGAAGCAGGAGCGCGTCAAGGATGCCGCCGACACCTTCGCCCTGTATGCCCGCAACGATCCGCTGAATGCACAGGCACCCATCTTCCAGGCCCGCGTGATAGGGGTCTATGAACGCAATGGGTTTGCCACACTCGCGCTGGAAGCCAAGAAGGAATATGTGGCCCGCTACGGCAGCGGCAGTGCCTTGCGCAAAAGCAATCCAGGAGGCTGGCAAAAGGCCCAACCGCTGGTGCAGACCCGTATGGCCGAACTGGCACGCCACTACCACGCCAGCGCACAAAAGAGCAAGCGCAGCGCCGACTACCAGGAGGCTGTGCGCTGGTACCGCGACTACCTGACCGCTTTCCCCAAGGACCCACAAACCGCGCAAAACAACTTCCTGATGGCCGAACTGTTGTTTGAAGATGCGCAGTATGCGCAAGCCACGACCGAGTATGAAAAAACGGCCTATGGCTACCCAACCCACGCTGCCAGCGCCGATGCAGGCTATGCCGCGCTGCTGGGCTACGCACAACAGCAGAAGAAGGCCACCTCCGCAGAATTGCCAGCCCTGCAAAAGGCCGGCGTAGCCAGCGCGCTGCGCTTTGTCGATGCCTTTGGCAGTGATGTCCGCGCCGCACCCGTGTTGGCCGATGCCTCCGAGACACTGCTGACGCTCAAGGACCCGGTGCAAGCCGCAGCGGTGGCGCAAAAACTGTTGAACCGACAACCCACCGCGCCCGATGCCCAACGCCGCGTCGCCTGGACCGTGCTGGCCCACACGCGCTTTGACGCCGCCAACTTTGCAGGCGCGGAACAGGCCTACGACCAGGTGCTCAAGCTCACGCCGGAGAAAACGGCAGGGCGCGATGCACTGGTCGAACGCCACGCCGCCGCCATTTACAAACAGGGCGAGCTGGCCCGTGCTTCCGGCGAGACCCGCGCCGCCGTAGGCCACTTTGAACGCATTGCCAGCGTCGCACCCCAGTCCACCGTACAGGCTGCCGCGCAGTATGACGCTGCAGCGTCGCACATTGCACTGAAAGACTGGGATGCAGCAGCCCGCGCGCTGGAAGACTTCCGCAAACGCTATCCCAAGCACCCCCTGCAGGCCGAAGTGGGTGGCAAGCTGGCCGTGGTCTATGTCGAGAAGGGCCAATGGGCCAACGCGGCCACCGAGTTTGAAGGGCTGGCCGCCACGCACAAGGATCCGGCCATTGCGCGTGATGCACTGTGGCAGGCCGCCGAACTGCATGAGAAGGCCGGCGCACGCCCCGCAGCAACCAAGGCCTACGAGCGCTACCTGGCACAAAGCCCGCAGCCGCTGGAGCCCGCTGTGGAAGCCCGTGCGCGGCTGGCAAAGCTGGCCCGGGAAGACCGCAACACCACCCGCGCCCTGGCGCTGCAAAAGGACATCTTCCAAGCCGACCAGAGTGGCGGTGCAGCGCGCACCGACCGCACCCGCTACCTGGGTGCCACGGCAGCGCTTGCGCTGGCCGAGCCCGTGGCCGATGCCTTCCGCAAGATCGCGCTGACCGAACCACTGCAAAAGCAGCTCAAGCTCAAGAAGGCCAAGATGGAAGAGGCACTGAAAGCCTACGCCGTGGCAACCGACATGGGCGTGGCCGATGTAACCACCGAGGCCAGCTACCGCATCGCCACCGTGTACCGCGATTTTGGCAAGGCACTGCTGGCATCCGAGCGGCCCAAGAAGCTCAACAAGGCCGAGCGTGAGCAATACAACGTGCTGTTGGAAGAGCAGGCCTTCCCGTTCGAAGAAAAAGCCACCGAAATCCACGCCGTGAATGCCAAGCGTGCCGCCAGCGGCATCTACGACCAATGGGTCAAGAACAGCTTTGACGCGCTGCGCGAACTGCGGCCGGTGCGCTATGGCAAGACCGAGCGCGTGGAGGGAAAAGGCCCCGAGCAAGCCGCGTCACTGAACCAGCAGGGCATCAACCAACGCCAGGCGGGCCAGTTTGACAAGGCACGCCAAGCCTATGAGAAGGCGATTGCGCTGGATGCCAACTACACGCCCGCCATCCTGAACCTGGGCATTTTGCAAGACCTGTATTTGGGCGACAGCAAACAGGCACTGGCTTTGTACGAACGCTACCTGGCGCTGACACCCAGCGGCGATGCCACTGTTGCCAAATGGGTGGCCGACTTGAAGAACCGCAAGGAGAAGGCATGAGCCAATACCACCACCCCCGATTAATGCTCATCGGCCTTGCTGCGGGCTTGACTGCGCTTGCCTTACCGGCCCTGGCCCAGGACCGCGCCGAGATTGACCGCACCCGCATCACCGGCAACCGCGAGCTGCCCAAGGTGTTGTACATCGTGCCGTGGAAAAAACCACTGCCCGGTGATCTGTCGGGCCGCCCCCTGGCCAGCGTGCTGGACGAAGCCCTGGCCCCTCTGGACCGCGACGTGGTGCGCCGCGAGGTCCGTTATGACGAACTGACCCGTACCAAATCCAGCAGCACGCAAGCAGCAGCGCCGGCCGCTACAACGCCACCCACCAAGTAAGCATCTTCCATTCAACCCATTCGTTTTTTCACCGGAGACCACCACCATGAACGCCCTCAACACAGCCATCAAGTTCTTCCAGGATTGCGGCCTGTTTATCTACCCCAGCGTGCTGATCATGGCGATGGGCGTGGCCATTGCCATCGAACGCTTTATCTTCCTGAGCAAGGCGCGCAGCCAGAACCGAGCGGTCTGGGCGCAGACCCTGCCCATGCTGCAGCAAGGCCAGTTCAAGGAGGTGCGGGTGCTGACGGCAGCTTCGGATTCGGCCGTTGGCAAGATCGTCAACTACGGTCTGACCCGCATGCAGAGCCCCGGTCGACGCGAAGACTATGACGCCGCCATGGAAGAAGGCATGATGGAAATCGTGCCCCGCCTGGAAAAGCGCACGCACTACATCGCCACCTTCGCCAACGTGATCACGCTGGTGGGCTTGCTGGGCACCATCATCGGCCTGATCAAGGGCTTTACCGCCGTGGCCCAGGTCAACCCGGCAGAAAAGGCCGAGCTGCTGTCCGCCAGTATCTCCATCGCGATGAACAACACGGCGTTCGCACTGATGGTGGCCATTCCTTTCCTGCTGATCCACGCCTTCCTGCAAGCGCAGACCAGCGAGATCGTCGACGGCCTGGAGTCCGCCAAGATGAGCTTCCTGAATCTGGTGCAACGCCTGAGCGCCGAGCACGCTGCTACATCGGGCGCCAAGGCGCACTGAAACACCACCACCATGAAGAACCGACGCCTCCGCAAAACTGCGGCGCATCTGGAGATCACCGCCTTCATCAACCTGATCGTGGTGTTGGTGCCCTTTCTGTTGTCGACTGCGGTGTTTACCCGCCTGTCCGTCATAGACCTGACGCTGCCTACGCAGAACTCTGGTGCCCTGGAGCAGGTCAAGGCCGACAACTTGCAGCTGGAAGTGGTGGTGCGTGCCGAAGCGCTGGAAGTCGGCGACCGACTGGGCGGGCTGATCGAGCGCATCGCGGCCACACCCACCGGGCCGGACCTGAAAGCACTGTCGCGCCTGGTGCAGCAGCTCAAGACACGCTACCCCGACAAGCTCGACGCCACCGTGCTGGCCGAGCCCAACACATCCTACGACACGCTGGTGCAGGTGATGGATGCCGTGCGTGCGGGCCATATGGCGCAGGGTGACAAAGTGGTGCGCTCCGAGCTGTTTCCCAATATTTCTATCGGGGATGCGCCAACACGCGCCCCATAAGCAAGGAACGAGGCGAAACCGCCATGAAACTTACTCCCCTGCAAAAACGCGCCGAGAGGCGCAGCCGCCACCAGAACATGGTGGACATGAACCTGGTCTCGTTGATCGATGTGTTCACGATCCTGATTTTCTTCCTGTTGAGTAACTCTGGCGGCGTGGAAACCCTGCCCAGCTCCAAGGCCGTACTGCTGCCCGAGTCGGTGTCTGAGACCTCGCCGCGCGACACCGTGGTGGTGACTGTCAGCGGTGCTGACATCCTGGTCGATGGTCGCAAGGTCGCGTCCAGCGTCGACGTGCTGGCACAGGCCGACGACCTGATCGCGCCGCTGAAGGCCGAGCTGGATCTGCTGCAAAAAAACCGCCAGGTGGTGCGCACCGAAAACGAGGCGCTGGCCAAGCGCCTGACCATCATGGGTGACAAGGAAATCCCCTACCGGCTGTTGCGCCGCATCATGGTCACCAGCGCCCGCGCCAACTTCAGCGATGTGTCCTTCGCCGTGCGGCAGAGGCTGGAATCATGAGCACCGCCGCACTCGCTGTCTCCTTCCGCAGGCCGATTCTGCCGTGGGCCGGTTCGCTGGAAGACGATGTGCGCTTTGCGCGCGTGCGCAACGCCGTGCTAATCCTCAGCACGGTGGTGTGCCTGGTGGTCTTGCTGATGCCCGTAGTGGTACCCGACCGCAGCCAGGCGCCCGACCTGCCGCCCCGGCTGGCCACGATGATCCTGGAGAACGCCAAGCCGCCGCCGGTCATACCCACGGCGAAGCTGGTCAGCAAACCCGAACAGCCGCAAGCCGTGTCGCGCAACCCGGAGCCACCACGCAAGGTCGCACAGAACAAGGAAGCCCCGGTGCCCGAAGCCCGCGTGCCCGTGCCCAACAAGGCAGCGGGCGAGGCTGACGCTGCACGGCGCAAGGCTGCGGGTGTGGGCCTGCTGGCCATGTCCAAAGACCTGGCAGAGCTGCACGGCGCGCCCATGGCTGTACAGCTGGCGCCCGTGAAGCAAGGGCCGGGGGTGGGCACAGGCACCGGTGTCGGCGTAGGTGCCGGCACGGCCGCCGGCGTGCCCACGCGCGCCCTGATCACATCCAACGCCAGCAGTGGCAGTGGTGGTATCAACACCGCGGCCTTCAGCAACAACGCCGGTGGCGGTGGGCTGGCGGGCCGCTCCACCACGCTGGTTGAAGGCGCGGTGGGTGGCGGCGGTGGCGGTGGTCCCGGTGGCGGTGGTGCACGCGGCAAAGGCGATGGCACGGGCAGCGGCTTTGGCAGTGCAGGCAGTGTGGGCGGCAAGCTGGCCCAGGGCGGCAGTGGCAAGGCCTCGCGGTCCATCGAAGAGATCAAGCTGGTCTTTGAGCGCAACAAGGGCGCCATCTACTCCATCTACAACCGTGCGCTGCGTGACGAGCCCGGCCTGCAAGGCAAGGTGGTGCTGGAGCTGAAGATTTCGCCTGCAGGCCATGTGGTGGAATGCCGCATTGTGTCCAGCGAACTGAAGACTCCTGAGCTGGAAGCCAAGCTGCTGGCACGCGTGCGGCAATTTGACTTTTCAGCCAAAGATGTGGACCAGATGGTGGTGACCTGGCCGGTGGATTTCTTGCCGTCGTAGGGTCTGCGAAGGCCGCGCGGGGCTGCTATTTTCAGTAGCACCGCAGGTTGACCTTGGATCAAGTATTACTGGCAGTCTTCCGACCTTGCAGACACTGAAAAACTCTCAGCCCCTGTCATTGTCACGCTGGTCATCGTGTACTCCACGCTCACACCGCCTTTGCGCATTCCCGTACCACTACAGTACATGGACTTAAGCTTTTTCTGAAACTCGGCTTTGGCAGCTTCAGTAAGCGGGCTGTTGCCCGGTATCGTGCCAGCATAGTGCATCACTTTATCGGCATACACCACTTTTTCAAGGCGCATGTTGCCCACGGTTTGGGGTAATTTTTCGTTCATTTCCCTTACGAGCCGCTGCATATCTTTGTCTGATGCGCCAGAGCCTCGGCTCCTCAATACTTGGTCGTAAATCATGTGCCCAATGACATAAAAAATCACAACGAAAAAGATTTTTTTGAGCATACATCAGCTTGGAAACGGAACAAGTAAAAGACCGCCCGAGTTGTGACTAGAAAGGACGAATAGGACTTACAACCATCGAGTCCAATTGTCACACGATAAACCGTCATGAAGAAAATGGATTCCCCTCAAATGGCAAGGCAGAGTTCAAAAAATCTGCCCCGACGATGCCATTTTTCACTAGGGTCAGTACGCGAATCGATAGGATGTGGGTGCTGCTATGCTGAGCGGACTCGCAGGCCGAATCTGCTCTTTGCTTCTCACCGACTGTGTCCTCACAACTTCCTGCCCCCACCTTGGCGACCGCCGACACTTCATTCACCCGTCGCAACGCGCTAGTGGCCAGCTTAGGTCTGCTAGCACTTGACCCAGTGCGCGCCACAGGCCCAAAAAAAACAGTGCCCTCCCCTGACCTGTGGCCACACGCCTTGGCAGTGCCCGGCGGTATTGCCCACCTGGACTTGGGTGCTGCCGCAATGCGCCCCATGGCGCATCTGGACGATGTGCCCTTGTTGGTGTTGGGCGATGCCAATGACTGGACTGCGTTGGTCGGTATCGCACTGACCACGACACCCGGACCGGCCAGCATTTCCGTGCAGTCGGCGAGCGGCCTTCCGCGCCAGGTGGACTTCACGGTTATACCCAAGCATTATCCAACCCAAAAGTTGAAAGTAGCTTCCAGCAAGGTTGATCTGTCGGAAGATGATGAGGCGCGTTTTGAGCGTGAACGTGTCCATATGGCAAACGTTTTGGCAACCTTTACTGTGCCACTGCCCAACGCTTCCATGCTGCAAATGGCGGCACCCGTGTCCGGACGGCGTTCCAGCTCCTTTGGCCTGCGCCGCATCTTCAATGGCCAGCCCCGCAGCCCCCACAGCGGTATGGATATCGCCGCCGCATCCGGTACCCCGGTGCTGGCGCCCTTGCCCGGGCGGATCATCGACACTGGCGACTACTTCTTCGGCGGCAATACCGTAGTCATGGACCACGGCGGCGGCCTGCTGACCATGGTGGGGCATCTCAGCGCCATCCATGCCAAGGTAGGTGATCTGGTCAGGACGGGTGACCGCGTCGCATCGGTCGGCGCCACCGGGCGGGTGACCGGTCCGCATCTGCATTTTGGGGTCGTCTTGAACCGCAAGATGGTAGACCCGGCTTTGTTCTTGGTGGCCTGACCTAAACCCAGTATTTCCGCATCAGCTCAACCGACCACGGCGGCTGGCGCGCTGGGCGAAGATGCCCGTGATAGGCCAGTTCGGGTTGTTGCGCGGGTGGCGTGCGACAGTTGTGAATTGCCCAAGGGCACGCGGTCAAACAGGTAGATTACCTCTGCATGCGAGAAGTCCGTCAGCCCCGTCAACGCCGTGGCATCAAAGGCGGCAGTCAGTTCGATAAAGGAACGGGGGGAGCCCCAATCATCGTCTTCCAAGGTGATGCGGCTGGACCTAACGTACCCGACGGGCTCTACAGCAAACATGGTGTTACTCCTGCAAAGGATAAAGAGATACCTCAATGGGGTGTGAGTGGTTTCTTCTGCGTATTGGCCTTTACGCGGTGTCGTTGCATCTAGTAACCAAATTTACCCGACGCGAAACGCAATCCCACCTGTCTATGGTATGTGCGAATCGAAGCTTTCGCGTACATTTTTCGCGCTTGGTGACCCTGCAACTCGACAGGGTGATGGCAATGCCACGTATACCCGCCAAAAAAGTAATTTTTGAGATCTAAGGGTTTGATGTGCGTTTGAAGAAACTGAGTATCTGGAAGCTTTTGGGCGACCCCTGCCTGCATGTGTTGCTACTGGTTCTGGCGCTTGCCGGCTACAAATTGTTCTCGCTGGAGGTGATATCCAGAAATTATATGGATTGCCAATGGTGTCTGTCTACAAAGGCCGCTACCCACGAGGCAGAGTTGATCCTACTTCTACTGACCGTCCATCTAATGTCCTGTGTTTCCCGCCTGCGATCAATCCGGATCGCCTTGCGGGTAGTCCTGGTCCTCGCGTTGCTTATTACTGCCGTTGACATGGTCGTCACCCACGAATTATGGACTCGGCTCACCGCATCCGAGTTGCTGCAATTCGTGGCGGAGTTTGCTGCAGTTGCAGGATTTCTCAAACAATTGCTGCCCAGCGCCTGGTCATTGTTGGCCGCTGTGTTGGTTGTGGGTTTGATGCTGACCATATTTGTGCGCTATCTGCGTGACGACAGGCCTTCCCTTACCCCTGTTTTCCTGTACCTTCTAATTGGTACAGGTGTGGTGGGTTGTGAACTGGTGGAGACTAAGGAGTATCACGACGCCTATCTGCAAAACTCAATCGAAGTTTTTTTTAGTCGGCAAACTGCCGGTGTCCCCTACTCCAAAGAGTTCGCAAAGTCCCTGCCCGTGCGGTCCATTGAAGGCCAGTCCTGTGGCAAGGCGCACCAATCCCGATCCGATCTGATCCTGGTGGTTGTCGAATCGCTGTCCATGTACCACAGTGCCTTGTTTTCCGGCATCAACGACTGGATGCCCGAGTTTGACGCCATCAGCAAGACAGGCGTTCGCTTTTCCAACTTCTACGCTAACGGCGTGACTTCGGAGCAAGGGTTGGTGAGCCTGCTGACCGGTGAGCCGCCCATTGCCAAAGGCAAAGAAGCCAAATCTCTCTTCGAGCAATTCCGCAATCCGGTGCAGTCGGTTCCTCGCATGCTGCACGGCATGGGCTACGACACCGTATTCCTGACGACCGGAAATCTGGGGTTTATGGACAAGGGCAAATGGCTGAAGGATTTAGGCTTTGATGTGACTGAGGGCCATGAATCTCCCGCTTACCAGGGGCTCAAACGTTACCAGTTCGACGCCGCACCCGATGCCGCGCTCTATGCCCGCGCGCTTGCGGAGTTGCAGGAGCACAAATCTGCACCCACGTTCATGACACTGGAGACCGTGAGCACCCATCTGCCCAATGTCGACCCGGAGACGGGTGCCCACTCGCAAGAACTCACCTACCGTTACGCGGACCGCGAGTTGGGTAAGTTCGTGCGCAGCCTGCAGTCAACGGGCTTTTTTGAACATGGCACCTTGATCATTACCGCGGACCACCGCGCCATGGTGCCCATAAGCATGAAAGAGCAAAAACTGTATGGTGACCGCGGGTTTGTGCGGATACCGCTCACCGTGGTGGGCACGGGCCTGGTCGAGCGCGAGGAGACCGCAAGTTTCTCCCAAACCGATCTACTGACATCATTGCGCAATGCCATGGGTACGGGCAAGCAGTGTGTGGGTGAAAATCAGGGCGTGTTTCTACCTACAGTGGAGCATGCACCCAAGTGCATATACACCAACCGCAGCTATGAGGTGAACGACGTTTTTGTGCACTGTGGCACAGCAGATTTCACCATCGAACTCAATGGTGATAAAACGAAGTATTTGGCTGTCTACTCGCCGCCGCCCGGCTTGTTGCCAGAGTTGCACGGTCTGCGTTTGGGCAAAGGCTTTCGATAGCAAGCGGACGCCGGTCACGCAATTGCATGTGTTGCCCGCCTAACGCTGCGTCTCCTCCAGCTCAGCGCGCGGCTTCCAGTCCGCATCGGTTGCGGATGCCTGCAGGCTGGCCGACCCTTCAAACTGAGCTATAGATGGACCCGACGGCCAGTGCAGGCCGCCGGCTTGCAGTTCCACCTGCGCCAGTTTCAACCGGGCCGGCAACGCCGCACCTAAGTCCGCCCACGCTACCGCGCCCCGGTGCAGTACAGAGCGCTCAAGTGATAGTGTCCAGAGGTTCTTCACAGCCGGAGCCTGTTTGCATTTTTGGCCGCTAGCCCTCGTAGAAACTGAATGAGCAGCTACGCTATTGATAGCAAACTGCTCGCCCTTGGCTGCTGGCGGTGACCACCCAGCGCCAGTTTTACGATGCGCTCCAGCGGACGCACATCGGCCAGGTGTGCAATGCGCAGCGTCGGAGTGTCGACCGCGATGGTGTCCATGACTGGGGCCAGTCGCGGCACCGATTCCAGCTCGGCGTCCACGTACACCCGGGCCAATTCCAGCTGCTTGGCTTTGCCGTCGGCGGTGGCGACAGCGCCACCCTGCGCCATAGGGCCATAATTTGTGCCAATACCCGCAGTACCTCCCTCCCTGTGCGGGCCACCAAGGAAATCAAGTGATAACTGCCCCCCGTGAACTGCTGACCGCATCCGCCATAGCCGCACTGCCAAGCCAGACCAAGGTGCACCGGCTTAACCCAAACGCGGTACGCAGCACCCAATCCCTGGGTGATGCGGTTGGGCTTGCACACATGGGCGTCCATCTGGTCACCATACTGCCGGGCCGCGACACCACTGAATACCATCGCCATTGGTATGAAGAAGAATTCTTGTACGTGTTATCGGGCCATGGTACGGCCGACATCGATGGCCAGTTGCACCCGGTTGCGGCAGGTGATTTCATGGGCTTCGGCAAGAACTCGGTAGCCCACAGCCTGTCCAACACCGGCACCGAGCCCCTGCTGTGCCTGGTTGGTGGTCAACGGCTGGAGAATGATGTATGCGACTACCCGCGCCAAAACAAGCGGCTCCACATCAACGGCGCACAAGAAGATATGGTGAACCTGCAACACATCAGCACCTAGACATGTGGTGACCATGGAGCCATTCCCATGACCCGCCTCCTGCGCTGTGTTGTGGCGCCGCTCGCCCACTGCGCCCATAGCTGTGAACACTGTCTTATAACTTCTACGGCAAGCAAGGCTCTACGCTGAAGTAGACCGGAAAAAAGTTAACCGCAAGCCCCACGAGTTGGTGGTGCTGGGGCAGTCGGCGCTTTCGATGAAGTGGTTGGCAGTTTGCAGGTTGCTGATGGCGGCGATTTCGGTGATTTCAAAACATACTTTTGATCACTGGGGGTAAATTCCCCGCCCCTTGGGGCGTAACGGTATTCTTGGTGGATGAGCGAGTACATACACAAAAGTCACAACGTTACGGCGTTGCGATACCACTTGGTATTTGCGGCGAAGTACAGACGGGTGGTGTTTGACGATGATGTCGAGAATGTTTTGAAGGAAATGCGCCTTGGAATCGAGAAGCGATACGAGATCAATTTTTTGGAGATAGGCACGAACAAAGACAACGTTCATTTTTTGGTGCGGTCGGTGCCAAGGTACGGCGTGACGAAGATCGTAACGATGCTCAAAAGCATAACGGTGAAAGATATCTTCAAGCGTTGTCCTCAGGTGAAGAAGAGGCTGTGGGGAGGGGAGTTCTGGACGGATGGGTATTTTGCAAGCACAGTGTGCAAGCACGGAGACGAGGCGACTGTCGGGAAATTCGTAAAGAATCGAGGCGAAGAGTATCAACAACTACATTCAGATTTTCAACCAGGTCTGTTCTGAATACCCCGCCCCTCTGGGGCGGGGATTTTTATTACACGCTATGCAAATCACCGACTCTAGAGCCTCACCGCTTTAGTTGGGAGTAATCCAGCCCACCCGAACCAGTTGCTGCAGGATGTAGGTGCCAATCAGCGCATGCAGGGCCGGTGTGGGGTGCAAGTCATCCGCAAACGCATAACTCTGCCACCAGTTGGGCGAGTTTTCTCCGACCGGAATGCGGGACGTCAAATTGGTTACGTTGCAAGCCAGCACTGTGGCGAGCTGGCTCAGACTGGCCAGGCCATAGGCATCCAATCCGCCGTCAACCTTGGGGCACGCGGGTGTCGTAGTGTTGGTCAGCCCATATTGCGCGGGCAGCGTCAGGAACTGGGAGAACTGGCTGTTGAGGTCCACCACCAGAACGCTGCTAGAAGTCAAACCCCGGGCCAGCGTCGCGTTAAATGCATTCGTCCAGGTTTGGACGGACGTTTGCACAGTCTTGCGTTGTGCTGACCCCGGCGCAGCACCTAGCGCAGCCATAACCCCGCCAAACAGCGGCGTGGTGGATATGTCCACCGCATTAATGACGATCACCTTGCGCACACCCCTCGCCAGGACTTTGTCGTTGATGGACTGCGCCATTAACTGCGCCAAGGCCTGGGCATACGCCAATGATGCCGCGTTCAGCGTCGTGGTAGTGGGTGTGGTTGTCACCAGCGCGGCCACGGTGGCAACGGGCAGCACGGTGGACAGTTTGTTGGTGAACGCCGCAAGGCCATCCGGGTTGGTCGCCCCCAGGTAGGAGCCCACCAGATCGGCAATATCGTTGGCACCGCCATCGATGACCACGATGTCGCTTACCGCCAGAAGCGCGGAGCCTATAGACATCTGGTTCAAGATGGAAAGCGGGTTTGTTGTGTCGATGACCGCCTTGGTATCTCCGCGCGTGTTGATCCGGCCACCCCCGACCGCATAGTTGGAGCAGGCAAGATTGGGCAAGTAGCCGGTCACCGAAAAGTTAAAGTACGGGCACGGCGTGCTGGCACCCAGGCTGCTTGCAATTTTTTCCGGAAATATCTCGAAAGGTTTGGTCTTGTCAGAGTTTTGGACCGTGACCTTGAAGCCAAATGTCCCACTGTCCATCAGGCTGTCGCCAAACACCTTAACCATAGGCTTCGCCGGTGGCACCGGGTTACTCGGTGGAGTATCGTATGACCCACCCCCTCCGCATGCACTGAGCAGCAAGGCGCAAGCTGTTGCTGATGCCGCGTAGAGGGTCTTGGTGCGTCTAAGTTGTTTCATACTCATTTTCTCAAAATGGGATTGCTCTCTAATGGTCATCTTCGCAAGATAACGCCTCACCAAGGTTTTATATGTTAGCTGGCGCACCAAGCAATCTGCGAACGCTAAAGTCTGCGCGGACCCTCAATTCGGGTTGGCACTGCCGGTATCCCTATTCAATACTTTGATTTGATTCGCACCACATAAACGCATGGCAACCAATACTCCACATCGCGGTCGCATGGTGCTGCCGATTTTGATGGAGCGTACTCTATGAAAGTTTTTGCAGGTATTTCGGTGGTGTTTCAGCTCCTGTGGCTGGGTTTGGTGGGTGCCGGCTTGTGGCTGTTGGCGGGATGGTTGCAGTTGCCGGTCAGCCCCAATCTGGACGCGGTCATTGGTGTCATCACGCTGCTGTGGTTGTATTTCGTGGTCACTGTGCCGTGGAATATGGTGTTTCAGGCCAAGCAGGTTTTGTTTGATGCGCAGACCTCGCGCCAGCGCGGTATTCAGATTGACCCCGAAGCCGTCACCTACGCCCAGCGCTGGGCACGTATCGCGCTGTGGATCGCACTGGCGCTGCATGTGTTCACCGCTGCGGTATTGTGTTTCGTGGCGCACAGTGGCGTGGGCCTGATCGGTTGGCTAGGCGCTGCGGCGGCCATTGTGCTCACACTCATGCGCCCGGGCTTGCGGGCCTACGCCCATGTGCGTGAACGCCTCGGTCGCTTTGCCAGAGAGGTGGAAGTGCCCCGAGAAGACGCAGAGGAACTGCGCCGTCGTCTGTTGCAAGTTGAACAGCAGTTGGCGGCACTCGCCCATCAGTGCGCGACCACCACGCACCAGACCGAACAACACCTGCAAGAGATCGATGCCCGCGCGACCGCAGCCACCGACAACCACACCACACTGGCTGAGCATGTCCGGCTGGAAATGGTGCGTGTGGAGAGGGAAGCCAAGAACACCGTGGCCCAGGTATTGGGCGACGCTTCCGTGGTGGGCCATGTGCGCGAGCTGGTACGCTTCTTCAAGGCAGCCTGAAGGCCATAACTAAGGCATCAGCGCCGCGCCCTGTTCAATATTGCGGCGTTGGCGCTTCTTCTTGAGGCGGATGATGCAGTCTTCAAGTGTTTGGCCAATCGTCGTTTGATCCCGGATCATGGCAATCTTGGGCCAGGTGGCGCGCTCACCGGCCAGCACCCATTCCTGGAAATCTTCTTGCGTCAGGTTGCTCAGGATGCGGCGGTAGTCCTTGAAACGCATCGGCGGGTGGATGGTGACGTCGCCGTAGTATTGCTGGTCGACAATCGCCACCGCGCCTTCCAGCAGGTTTTTGATGATGCCGGCGTCAAAACCATACGACGCCAGTTGCATGATCTGCTTGCTGCGAAACTTGACTTCGCTCTTGACCAGATCGGTAAGGAACGACTGCCAGCCTTCCTTGCGGGTCTGGTCGGCAATGAAGGGCAACACGTGCGGATTGGTCTGGCTGACGATGTGGTGGTTGACGTTGTACAACTCACCCAGGCGCTTGGCGGGCAGGTCACTCTGGATGGCGCCATCGACCCAACGAATGGACGCCATATAGGGCTTCTCATGCCCCAGGCGGTCCTTGGTCATCAGCTTCACCGGCGGGAACAGGCCCGGCACCGAGCAGGACGCCAGCACCGCGCTCCACACCAGCAAGTGGGGTGTGGTCAGATAGTTGAGCAAGCGCGCGTGCTGGTTTTTGTCCACCGGTGAAACGGTGATATTGATGATGCGCTTGGTACGCTTGAAAGCCTCTTCAAAAGTGTACTCTCCCAGGTTCTTGCGTAGAAAACGCTCCAGCGCATCGATGTCCATGATGGACTTTTGCTTGAGCATCTCGCGCAAGCCCAGGCGTTGCCAGGACTTGAAGTCCATGCCGTGGCCCTTAAACAGGGCGTCCAGCTCGCTGTCTTTACGCGTACCCACAAAGGCAGCGACCACCGAACCGGCGCTTGAGCCCGAGATCACACGAGGCAGCAGCTTGCGCTGGTGCAGCGCCTTGATAACACCAATATGGAACATGCCCATGTTCGCACCACCGCTGAGCATCAACGCGGAGCGGCCGAAACTCTGCCCTGTATGGCGAAAGAACATCAGTTTCTCGGTATAGGGCAGGCCAGGAATGTCGTGGTCGCACACGTAGTTCAGCAGCGAGGTCACTTCAGTGATGTAGTCGTCGATCAAAAACTTGGTGCCCACCCGCGTGTATTTGTAGAGTTCGGGGTTGGCCAGATTGCCCAGGTTGCGGTGCAGGCCTTCGCGCAGGCCGAAGATCACCTGCGCCCAATCGCCCGCTTTGCGCCAGTTGCGCAGGTTGATCAAGCGCTGCTGGATCAGCCGGTATTGGTAAAACGGCGAATGGGGGTCACTCTTCCACACGTCCATGCCGGCCTGCGCGTCCAGGTCTACCGCGTGGGTGCGCCAGGTGGCGTAGTCAGTGGCTTCTGCCAGGGCTTTGCGCTGTTCAGCCGTCAATCGTGCTCGCATGCAGGGTGTTCCATTCTATTGCTCTCAATTTTCCGGCAAGGTACTCGGTGCGGGCTGTCTCCCATTGGTCAGCGATGGCCTCAATGCCCACAATATTGAACTATGCGCACCACGATAGTACGGTTCGCATGGATATTGAGGCAGATCCAGTATTGGCCTTTCGTCATCGCCCATGTCGGCGTGGGCCGCATCATCGATGCGCGCAGCGTGGGCCGGGCAACCAAGGGTGGCTTTTTGATCTTTTTAGCGTTCTGGATTTACGCCAACCCGTAACACCGGTGGGGCCAGAACTTTTTCAACAGTTGGCCCATGATCCTGATTGCACTTGGGCTGCGCCACATCGTCGCAGGCATGGCCACACCATGTGAAAAATCCAGTGAGCAGAACCCATCACGCGCCGCAAATCTCCGCAGCAAGCTGTCGTCTTGGGCTTTGTACTGGCCTTTCTCGGATTTCTGTTCTTGTAAAAACTGAAGTCGACGGGTTCACCCACCGTGTATCCGGTCCTCTCAAGCCGCAGGCCTTGTCCCGGTACCTGCCGACCTGGCTGGCGCAACGCCCTATGGTTTGCGTGGCCCATATGCCTAGCCTATGCCTTCGTGATTCCCTCCGCCTACTACGTCTGCCGCGCCCTGCCCTTCACGAGGCGACGCCTTGCTGTTGGTTTGGCCTTCTTTACAACCGCGTCCGCAATAGTCGGCACAGTGGGCTTGGGGTTGCGCAATATCACCCAGCGCATCCAGATGCCACACCCTACCGGCTTGGAGGTGCTAGATCTGACACGACGTGACCACAGTGTGATCTTCACCACCGCATATGACCAATACGCGCTCAAGGCATTCGACCTGCGGGCGACGGACTGCCTGCTCAAGCATTTTGCACACACCCGCTTCGACATGGATCGCTGACCTGGGGCATCTGAAAAATACTGAACGGCTGGTCAAAGATAGTTTTGTGGCCATGTTGCACGGCGGCCAACACATATCCATCAGCGTCGCGGGCAATGAACCGGCCAAAGCTCCTATCTCGGCGCCGCGCCCCCTCAGCGAGGAGCGGCGGAGCGTGGGGACAAGGGATTAGGCAAATTCCAGGGGCATGTGGCCGGACGTCTTGCACTCGTACATGGACTGGTCGGCATATTCGATAAGCCCCGCAATATCAACACCATCTTTAGGAAACTGTGCAATGCCCACACTGGCACCCACTGCTACCACGTCTCCCGAGGGCAACTCAATGTCTTCGGACAGGGTGTCGATCAATTTATGCCCCAGCTTGAACACGTCGTTACCTTTGCCAAAGCGTTCGATAAGTAATAAAAATTCGTCCCCACCCAGGCGCACCACCGTGTCGGATGCACGCACCGAAGCCATCAGGCGATTGGCACTGGCAATCAACACCGCGTCGCCCGCGCTGTGGCCATAGGTATCGTTGATGGCTTTGAAATTATTCAGGTCAACCATCATCAGTGCAAAACTCGCTTTACTGCGCATGCACCGCTCTACGACAAACTGGAAACGGTCGTTGAGCAGATTGCGGTTGCCCAGGCCGGTCAGGTTGTCGTAGTGGGCTTGTGTCAGCAGCAGCTTTACCTGGGATTTGAGCCGTGCGTTATCCCGCTGCTGGGTGTTTTGCACGCCACCGTAGCGATGCAACTTGACCAGCAAAAACTGCACGGTACACAACGATATAAGCAAGCTCAGCGCCAAAATACCGATAAAACCTACATCTGACAACCAGTCGAAGTTCCAGCCAACGGCACACACGCCCATTCCCAGAGCGGAAGTGGCGGCCCAATAAGAATTTGTTTGAAGCTGTTTCACGTGAATAGACTGAACAAAACGTCCAGTTCAACAGAAGTTAATCAGAGTATGAATAGCTCTAAAGCCCACACACCGTAAATTTGGTAAGCAAATTTATCGGCGATGCCAACGGCTGGGCGTGTTCGTCCAGCAATAGGTTCTTGCGCTGCGCCGCTGCACTCACCCGGTGCGTGCAGCAACCGGCACAGCAAAAGCCGAACGTGCAGCAAAGGCCCGGCTCCGCGCGCCACAGCCTTCGAAGTGGTCATTGACCAAGCCCATGGCCTGCATGAAGGCATACATGGTGGTGGGGCCAACGAAGCTCCAACCCCGCTTGCGCAGATCTTTGGACAATGCGATGGACTCGGGCGATGTTGTTACGCCACTCAATGTCTGATGCGTGATCTGGCCTGGCCGCGTGGTGGCTTGCGGCTCAAACGTCCAGAAGTAGGCGGCCAGGCTGCCAAACTCCTTGCGCAGCTCTTGTGCGCGTTTGGCGTTGTTGATGGTGGATGCAATCTTGCCCCGGTGGCGCACGATGCCAGCGTCCAGCACTAGGCGCTTGACGTCGCCGTCGTCAAACAGGGCAACCTTGTCCATGTCGAAGTCCGCAAAGGCGTTCCGAAAGGCCTCGCGCTTGTTCAGAATGGTCAGCCAGCTCAAGCCGGCCTGAAAACCTTCAAGGCAAATCTTCTCGAACAGGCGTTCGTCGTTGTGCACCGGCACGCCCCACTCGTGGTCGTGGTAGTGCTGGTAATAGGGGGTTGCGCGGCACCATACGCATCGCGTGACTTGGCTGTCATCGGTAAAAAGTCCTGTTGGCGCAGTGGTGTCGTCGAGCATGGAGCACTTCCAAAATATAAGAACGGCCAACGATTCTTATGCAGGACGTTGTGATACGCCCCACGCAGACCATACCGTCGGATTCCCAGAATACAAATACTGTTAATAATTACAGTATATTGGAAGTTACTGAAATCCCCTGGAAGACACTGTTTTTCACGCAAACCGCGCGCACCCATGGTGCAATGGAAGGCTTAAAACCTTTCCAACATTGCCTTCGTTGGCCCATTTCCGTTAAACCGTTACCTACGCCGCGACAGGAGGCGCCATGGGAAAAATCATTGTCAACCCCGTCCAAGGATAAGTCAGCACACCGACGGCGTCAAAGAAATAGAACGCTACGCTTTTTATAGCTACTCACGCATACCCGACGAGGGCTAAAGGATGATTTCATTCGCGGATCGTAACTACTCAGCTCCCAATGGAGTTCCATCAGCGTTTGCTATGAAATAGTGAGCGACAATCGGGCTTAATGCAAAACGTGCCCGACCTCAATCAACTCAGCCACGCACAAAAGGATGAGTTGATCAGGATGCTGTGGCCCCTGCAGCAGCAAGTGCAGGACCTCATGGCCCAAATGGCAGCCATGCAAGATCGCATCAAACA
>NZ_JANXUQ010000078.1 GCF_025356155.1 Rhodoferax sp. | reverse complement strand
TGGATCAGATGGCCGTGCGCCAGGCCGCACTGGAGGCGCAGAACGCAGCCCTGCGGCACAAGGTGAGCACTGCGGCGAAGGCGCTGGAGGCATTGAGTACCGGGCCGCTACACGCCACCAAGCCCACGCGCCCCGACGATGCAGAGCACCCCGCCGCCCGCGTGTCACCGGTCACGCTGTACCTGGAGCAAAAGACCGTGCTGTGCGTGGGTGGGCGCACCGGCAACATCGCCAACTACCGCGACCTGATCGAGCGGGTAGGGGGGCGGTTTGCGCACCATGACGGCGGCATGGAAGACAACCAGAGCGTGCTGGACGCCAGCCTTGCCGCCGCTGACTTGGTGATTTGCCAGACCGGCTGCATCAGCCACAACGCCTATTGGAAGGTCAAGGATTTTTGCAAACGCACGGGCAAGCGATGCGTCTTTGTCGAGAACCCCAGCGCGTCGTCGCCGGTGCGGGGTCTGGAAGGGTATTTCCTTTAACGCTATGAATTTAGTAGCTGCTAACGCATATCCCACGAGGGCTAGCGGCCAATTTAACTTAAGCGATTATTGCGTACCGAAGATCCGGTCACCCGCATCGCCCAAGCCGGGCAGGATGTAGCCATGGCTATTGAGCTCGCGGTCAATCGCGGCGGTGAAGATCTGCACGTCGGGGTGCTCTTTGTACAGGGTGTTGATGCCTTCGGGGCAGGTCAGCAGGCACAAGAACTTGATGGACTTGGGTTTGCATTCCTTCAGGCGCGCCACGGCAGCGGCGGCGGAGTTGCCGGTGGCCAACATGGGGTCGACCACGACGATGTCGCGCTCTTCCATGTTCTTGGGCATCTTGAAGTAGTACTCCACCGCCTGCAGCGTCTTGGGGTCGCGGTACAGGCCGATGTGGCCCACACGCGCGCCCGGCACCACGGATAACACGCCGTCCAGAATGCCGTTGCCGGCACGCAGGATGGACACAAACACCAGCTTCTTGCCGTCGATCATCTTGGCTTTCATGGTCTCCAGCGGGGTCTGGATCTCCACGTCCTGCAGCGCCATGTCGCGCGTCACCTCATAGGCCATTAGGCTGGACAGCTCATTGAGCAGGCGGCGAAAGCTGTTGGTGCTGGCCTCCTTGTTGCGCATCAGGCTTAGCTTGTGTTGCACCAGGGGGTGGTCGATCAGGTGGACGTTGGCGCGGGCTTCGGGAGAGATGGGGGTCATGGGAGTCAGTCAAACGGTGAAGATGGAAATGGCTTGAGTTTAGGCTTGCCAAACTCTAACGCAATTCAGACCCATTGCTCCAAGGAGATATGCCGGAAACGCGATGGAGAGCTTACACACCGTGGCATTGGCATTGCTCGGTGGACCAGTCAGTTAGTCGTCCCAGGCAAACCCCATGCGTTCAGTGTCCATACGGCGTTCAGACTGATTGCATTTTGACCTATCGGGGATGCGGCGTAAAACTTGGGCTGGTGTATGCCGTAAATCCTGGGCTCTCCCGGTATTCCATGGGACTGCGTGAACCGAGGGAAATCTTGCCGCGCTCTTCGGTTTTTCAGCGGATGTAAGAATCAACGACCTGGATGAATTCCTCGATTGATATGTCCTGCCAGGTCCGAAGACAAAACAACCCTCTTTTCAACCGCCCGAAGAATCCTTCGCAGGCTGCGTTGTCCGGTGAACACCCTTTGCGGGACATCTATCGAATCGACTTGGCCTTGAGTACCCGAAAGAGCCAACCGGCGAAGGGGATTTTGGACATTTAGAGGATCGAAGCCTGCCGGGCCAGGTCAACAAAGGCGTGCAAATAGTCGATGCCAACATCCGCCTCCCGCGCACCCAGAAAGATTTGTTTGTCTATGCCTTCTTTACCCAGGCGCACCGGCACCACGGGCAGTTTGTCGGCGTACTCTTCCACCAGCCAGCGGGGCAGGGCGGCTACACCACGGCCGCTGGCCACCATCTGCAACATGATGTCGGTGGTCTCAATGGTCTTGTGGCGTTTGGGCATGATGCCGGCGGGCATTAAAAAGCGGTTGTAGATGTCCAACCGGTCCATGGGCACGGGGTAGGAGATCAACACTTCGCCCGCCAGTTGCTCGGGCAGCACGTGCTTTTTCTTGGCCAGTGGGTGCTGGCTGTTGACGACCAGCACCTGTTCGTAGTCGAACACGGGCACAAAGCGCAGGCCGGGTTTGAACAACGGGTCTGGCGTGACCAGCAGGTCAATTTCATACGCAAACAATGCGCCTATGCCGCCGAACTGGAACTTCTGCTTGACGTCTACCTCCACATCCGGCCACGCGGTCAGGTAGGGCGACACGACCTTGAGCAACCATTGGTAGCAGGGGTGGCATTCCATGCCGATGCGCAGCGTGCCGCGTTCGCCCTGGGCGTATTGCTGCATGCGCGCCTCGGCCATCTCCAATTGCGGCAACACACGGTTGGCCACGGCCAGCAAATAACGCCCGGCCTGCGTGGGCAGCAGTCTGCGGCCTTCGCGCAACCAGATGGGGGTGCCCATTTGCTGCTCCAGTTTTTTGATGGTGTGGCTCAGCGCGGATTGGGTCAGGCACAGCACGCTGGCAGCGGCGGTCAGTGAGCCTTGTTTGTCCACCTCGCGGACGATGGCGAGGTGCATTCTTTCAATCATGGTTATTCATGAGTAAAAATAATCATTCGTTGAAATAAGACCATTTTACTTCATGAGTTGTTGTCTTTAACCTTGCTCCGTCTAACAACGCTAAGCATTCAAAAGGGCAACATGATCACGACACACAACCTCGGCTTTCCCCGAATCGGCGCGCAGCGCGAGCTCAAATTCGCATTGGAGTCTTACTGGAACGGCGACACCTCGCGCCATGCGCTAAAGGCGCTGGGCACACAGCTGCGCCAACGCCACTGGCAACAGCAGGCCGATCTGGATTGGGCACCGGTGGGTGACTTCGCTTTTTATGACCAGGTGCTGGACATGAGCTTCACGCTGGGCAATTTGCCTGCGCGGGTGCAGGGCTTCCATGGCGATACTCTGGACAACTACTTCCGCGTGGCGCGGGGGCGCTCCGCCCAGTGCGACGAAGACCATAGCGATTGCTGTGGCGGTGTGGCGGCGGGTGAGATGACGAAATGGTTCGACACCAACTACCACTACATCGTGCCGGAGTTCACGGCACAAACCACGTTCAAATTAGACGCATCGCGCCTGATCGACCAGCTTGCCGAGGCCAAGGCACAGGGTGTGAACGCCAAGCCGGTCATCGTCGGGCCGGTCACCTATTTGGGCATTGGCAAGGCCAAGGACGGCTCGGACAAATTGGCTCTGTTGCCGCGCCTGCTGGCGGTCTATGCCGAGCTGCTGGAGACGCTGGCCGCGCAGGGTGCGGAGTGGGTGCAGATCGACGAGCCACTCTTGGTGACCGAGCTCGGTGCCGATTGGCAACATGCCTTCAATACGGCGTATCACCAGTTGAAGAGTTGCAAGGTCAAACTGCTGTTGGCTACCTACTTTGGCCCACTGCAAGAGAACCAGTATCTGGCTGCCAACTTGCCGGTCGCAGGCCTGCATGTGGATGCCATCAATAGCCGTGACGAAATCCAGCCGCTGCTGAACCTGCTGCCGCAACACAAGGTATTGTCGCTTGGCGTGATCAATGGCCGCAATATTTGGAAGACCGATTTGAACGCCGTGCTCGACTGGGTGGAGCCGATTGCTGCCAAGCGTGGCGGGCAGTTGTGGATAGCGCCGTCGTGCTCGCTGTTGCACGTGCCGGTGGATCTGGCTAGCGAACACAAGCTGGATGCAGACTTGAAGTCGTGGCTTGCGTATGCATTGCAAAAGCTGGATGAGTTGAAGGTATTGGCTACCGCGCTCAACCATGGCCGGGATGCTGTCAAGGAAGCGTTGGCGGAAAACCAGCGCGCCATCACGGCACGGCGCACATCGCCGCGGGTCAACAAGCCTGCGGTTAAAGCAGCCCTGGCGCAGATCGATGCCAAGCTGGGCCAACGCCAGAGCGGCTATACCCGGCGTGCCGCGTTGCAGGCTGCACACTTGAAGCTGCCCGCGTTTCCAACCACCACCATCGGATCGTTTCCACAGACCGCAGAGATCCGCCAGGCGCGCAACCAGTTCAAGGTGGGTACGCTCAGTGAAGCGGGCTACAAGGCTGCGATGCAGGCAGAAATCCGCCGCAGCGTGCGTGAACAAGAGGCGCTGGGCCTGGACGTGTTGGTGCACGGCGAAGCCGAGCGCAATGACATGGTGGAATACTTTGGCGAACAGCTAGACGGTTATGCCTTCAGCCAGTTTGGCTGGGTGCAATCCTACGGCTCACGCTGCGTGAAGCCGCCCATTCTGTTTGGCGACATCACCCGCCCCAAGGCGATGACGGTGGAGTGGACGCAATACGCACAAGCCCAAACTGCCAAGCCGATGAAGGGCATGCTGACCGGGCCGGTGACCATTCTCAACTGGTCGTTTGTGCGTGACGACCAGCCGCGCTCGGTATCGTGCAAGCAACTGGCGCTGGCCATACGTGAAGAGGTGCTGGACCTGGAGAAGGCCGGTGTGCGCGTGATCCAGATCGACGAAGCGGCCTTGCGCGAAGGGCTGCCGCTGCGTAAATCACAGTGGAAGCATTATCTGGACTGGGCGGTGGAGTCGTTTCGCATTGCGGCCAATGGTGTGGGGGACGCGACGCAGATCCACACCCACATGTGTTATTCAGAGTTCAACGACATCATCGCGTCCATTGCTGATATGGATGCCGATGTGATCACCATCGAGACCTCACGGTCCGACATGGAGTTGCTGGATGCATTTGACAACTTCAACTACCCGAACCAGATTGGCCCCGGTGTGTACGACATCCACTCACCCAACATTCCGACCCAGCAGCATATGGTGCAGTTGATGAAGAAGGCGGCCGAGCGCATACCTGCCAATCGTTTGTGGGTCAATCCCGATTGCGGGCTGAAGACACGCCAATGGGCAGAAGTGGTACCGGCATTGACCAATATGGTGGCAGCCGCCAGGGAGCTGCGGGCTCAGCACTGACCCCAGCGCTGCCCCCACTAAATGGTGGGGAGGGCGGCCAAACGCAGCGGGACGTAGATGCGTTCGCCGTCGCGCATCAGCAGCAATGCTACCGACTTGCCCGCGCGGTCGGCTAAGGTCCTGGCCTGCTCGACCGACTGCATGGGCTCCTGGTTGATGGCCAGCAGCATGTCACCGGCTTGCACACCAGCGCGTTCGGCTGCGCCGCTGACCTTGTCGATGAACAGGCCTGCAGTGGAGCCCGACGCGCGCTGTTCTTCCGGCTTCTGCAGGCGCAGCGCCACACCCAGGCGGTTGACCGACGTGCCCACCGTGTCCACAACCTTTTTGGCCAAGGTCTCAGTGGCATCCTCCATCGTCACCTGCATGGGCAACTCTTTGCCGCGCCGCCACACGGTCAGGTTCAACTTGTCCCCGGGTTGGGCCAGACCTACGACGATGGAGAAGACACCGGCCTGGTCTACTACCTGGCCGTTGGCGGCCAGCACCACGTCGCCAATGTCCATGCCAGCCTTGTCAGCCGCGCCGCCTTTGACCAAGTCTGACACCAGCGCGCCGGTGGGCTTGGGCAGACCAAAAGACTCTGCCAACAATTGGTCTACTTCCTGCACCGCCAAGCCCATTTTGGCGTGGCGCACTTTGCCGGTAGCGAGGATTTGTTGTTCGATGTGTACCGCGACGTCCATGGGGATGGCAAACGACACACCCTGGTAACCGCCGGAGAGCGAGAAGATTTGCGAGTTGATGCCTATGACTTCACCCAGCATGTTGATCAGTGGCCCGCCGGAGTTGCCGGGGTTGACGGCGGCATCGGTCTGGATAAAGGGAACGGTTCCATCTCCGGGCAATGACCTGCGTGTGGCGCTGACCACGCCGGCAGTCACGGTGCTCTCAAATCCAAACGGCGAGCCAATGGCCATGACCCATTCGCCGACCCGCAGGGGTTTGGACGCGGTGAGGGACACGGTGGGCAAATCGCGGGCCTCAATCTTCAGCACGGCAATGTCGGTGCGTTTGTCGGTGCCCAGCACCTTGGCCACAAATTCGCGGCGGTCTGTCAGCTTGACGACCACCTCATCAGCATCGGCAACCACATGGGCGTTGGTCATGATGATGCCATCGGCGCGGACGATGAAGCCTGAGCCTTCGCCGCGCACCGGCATGTTCAACTGGGGCGGCAATTCACCAAAGCGCTGCTGGAATTTGCGTAAATATTCGCGCGTCGCCAGTTCTTCAGCCGAGCCTTTGGTACCGTCCCCGTCCGGGTTGGTGGCCTGTGCGCTGGTCGATACCTTACGCACCCCTTGTACGCTGATGTTGACCACACTGGGCGACAGCTTGGCGGCGATGCTGGTCATGTCTGGCAACGCAATGGCGGCTACTGCGGGCGCTGCCGGTGGCGCCACCGGTGTCTGCGCAGAACTGGGTGTGGGTAACCCGGCCGCAGCAACCATCCATGCCAAAGCCAGCGCCTTGAAGGGCAGTGTGGGGTGGGGCGGTTTGGGGTATTGAGGTTTTTGCATGCCTTCATCATCAGCGCCGATATTTGCGCGTCCGTAAACTGAGGGTGAAGTGCAGGTAAAGGCAGGGGTGTGCAACTTGGCGCAAAATGCAGGGTTTTCCTCACAGGGGTTTGCCCTCCATGACACGTTTAGCATTGCTTGCTGCCATCCCCGCGTTGTTGATGGCTTGTTCCAGGGCACCAGAAGTTGCCGTAGCGCCCGCACCGCAACCCGCCGCGCCCGTGGTGCCTGCGGCGCATACCGCCATCGACTGGGTCAAGCCCGAAGGTGCGAGCCTGGACGCAGTCTTCACCAAGGCCAAGGCTGATAACAAGCCGGTTTTTTTGTATTGGGGCGCCGTGTGGTGCCCGCCTTGCAACCAGATCAAGGCCACAGTTTTCAACCGCCCTGATTTTGTCGAACGCAGCAAGGGCTTTATCCCTGTCTACCTGGATGGCGACACACCTGGGGCACAAAAGCTGGGTACGCAGTTCAAGGTGCGCGGCTACCCGACCACTATCCTGTTCAAACCCGACGGCACTGAGCTGACACGCTTGCCAGGCGAAGTGGATGCCGTGCAGTACATGCAGATCTTGAAGATGGGCATGAGCGCTACGCAGCCTATCAAGGAAACGCTGGCTGCGGCAATGTCTTCTGGTGCGAGCGCCACTGCGCCCGCATTGAGTACGGATGATTGGCGCCTGCTGGCCTACTACGCTTGGGACATTGATGAAGCGCAATTGCTGCCCAAGAAGGACTTGGCGTCTACCGTGCAACAGCTCGCACAAAAGTGCCCGCCCGAACAACAAGAAGCCGCCGCACGGCTGACATTGCGTGCAGTCGCCATGTCCGCCGAGGACAAGACAACCAAGCTGGACAAGGTGCAAGCCTTGGCCCAGGTCCAAAAGATTCTGGCCGACGCACCGCGGATGCGCGAGAACAGCGACATCTTCGTCAACTACCCCAATGAGATCGTGACCGCGCTGACTGCGTCGGGCAGTGCCGAGCGCGCGGCGTTAACCACGGCCATGAATACCGCTTTGGACAAGTTGTCGGTGGATGCGGCACTCTCCAAGTCGGACCAACTGGGCGCGGTGCAAGCCAAGGTTGCGTTGGCCTTGCTGGACAAACCCAAGGGTGCCAAGCCAGACCTTTCGCCCGAGCTGGTGGCCCAGGCACAGGCCGCAGCCTCCAAGGCTGATACCACCATCACCGACAAATACGAGCGCCAATCCGTGATGCCATCGGCTGCGCATTTGCTCAGCGATGTGGGAATGATCGATGCGTCCGACGCCCTGCTCAAGGCCGAGTTGCCCAAGGCAGTTTCTGCCTACTACCACATGCTGGTGCTGGCATCGAACGCCAAGCTGCGTGGTGACAAAGAAGGTGCGTTGGACTGGTCTGAGAAAGCCTATGCCGGTTCCATAGGGCCGGCCACGCGCCTGCAGTGGGGTAGTGGCTATGTGCAGAAGCTGATCGAGATGGCGCCGCAAGACAGCGCGCTCATCGAGAAAGCGGCCACACAAGTGATTGCCGAATTGGACGCAGCGCCCGAGACCTTTTATGAACGCAATCGCCGCAGCCTGGAAAAAATGGGCACACAACTCAATGCGTGGAATGCGGGCGGCAAGCATGCACACGTGGTGCAAAAACTGAGCGCGCAATTGAACGGTGTATGCGCCAAGCTGCCGGAGAAAGACAGTGCGCGTGATGCCTGCGCTGGCGTGTTTGGCAAAGCCAGCAAGAAGGCCTGAATCTCTCTGCGGAGATTTCAGTTTCACTGAGGTAGTGCTCATAGGCGATCTCGAAGCCGCGCGCCAACTCGGGTGCCAGATTCGGATTGCCAGCGCGGTCGGGGCTGCTGACTTCGTTGGCGCCGGTGAGAAACAGTTGCGAAATAGCGGGGCGAGCGATCAGTTCTCCCGTCGTAGCGGCTCTGTGGCAGCGCGTTAGGCTGCTACGAAATTGGTCGCGGCTTGTCTCAAATGGCTTCCAGGTCGCGTGCAACAAAGGTGTGAGCACACTGCTCTGGTTGCTGACTTGATAGTTATCGCTGTCGCTACGGGTCTCAATACCTTCCGAGTGCAAGCCAGCGTAGGCAGAGATTTGTTTGGTCGGGTTCCATTCGTCTTGCGCATATGCGGCCACGCGTAATATGGCTGCGTGAAGGTCATCGCCAAACTCTTTCAGTATGGGCAGGCCGTTTTGCAATGTGGCGCGGCTGTTACGGCGCACGCTGCTGTCGAGCTCCAAGCCGCCGACCAGGCTGTGATCGTTTTCTAATTGCTGCGATAATTTTCCAGTCAGGTTCCAACTGCGTTCGTGGTTATAGGTAGTGTCATCAACGGCACGAATGGGTAGGCCATTGGTGCCATATGCTTGTCGCACGCTATGGCTCTCATAACTGCCGCTGATCACGCCTACACCGTAGCGAACCTCTATCCTTTTTGCCTTCGCCCAGGTTTTTTGCCATTGGGTGTTGGTGCGCAACATAGCGAAGCGTCCAGCACCCGATTGCCAGTGGGCAGGCCGTACCAGCGGCTGCGGGTATCGCTTTCGTCCTGGTCATCACCGTGGTTGACCGACAGCGTCAGCGTGTACGAGGCGTTGGGTGAGGCCTTGTTGTCTTCGACGCCCACACCCAGCTTGAGTTCATTCAGCGTTTTCTTCAGGGCCTGTTTCAAAACGATATTGATGGTGCCTGCGACCGCCTGGGCGCCGTATTCGGCGGTGGGCGCACGCAGTATTTCGATGCGTTCTACCTGCTCGGGCGGCAGGTTGTCCAATGAGAAGTCGGGTGGCATGCGTTCGCCATCAACCAGCAATTGTGTGTAGCCGCCGCCGCGCCCCAGGTGCCCACCGGAGGTACCGCCGGCAGGCGTTTCAGGATCTCGCTGACCGAGCTGTCCCCATAGCGCTCAATCTCATCCTTATTGATGATGATTTTGGATGCGGTGGAGGCACGCCGCTACGACGATGCCAAGGCCCCACCGTATAACCAACGAACTTAAGGTGTAGCGGGCGCGGCGGGTTCGACCGCAACACGGCGGGCGCCATCAAAGCGGCGTGCCCAATAGGACACCGACATGCTTTCGACCCGAACTTCGGCGCCCGGCTTGGGGGAGTGGATAAATTTGCCTTCGCCCACATATATGCCGACATGGCTGAAGGCGCGGCGCATGGTGTTGAAAAAAACCAGATCACCGGGTTGCAGGTCAGCGCGTTCGATTTTTTCGGAGGCTGCAGCCTGTTCGCGGGCCCGGCGGGGCAGTACCAAGCCGGCAGTTTGCTCAAAAATGGCACGGACGAAGCCGCTGCAATCAAATCCGCTGTCGGCGTTGGTGCCACCGCGTTTGTAGGGCACGCCGAGAAAAGTCATTGCATTTACGACTAACTCGGAGGCTTTGGCTTCCATCTTGTCGCTAACGTCACCGATCCGGCCAAGTAGGCCCCGGTCTAACAGGAACCGGTTTACTTCATCTGGGGAGGCTTGGGGTTTGGCGTATGCACTAAAGGCTAGGAAAAGGAGCGTAAGAACGAGGATAATTCGCATCAACGGAGCTTAACCCGTGGTTTTCACGGAGTCAAGCCAAGGCTAAAGAGGGTAATTTCATGGCAAAAGCAGAATCAAAGACAACCGTTTTACCGGACGGCTTGCGGTACAAATCCAAGGTCTCCGGCTCCCCGTTCATGGCAGCGGCGTCGTTTGGCGGCGCCACCATGTCCTGCTTCCTGTGCGGCAAGCACCGCGCACGTTCCCTGATGACGACCCGCAAAGTGCTCGGCAAATCCCAAGCCGTTTGCGCCCCGTCCTGCAAAGCGCTGGACGAGGCGACCGCCAACGCCGCAGCTGAGCGTTCGTAAACCCCACCACCTAGCTACCCGGCATGCTGTTAGAACTCGAAGACTCCCAGCTGGTGCTGGTGGACTACCAGGAACGCCTGATGCCCGCTCTACTGGACGGCCCCGCCGTGCTGGCCAATGCGGTGCGTCTGGCCCAGTTGGCCGCGCTCTTGCGCGTGCCTACTTTTGCGACCGAGCAAAATCCGTCCAAGCTGGGTGGCAGCGTGCCCGAACTGGCGGCTGCCCTGCAGCAGGCCGGTGCGTGCGTGCTGTCCAAGATGCAGTTCAGCGCGGTGGAAGAGGGTCTGGGTGAATGGTTGCGCCCGGAACCCAAGCCGGTGCAGGGCAATGCCCGCAGCCTGCCCAAGCATTTGCAAAAGCCGCCACCCGGCAGCGAACCCCGCGGCACCATCGTGCTGGCGGGTTGCGAGGCCCATGTCTGCCTGCTGCAGACGGCGCTGGATCTGCTGGAAGACGAATTTGAAGTCTGGGTGGTGACGGACGCCTGCAGTTCGCGCACCGAGCGAAACCGCGACGCAGCGTTTGACCGCTTGGCCGGTGCCGGAGCAGAGTTGGTGACAACCGAGATGGTTGCCTTTGAGTGGATTCGCAGCGCCGAGCATCCGGACTTTAAAGCCATGCAGGCGCTAATCAAGTAGAGCTCGCTAGGAGGCTGGGCGGCAGAGCGCTCTGCTTCGTGTCCCCCGCCCGCTACGCGGTCTCCTCCTTTTACCTACGCAGAACGCTCTGCCGCCCAGCCTCCCGAAGTGGCGCGTCAGGCGCCAGCAAGCTGCATCTCCATAATTATGAATTCAGTTTTTTGAATTCTTGAGGGATGCACGATGACCGCTTACGCAGATTTCTACCGCCGCTCCATTGATGACCGCGACGGCTTTTGGGCCGAACAAGCCCTGCGCGTCGACTGGCAAACCCCACCCCAACAGATTTGCGACTTCAGCAACCCGCCGTTTGCGCGCTGGTTCGTCGGCGGCACCACCAACCTGTGCCACAACGCGGTCGACCGCCACTTGAAAGACCGTGCCGACCAGCCCGCGCTGATCGCCGTATCGACCGAGACCAACACCGAGCAGGTCTACTCCTTTGCCCAGTTGCACACCGAGGTGCAGTGCATGGCGGCCGCGCTGCTGGAACTGGGCGTGCAGCAGGGCGATCGTGTGCTGATCTATATGCCCATGATTGCCGAGGCGGCGTTTGCGATGCTGGCCTGCGCCCGCATCGGGGCAACCCACTCGGTGGTGTTTGGCGGTTTTGCTGCAGGCTCGTTGGCCTCGCGCATCGAGGATGCCAGTCCAACGGTGATCGTCAGCGCCGACGCTGGTTCGCGCGGCGGCAAGGTCGTGCCCTACAAACCGCTGCTGGACGAGGCCATAGCGCTGTCCAGCCACAAACCCCGTGCCGTGCTGCTGACCGACCGGCAGCTTGCTGCTATGGAAATCGTAGCGGGACGTGACCATTTGTGGAGGGCTCAGCGGCAGAAACACTTAAGCACCGTGGTCCCCTGCGTATGGCTGGAGTCCACCCACCCCAGCTACACGCTGTACACCAGTGGCACCACCGGCAAGCCCAAGGGTGTGCAGCGCGATACCGGTGGCTATGCGGTGGCGCTGGCGGCCAGCATGGAACACATCTTCTGCGGCAAGGCGGGTGAAACCTATTTCTGCACCAGCGACATTGGTTGGGTCGTGGGCCACAGCTACATCATCTACGGCCCGCTGATCGCCGGCATGGCCACCATCATGTATGAAGGCCTGCCGATAAGGCCCGACGGCGGGATCTGGTGGAGCCTGGTCGAAAAATACAAGGTGACGGTCATGTTCAGCGCCCCCACGGCCGTGCGGGTGCTGAAGAAGCAAGACCCGGCGCTGTTGACGAAATACGACCTGTCCAGCCTGCGCGCGCTGTTTCTGGCGGGCGAGCCGCTGGACGAACCCACAGCGCAGTGGATCAGCCAGGGTATTGGCAAACCCATCATCGACAACTACTGGCAGACCGAAACCGGCTGGCCCATCCTCAGCATTGCCAACGGCGTGGAGAAGGCGCCCAGCAAGTTCGGCAGCCCGGGCGTGGCCATGGTCGGCTACAACGTCAAGCTGTTGGACGAAAACACCGGCGAAGAGTTGACGGGTGCGGACCAGAAGGGCGTGGTCGCCATTGAAGGCCCTCTACCCCCCGGTTGCATGCAAACCATCTGGCGCGACGACGCGCGGTTTGTCACAACCTACTGGAACAGCATCCCCGGCAAGCTGGTCTACAACACCTTTGACTGGGGTGTGCGCGACAAGGACGGCTACTTCTTTATCCTGGGCCGCACCGACGATGTCATCAACGTCGCCGGCCATCGACTCGGCACACGCGAGATCGAAGAATGCATCTCCAGCCACCCGAATATTTCCGAAGTAGCCGTGGTCGGCATAGCCGACGCGCTCAAGGGCCAGGTGGCCGTGGCCTTTGCCGTGGTCAAGGATGCTAGCGCGCTGGTGGACGATGCCGCCCGCGCGAAGCTGGAAGCGGAAGTCATGAAGGTCGTGGACAACAGCATAGGCGCAGTGGGCCGCCCGGCACGCGTGCGTTTTGTGACCGTACTCCCCAAGACCCGCAGCGGCAAACTGCTACGCCGCGCGATCCAGGCCGTCTGCGAGGGCCGCGACCCCGGTGATCTGACAACGATGGAAGACCCGGCAGCCCTACAGCAGATCCGCGATGTGTTGGCCTGAGCGGCTGGGCGCCGAAGCGTTTTGCGCAGGTAAAAGGAGGAGGCCGCAGGCCGGGGGACACGGAGCAAAACGCTTCGGCGCTCAGCCGCGTACGCGCGAGGCGGTAGTGCTAGCGGCGGTTCAGGCCTCTCCCTTGTAGAAGCACCGCGCGCAGACTTGCTGGTAGCGCTCATTGCCGCCAATCTCCACCTGCGCACCGGCATGCACACGCTGGCCCTTTTCGTCGATGCGGATGTTCATCGTCGCCTTGCGGCCGCAGGCGCAGATGGTCTTGATCTCTTCAATATCGTCGGCTAGCGTCAACAACTGGGCCGAGCCAGGGAAAGCATTGCCCTGGAAGTCCGATCGCAGGCCAAAACAAATGACCGGCACGCCGCGCACATTGGCCAGCCGGTGCAATTGGCGCACCTGCTCGGGCGTCAAGAACTGCGACTCGTCAATCAACACACAGGCCAGGCCGTCCTCGTCCGTCAACAGCGCAAAGAAATCAGTGTGCTCGTCAAACACATCGGCCTGGCGCTGCAGCCCCAGGCGGGATGCGATGCACCCGGCGCCGCTGCGGTCATCAATGCCGGCGGTGAAAAGGTGCACGCGCTGGCCCTGCTCTTCGTAGTTGTAGGCGATTTGCAGCAGCGCGGTGGATTTGCCGGCGTTCATGGCCGAGTAGCGGAAAAACAGTTTGGCCATGGATCAGTTTGTGGTGGCAGTAGGACGGGGCTGGCGATGGTAGCGCCAAATGGGTCGCACAGCGATCGCTCCTATTTTAATAGCTGCACTTCCTTTGTAGACGAGGGCTAGAGGCCTTTTTTCTTTTTTCCCTTGGTCTGCGGCGCAGCAGATGCGGGCTTCTTCTCTTGCAGGTCGTCGTGGCCAATGGCGTCCACATCGACCCACACATCGCCATCTGGATCGGAGTCTGCATCAACCACGGTTTCATGCTCGAACAGCTCCACCGCCGTCTTGGCTACCTGCAGTGTGTCGAAGTAGGCATAGGCGCCCACGCCCACAGCGCCAATCAGCGGCACAAAGCGGGATGCGCTTTTGCCAATGACCACCTTGGAGACTTGCACGCCCAATTGCTGTGCCAGGCCTTGCAAGACCTTCAGCGAGGCCTGCTTGACGACAAAGCGCTCACCGACGCGCACGACAACATCGCGGAACAGCTGGGCCGACACGTGCTTGAACAGGCAGTACAGCATCTGCTCGCGGCCCAAGGTCTTGGTCTTGCCGTAAACCGCTGCGATGTCCGACACCATTTGTGCCTGCAGCTTCCACACGCCCAACAGCTCGGGCACGACGGTCAGCCAGCCGAAGAACCCAGGCGGTAAGGACAAGGACCCCGACACCACGCTGGCCGTGCGCGCTGCCTTGCGGGCGATAGCGTGCGCCCGCTCGGCGGGGTGGGTCAGCACGGCCTCGGTGCTGTCGGGCACATGCAGGACAAGCTCCATCATGGCGTCGGCCAATGTGTTCTCCTTGGGTTTGCCGGGTTGGCGTGCGCTGGCCATGGCTACACGATGTCCATCTGGTGCAGGCCATATTGCCCGGTCTTGCGGTCGGCAAAGTAGCGTTCCAGCGTTTCCTTGACGGTGCGAAAGGCTATCTCGTCCCAGGGGATTTCGTCCTCGGCAAACAACCGCGCCTCTATCGTTTCGGTGCCCGGGTTGAACACGTCGCTGAGCAGGCGAGCCCGGTAGAACAGGTGAACCTGGCCCACACGTGCCACGTTCAGTAGCGTGAACAGGCCTTGCATTTCGATCTGCGCGCCGGCTTCTTCGTCCGTCTCCCGGGCGGCGCCCTCGGCGGTGGTTTCGTTCAACTCCATGAAACCGGCCGGCAGCGTCCATTTGCCCAAGCGCGGCTCAATATTGCGCTTGCACAGCAGCACCTTGTCGCCCCAATGCGGCACGGTGCCCACCACGTTCAACGGGTTCTCGTAATGTACGGTGTTGCAGGCGGGGCAGACGGCGCGCTCCTTGGTGTCACCGTCGTCCGGCAGGCGGTAGACGACGGCGGTGCCGCATTGTTTGCAATGTTTGATGGGGCTGCGCAGCATGGTGGTGAAGACGGCTGGTTTAACCCTTGGCGATGGCGGCGCAGGCCACGCGTGCGCCGGAGTTGCCGGTGGGCTGGGTGGTGAAATCGTCGGCGTCGCGGTGAATAATCAGGCCATGGCCGATGACGTCGGTGGCGCCTTCACCCACGGTGAGTATGGTGGATGTGTAGCTGAAGCGGGCCACGCCATTGGCATCGGCCTTCAGGCTGGCCAGGTCGCCCGCATGGTGGGCGCTGTGGTCGTGTGCGCCGTGCGTCTGCGCGGTGGGGTTGAAGTGCCCGCCGGTGCTCATGCCGTCACCGCTGGAGCAATCGCCTTTTTCATGGATGTGAAAGCCGTGCTCGGTGTTGGGCGCCAGGCCGCGCACCTCGCCCGCGACGAGTACGCCGCTGCCTTGTTTGGTGAAGCTGACCGTGCCATTGACGGTGTTGCCCGTCGTCGGCGCCAGTACCGCATTGGCAGTGGGTGCGCTGGGTGGTGTGGCACAGGCCGATACCAGAACGGTGGCGAACAATGCGGCGCTGAATTTGATCATGGGAAAGCTCCTGAGGATGTGAAAAAAGTACGGATGTCTGGAATGCTAGCGCGCCTTGACCGCCAGGCTTTGCGTGGATCGGCCTATCAAGCCGTTTTGATCGTACAGCGCGGACTCAGCCAGGCCGCAGCCATTGCTGCCCAGCCAGGTGCGTGCGTCCAGGCAGATCCACTCGCCGACCGGTGTGCGTAGCAGGTGGATGGTGAGGTCGGAATTGACAAAGCTGTAGCGCTCGTAGTCCAGCACGGCGCTGATGCCATTGCCCGAATCGGCCGCCACCGCCACGCGCTGGTAGGCGCTGGGGGTGTGGCCATCCAGCAGCGGGTGGCGCAGGCGGAACCAGATGGCGCAAGGGCCATCGAAGATGGCGCCCTCGGCGCTACGCGTTTCGACCAGATCGGAATAACCTACGCGTCGGCCAGCAAAAGGGAAGTTGGCGACCGGCGAATCCTCTGGCCGCCTTGGCGCCATCGGCAGCGGGTGGCCTGGCAAGCCATCGGGCAATTCAAACGCGTTTTCACGCTGGGCCAGTGCGGTGAATACACCCACCTCTTTGCCGCCGGCCAGCAACTGCGCCGAGAAATGCCCGGCGTTGCGTCCTACATAAATTGGTGTGATCTGCACCTGCAATTCGCCAATCGGTACGGGCCGTATCAGGTTGGCGGTCAGGCGGGCGATGTGGGTCAGTCCGTGGGCTTGAGCCGCCGCCTCAAACGCGCCGCAGACCAGCGCAATCGGCGGGCCGGCGTGCTGGTGGTCGGGGTGCCAGGGGCCGCGTGTCAGCTCTGTGGACTGGTAGCGGGTACCGTCGTCCACCTGCGGGGCGTAGGCGAAGGCGGGCAGGGGCGCGGTGTTGACCAAGGGGCGTTACTCCACGCGCACCGCAATGCTTTGCAGGCCATCAATGCCGCCCACCAGCGTGTCACCCCGCACCACCGCGCCCACGCCTTCGGGGGTGCCGGTAAAGATCAGGTCACCGGCTTGCAGCGTCCACGCGGAGGAGAGTTGTTCAATGGTCTCGGCAATGTTCCAGATCAGCTTGGCAATATTGCTGCGTTGGCGGTCCTGACCATTGACTTGCAGATGGATGGCCGCCGTGCCGATGTCGGGCACCTGTGCCGCCGGTGTGATCGGGCCGATGGGTGCGGAATGGTCAAAGCCCTTGCCAATGCACCAGGGGCGGCCCAGTTTCTTCATCTCGCCTTGTAAATCGCGCCGCGTCATGTCCAAGCCTACTGCGTAGCCAAAGATGTGTTTGGCAGCGTCGGCGGCCTTGATGTTGGCGCCGCCCACGCCAATGGCCACCACCAGTTCGATCTCATGGTGCAGGTTGGCGGTCAGGCTGGGGTAGGGCATGGCAGCCGTATTGCCGGGTGTCGCCAGCAACACCGCGTCGGCCGGCTTCATGAAG
>NZ_JANXUQ010000070.1 GCF_025356155.1 Rhodoferax sp. | reverse complement strand
GCCGCGCGCCAGCGCCTCCAAGTGCCACTGCATCAGCGGCTTGCCCTGCACGGCCAGTAAAGGTTTGGGCGTGTGGTCTGTCAGGGGCCGCATGCGCTCGCCACGGCCAGCGGCCAGCAGCATGGCGGAGGTGCTGTTGCGCCTCGGGTACAACTGTTGGGATTGTTTTGGCCTTCTCCGGTGGGCTTGGCAACAAAATCAGATGGTGTTGAGGAACTGCTTCTCGCTTTTGCCATAGCGCAGGAGAGAGGTGAATTGCCGAAACGGCCTAGCAAAGGGCTACAGAAACGACATTTGGATGCGCTTGCCGACGTTCGTCTAGGCTGTCTGCAAGTTCTGCCAGTCAGCGCTGCTAAACTGTATTAGCAACCCCGACAAAAGCCATGTCGCACGAGCTTATTGCAGTTTGCTAGCGCACCCCAATGGCCACCTTGCCAAACACGGCCTGCACCTCGCGTGGCAGGCAACGCCAGTAATTTTCTTTGGCCACCACCTCACCACCCAGCGCAGCCGCCGCATGCCAGCCCCAACGCGGCTCATAAAGGAAAGCGCGGGCCAGCGCCACAAGATCTGCCTCGCCGGCTTGCAACACGGCCTCTGCCTGGTGCGCATCGGTGATGAGACCCACGGCAATGGTGGGCAAGCCACTGGACTGGCGGATGTCACGCGCGAACGGCACTTGGTAACCGGCACCCAGTGCGATCTTCTGTGCTGGTGATATACCGCCGGACGACACGTGGATGAAGTCGCAGCCCACGGCCTTGATGCGCTTCGCAAACTCGGCACTCTGCGCCACATCCCAGGCACCTTCTATCCAGTCGCTGGCCGATATGCGGATACCCAGCACACCGCTGAATGCCTTGCGCATGGCTGCAAATATTTCCAGCGGGAATCGGATGCGGTTGTCAAAGCTGCCGCCATAGTCGTCCGTGCGCTGGTTGGCAATCGGCGACAAGAACTCATGGATCAAATAACCGTGGGCACCGTGCAACTCGATCGCCTCAATGCCCATGCGGTCGGCGCGCTGGGCGGCCACCACAAAGGCATCGCGCACATGGTCCATGTGCGCGCGTGTCATCTCGGTAGGCGGCGGCTCACTCGCCAGTTGCGGCAGGGCCGACGGTCCAAAGGTTTCCCAACCGCCTTGCGCGCCCGACAACAGTTGCGCACCAGCCCAGGGTAGCGCGCTGGATGCCTTGCGGCCCGCGTGCGCCAGTTGTATGCACACCGGCACGGGTGGCGCCAGCTTGCGGGCGCGTTGCAAGGTGTCGGCCAGTGCTGCTTCGGTGCGGTCGTCCCACAAGCCAAGGCAGGCCGGGGTGATGCGGCCCTCGGGCACGACGGCGGTGGCCTCTATCGTAAACAGTGCGGCGCCGCTGTTGAGCAGGTTGCCCCAGTGCATCAAATGCCAGTCGGTGGCCTCGCCATGGTTGGCAGCATATTGGCACATGGGCGCCACCACGATGCGGTTTGCCAAAAGGAGTCCGCCACGGGGCGAAGGCAGGGTGTAGGGGGTGAAAAGTTTGCTCATCAACCCAGCATATCCCATACAAAATTTGAGGTAATACAAGGGCTTTTGCCGCCGGACCGCCCCAAGGCAAAGCACTCCCCCTTGGGGGGCAACGCAGTACGCGAACGCGACAAGTGTGGGGGCCTGTGGACTTGGTGTGTATCATTGCGACCGGTTCCAGTTAACCCTATAGAAGGAGGTCCGCACCATGGCTCTAATGGATTTCATCAAGAAACAGTTCATAGACATCATCCAGTGGACCGAAGACGGTGACGGCACCCTGGCGTGGCGCTTCCCCATGCGGGACATGGAAATCCAGAACGGTGGCTCGCTCACCGTGCGCGAATCGCAAATGGCCATCTTCGTCAACGAAGGCAAGATAGCCGACGTGTTTGGCCCCGGTACCTACAAGCTCACTACGCAGACGCTGCCGGTGCTCACCTATTTGAAGAACTGGGACAAGCTGTTTGAGTCCCCCTTCAAGAGCGATGTGTACTTCTTCAGCACACGCCAGCAGATCGACCAGAAGTGGGGTACGCCCCAGCCCATCACGATCCGCGACAAAGATTTTGGCGCCGTGCGCATCCGCGCCTTTGGTAACTATGCCTTCCGCGTCACCGACCCTAAGTTGTTCCACACCGAGATCTCCGGCACGCGCGAGGAATACATGGTGTCCGAGTTGGACGGTCAGTTGCGCGGTCTGGTGTTGCAAAACATCAGCAACGCGATAGCGGCCAGCGGCATTCCGTTCCTCGATTTGGCGTCCAACCAGATCGAGTTTGCAAAAGCGCTGCGTTCCCAACTTGACCCCGAGATGGCCAAGCTGGGCCTGAAGCTCGAAAACATGACGGTGCAAAGCGTCTCGCTGCCCGAAGAGTTGCAGAAAATTCTGGACCAGAAAATCGGCATGGGCATGGTCGGCAACGACATGGGCAAATTCATGCAGTACCAGACCGCGCAGGCCATCCCCAAATTTGCCGAAGGCGGCGGTGGTGGCGGTGGCATTGCCGGCGACGCCATGGGCTTGGGCGCTGGCGTAGCGCTGGGCCAGGTGCTGGCGCAAAACCTCCAAGCTGGTTTGCAAGGTAATCCGCAGGCTGCGGCACAGGCCGCTGCTGCGCAAGCGGCTGCCACGCTCAACCCCAATGACATTATTGCTACGCTGGAGAAATTGGGCGACCTCAAGGCCAAGGGCATTTTGACTGCCGAAGAATTTGACGCCAAAAAGGCAGAGTTGCTGAAAAAGCTTTCGTAAAACTATATGGCCACCGCGGATAACGCCCCGCAGCGCCGCTACACGGCGCCCTGCCCGGGCTGCGGTGCGCCAGTGGAATTCCGTTCCGCACAGTCCACGCACGCTGTTTGCGGTTATTGCCAAAGCACCGTCGTTCGCAATGGCGATGTGTTGTCGCGCATCGGCAAAATGGCTGAGCTGTTTGACGACCACAGCCCGCTTCAGCTTTTTGCTACCGGCAAATACGACAAACGTAATTTCACACTGATCGGGCGCCTGCAGTACAAGACGGCCGAAGGTACCTGGGCCGAATGGAATGCGATGTTTGACGATGGCCAGTCCGGCTGGCTGGCCGAAGACAACGGCGCCTACGTCTTCACCCAGCCCAACACCCAGCAGCGCAATATGCCGCCCGCCGATCGTTATGAGATCGGCAAGCAGGTGGGTATCAACGGCAAACCGTTTAGCGTAGCCAGCAATGTATCGGCCACGCTGATCAGCGCGCAGGGTGAGCTGCCCAAGCTACCACCGCTGGGTCAGCCGTTTGATGTGGTCGAGCTGCGCAGTGCCAGCGGCGAGGTCATCAGCATCGACTACACCGGCACACCGCCCACCGTGTCGCAAGGCACGGCCGTGTTGCTGGACGACCTGGCGCTCAAGGGCTTAAAGGACGAGTCAACCAAGGAAGAAAAAGGCCGCCAGTTCAACTGCCCGCACTGCGGCGCACCCGTCACGGTCACGCTGGCCACCAGCAAGAGCATTACCTGCGGCAGTTGCAACAGTGTCATCGACCTGAGTCAGGGCATTGGTGGCGAACTCAAGTCCGCCATTCAAGACGAACCCGTGCAACCGCTGATCCCGCTGGGCAGTGTGGGCCAACTGCAAGGCGTGCAATGGCAGGTAGTGGGGTTTCAGCACCGCATGGGCGTGGCGCCGGGGGATGACGAACACTTTGGCTGGAGCGAATACCTGCTCTACAACCAAAAGAAGGGCTTCACTTTCCTAGTCGATTCCGAAGAAGGCTGGAGCCTGGTGCGCCCTACAACCGGTGCGCCCGCCCTGTCCAGCTCAACGGCCAGCAGTGCCAGCTATATGGGCACCAACTACGCGCTCAAATACAGCTACACCGCCGAGACCAATTACGTGTGTGGCGAGTTCTACTGGCTGGTGCAGCGCGGCCAAACGACCAAGAACAAAGACTTCGCCAATGGCAAGCGGCTGCTGTCCATGGAGCAGACGCCAACAGAACTGGTATGGTCCAACGGCGACCAGATCGCCAGCGAGGTGGTGGCCAAGGCTTTCAAGCTGGAGGACAAACAAGACCTGCTCAAACGCGACGTGGCACCGTTCAGCGCTGCGAAGAGCATTGGCATCGGCACCATCATTGTGATTGTGGTCATCACGCTGATTCTGTTGTCACTGCTGAGCAATTGCTCAAGTTGCAACCCCAATGTAGAGAACTGTTCGTCGTCATCCAGCTCGCGCAGCTCGGGTGGCTCGTTTGGTGGGTCTTCAGGTGGAGGAGGTCACAAGTGACGCATCCCATTTTTTTGTTGATAGGAGAGTCCCATGGGCTTTGAAATGATAAAACCGGGCGTCGTGCTCAGCTCCCTGGTGTTCGCACTGATGGGTGTGATCATCTTTTGGCTGTGCTTCATCATCATCGACAAGATTACGCCATACGATTTATGGGGCGAGATTGTCGAGAAGCAGAACGTTGCGTTGGCGCTGGTGGTGGCCTCCATGAGCCTGGGCATCTGCGTGATCATCGCTGCGGCAATCCATTAATTGCATTTGTCGGATTCGATAGAGGCCCCAACACGGGGCGCAACGCCCCGCCCGCTGGAAGTCACGCTGCTCGCCAGCGTCTTTGTCGTGGCGGCCTGTGGCCTGGTGTACGAACTGGCCGCCGGTGCGCTGGCCTCTTACCTGCTAGGCGACTCGGTCCTGCAGTTCTCCACGGTTATCGGTTGTTATCTGTTTGCCATGGGCGTTGGCTCGTGGCTGTCACGTTTTTTTGACCGCCAGTTGCCCGCGCACTTTTTGCGCATCGAATTGATGGTGGCGTTGGCCGGTGGCGCCATGCCTGGCTTGCTGTTCTTGTCCAACGCCTACATGCCGGGCGCCTTCCGTTTCTTGCTCTACACCTTGGTCGGCGTGGTCGGCATTCTGGTGGGGCTGGAGATTCCATTGGTCATGCGCATCTTGAAGCGCGAGGTGGCGCTCAAAGACCTCGTGTCGCAGGTGCTGACGTTTGACTACCTGGGTGCGCTGGCGGTGTCGGTGGCGTTCCCGCTGCTGCTGGTGCCGCAGTTGGGGCTGATACGCACGGGTCTGCTGTTCGGCCTGTTGAATGCAGCAGTCGCGTTCTGGACGCTGTGGGTCTTTCGCCATGAACTGCGCCGCTGGGGCGCCCATGCCTGGGCTTGCGTGCTGACAGTGCTGGCTCTAGGCGTGGGCTTTGCCGCGGCCGATCACATCACCACACTGGCAGAAGACAAGTTCTACCACGACCGCATCGTGCTGGCCGCCACATCGCCCTACCAGCGCATTGTGGTCACCAACGGCCGCACCGGCCACAAGCTGTTCTTGAATGGCAACCTGCAATTTGCCGAGCGGGATGAATACCGTTACCACGAGGCCCTGGTTCACCCAGTGATGTCCGCCTTCGGCGCACCGCGCAAGGTTGCCGTGCTGGGCGGTGGCGATGGCATGGCGGTGCGCGAAATCCTCAAATACCCCAGCGTGGAAAGCGTCACTTTGGTGGAGCTGGACCCGAACATGACCGGCCTGTTCACCAAGGATCCGGCGATGTCCAAGCTCAACGCAGGCTCGCTGAGTTCGCCCAAGTTGCGCATCGTCAATACGGATGCATTCCAGTGGCTGCAAGGCGGCGACGACAAGGCAGAGCAGGAGATGTTCGATGTCATCATCGTGGACTTTCCCGATCCCACTAATTTCTCCATCGGCAAGCTCTACACCAACAGCTTTTATTCACTGCTATCGCAGCGCTTGTCGGCCAGTGGCTACGCGGTCATACAGACCACATCACCACTGGTAGCACGCCAGAGCTTTTGGACCGTTGCCACGACGATCGAATCAGTAGGCTTGCACGCCACGCCCTACCACGCGAATGTGCCCAGCTTTGGCGAGTGGGGCTACATCATTGCCAGCCACCGGCCCTGGCGCATGCCGGCCAGCTTGCCTGAGGGGTTGCGTTATTTGGGGTCTAAGACCTTGCCCTTGCTATTCGATTTCCCGGTTGACATGGCGCGGGTTCCAGCGGAGGTGAACCGTTTGTCGAACCAAGTGTTGGTGACGACGTATGAGCAGGAGTGGGGAAGGGTGGTCCCGTAAGGATACGCCCGTCTGCGTTGCACCACGTCGATGCGCGACCTCACCGCACTCACGGTGCCACGGTGGTGACCGTCTTGTTCCGGTCGCGATGCCGTTGGGCTAAAGCGGAGAGAGATTCGGTTTGCTCCGCGACCTGTGCTTTTAGGCTGCCAATCTGCCCGAGCCGCAAATCCCTGCGCATATTCACTGCCTGGCGCATCATGCCCCGGCAGCTCGAAAGTGCGGCTGCTTCAGCCGTTGCGCCAGGCGCTGCGCCCAACATGGCCGACTCACGCATCGCCAGCAATGCATCCTGCTCTTCGCGTAGCTTGGCCATTCGTTCGGGAGCCCAATTCAGGCTGCTACCCATTCCGACGCCCGCAGCGCGAGCAAACAAGGTATCTCCGCTCTGTACAAGCGTATTGGCGATACGGTCACACACCTGCTGGCGATTGGGGTTTTGCAGTGCATCACCTTTGCAATCGTCGACTACAAACAGGTAGTTCGGTCCTTCGGCCATTGATCCAAGGCTTTTTGAGGCTAGGCTCAACAGCGCCGACGGGGATTCCGTTTGTGCAGATAGGGTGTCTATGGTG
Source organism: Rhodoferax sp. (assembly GCF_025356155.1). Classification (GTDB taxonomy): domain Bacteria; phylum Pseudomonadota; class Gammaproteobacteria; order Burkholderiales; family Burkholderiaceae_C; genus Allorhodoferax. The sequence goes on along the minus strand of NZ_JANXUQ010000070.1, from coordinate 18,980 downwards.
GCTCCTAGCGCTGCATGCCCACTGTCAAAGTGCGTGCTGTTAGACAACCTGTAGAGCGCATCTTCATACGCCTGGTTCTGTTGGACCGCCTTGGCTTCGCTCGCAACGTACAGCCAAGCCGTGCCATTGGCTGGATCGCGCTGGGCCCACTGCGTAGCGGTGATGTGCTGGCAAAATCCATCCGTCCGCTGCTTGCAGGTTCGATAGGCAAGGGCATATAGCTGGGGATCAGCAGATGACATTGCCAGTTGGGCGATTGCGTCCCGTTCAGGCAATGTCGCGGCGGCAATCGCATTTTCAAATTCCTTCGCGCATGCCTGACCGGGGCCACATCCGGTGAGTTGTTTCGCAAGAAGACTCCTGGTTGCGCTCGCCTTCTCCTTGGCCTGCCAATGGAGTCCCGCAGCGCGCTCCAGTGGAATGGACGATTCAACGGCATGCTTCAAAATTTCCCTTACATCGCGCTCAGTTGTCCTTGCCTGCAATGCCAAGCGCACCTGCATCTCGACCCAACCGATACCGGATTCCGCTGCGCCAAAAGCAGCATTGCACAAGGACACGTCCAAGCGCAATGGCAGGGATGTATCGGTAGCCGTTGTGTCGTTTTGTTTTGTATCGGGTGCCGATGCGGCTGGGGTGATTGGCTGGCTGCGGTGCGAATCATGTTGCGTGACCGCGCCACGCGGTGATGCGTCATCGGCGCTCGGCAACAGCAGCCACAGGCCAATCGCCACTACAAGAGCGACCACAGCGCAGGCGATTGCCATACGCAAGCGAGCACGCGGCGGCTGGAGTTCGGTGTTCATACTCCTTGGTTCTTTCCTATTCACACTGTCGTCTCTTTGTACTGCAAAGTCTTCGGCCACCGGTAACCCAGCACAGAGCCCACTGGATAGAAATGCTCCCGCACTTCTTCCAACTGATTGCCACCCAACAGATAGACATAGCGCTCATCGTGGCGCAAATAGAAGCCGACATGGCCTTTCCAGCTGCTGGGGTCGTCTCGGTACAGAACGGCGATGCAGCCAGGAACGGGCGCTTCCAGTGCCTCGCCCCAATCCATCCAGGAGCGGGCCAATGCGGAGTGGGTGCCGACGATTCCGGTCTGGGCCAGGCACCAGTTGACGAACGACGAGCACCACGATGCCTTGTCGTCGTAGCCGCGGATATTGGTGTCCGCGTGGTACTCGGTGATACGGGGGTTGCTGTGCCCGATGGGGTACTGTGCAACCCCCATCTCGGCCCTTGCGACCGTCATCCATTGCGCGTCGCTCGCAGTGACTGTGTGTTTCATGCTCGGCAATAGGGTCGTAGCCTCAATTCAATCCGACTAAATGCTACATATTTAATAGTGACATAGTCAATATACACGAGGGCTATAGCCCGAATTTGCTTAAGACTTTCCTCCGCAGACAGGTAGACTACAGCATCGGCAGCCAGCAGGCACACCGCCTTGATGATGGATAGGACACCCGCCATGCAAATCGACTGGAACCACTTCACACCCTGGAGCGCGTTGGGCGGCGGGCTTTTGCTAGGTCTTGCTGCGGCCCTGTTCATGTTGGTCAATGGCCGCATATTGGGCATCAGCGGCATGGTGGGCGGCCTGCTGCGTTCCAAGGCGGGAGATACCGCTTGGCGCCTGGCCTTTGTGCTGGGCATGCTGGCAGCGCCTGTGTTGTATGTCCTGCTGTGCGGCCCGGTCCCCGCCACGGTGGACGCTGGCTGGGGCACGCTGGTGCTGGCAGGCCTGCTGGTCGGTGGGGGCACGCGGTATGCGGCTGGCTGCACCAGCGGCCACGGCGTGTGCGGGCTGTCCCGCTTGTCGCCGCGCTCGCTGGTGGCCACGCTGAGCTTCATGGGCGCGGGCTTTGCCACGGTATATGTGGTGCGCCACCTGTTGGCATAGGCGGGGCTGGCGCATGCACCAACCCTTCCACCGTTTGACAGAGTTCGCAGCGGGACTGCTGTTTAGCCTGGGCCTGATCGTTGCCGGCATGACTGACCCATCCAAGGTCTTGGGCTTTTTGGATCTGGCCGGTGCCTGGGACCCCTCGCTGGCGCTCGTGATGGGCGGCGCCATTGTGGTCGGCCTGGGCGCGTTTGCACGGGCCAAGCGCCGCACCACCAGTTTTCTGGGCGGTGCCATGCAGTGGCCGACCAATCGCGACATTAACGTGCGCCTGGTGGTCGGCAGCCTGCTGTTTGGCGTGGGCTGGGGTCTGGCCGGCTTTTGTCCTGGGCCGGCCATTGTGTCGCTGGGTACGGGCAACCCCAAGGCGGTGGTGTTTGTGCTGGCTATGCTGGTCGGCATGGCACTTTTTGAACTGGCCGAAGACCAAGCCCGTTGATTGGGTCATATGCAAATGGGAAATAAGTAGTTGGGAATTGGCTGCCTGCTCAGCACAATGCGCTCCTGTTCTCTACTTGGCGCATTGCAGCAACCATCTACCCATGGCTACCCTTGTCATCGTTCCCGGCTGGCGCGACTCCGGCCCCGGCCACTGGCAGACGCTGTGGGCTGATCAAATTCCCGGCGCTGTGCGCGTGCAGCAAGACGACTGGATCACCCCATCGCGCAAGGCATGGATCACCTCGATCACGCAAACCATACTGGCGCAACCAGGCCCGGTGGTCGTTGCCGCGCACAGCCTGGGCTGTATTGCAACCACACACCTCCCCGCAGAGGCCACGGCGCGCATACAAGGCGCGCTGCTGGTTGCACCGGCCGACCCCGAACGCCGCAGCGTGCTGGCCGACTTTGCCCCCGTGCCCTACCAGTCCTTACCGTACCGCAGTGTGCTGGTGGCCAGCAGCAACGACCCGTATTGCCCGGTGCGCACGGCGGGCGCCTATGCCCGTGCCTGGGGCAGCGAATTTGTGCGCCTGCAAAACGCCGGCCACGTCAACGTGGAAGCTGGCTTTGGCGCGTGGCCATTGGGGCTGGCGCTGCTGCAATCGCTGATGGGCAGCGGCGGCAATAGCTGGTTCAGTGACCCAGGTATTTCTCAAACCACGCCAGGTAACGCTCCTGCACATCACGCCGGTAGCTTGGCAGCTTGATGTCGTGGGTTTGGCCCGGGTAGATCACTAACTGGGTGTCTACGCCCAGCATCTTGAGCGCCTGGTACATCTGTTCACCACCGGCGATAGGCACATTGAAGTCTTGCTCGCCGCCCATGAACAACGTAGGCGTGGTGATGTGGTCGGCGTTGAAGAAGGGGTAGGACACCTTGATCCAATTTTCTTGCGCCACCCACGGCGCGCCCATCTCGCGTTCATACTGCACGCTGTACTGGTCGGAGCCAAACATACTGATCTGGTTGGCGCTGCCCGCACCACTGACGGCTGCCTTGAAGCGTGTGTCGCTGGCGATCAGGTAGTCCGTCAGGATACCGCCATAACTCCAGCCACCCAGACCCAGGCGCGTCGGGTCGGCAATGCCCTGCTGCACCGCCCAGTCCACTGCGGCCAGCAAGTCCTTCACCTCCTTGTTGCCCCAGTCTGCGTAAATGGCCTGCTGGTAGGCATCGCCCCGGCCGCTGCTGCCGCGGTAGTTGACCTGCAGCACCGCATAGCCGTGCGCGCTGAGCAGTTCACGCATCATCTCGTTGAAACCACCCAGGTGGTGGCTGTCCTGCCCATTCGGGCCGCCGTGGATGAACAGCACGGTGGGGTACTTTTGACCAGGGCGGTAGTTGGGCGGCAGCGTCGCCAGGCCGTGCACCACGTTGCTGTCGCTGCTGGTGGCGCTGAATTCCTGTGTACGCCCCATTTTTAGGTCGGCCAACCAGTCGTCGTTCTGATGCGTCAGGCGCTGCAATGCGGATGCTGTGCCCGTGCGTGGAAGCAGATGCACTTCGTCCGGCTGTTTGGCGTTGCCCGCCAGCACGGCCAGCGTGCCGTCACGCGCGATAGACAGGTAGGAAACGCTGGCCTGGGCTGGCGTGAGCCGCTCCACCACGTTGGCACCCCCCGTGACCGCGTTGACGCGGACCATATAGCTGCTACGGTCGTCATCCACGATGCCATACAGGCTGCGGGCATCGGGAGCCCAGGCAATGGCATTCTGGAAACCGCGCTCCAGGCTCTGGCCGAGTACCTCAACAGGGCCACCATCACGGCTAACCTTTGCCAAGCGGTAGCGTTGGTAGGCCGACAGCCGCACCTCGCCACCCATCAAGAATGCCAGGTGGCGTCCGTCGGGGCTCCACAGCGGGTAGCTGTCTTCGTCGGCCGTGAAGGTGGCCAGCTTGCGCGGTGCGGCCGTTTCATGGTCGGCCTGCGTGGGTAGGTCCATCACAAAAAGGCTGGTCTCTTCGGTGCGGTCCGCCGCGGGGGAGCGGTTGCTCAGAAAGGCGATTTGCCGACCGTCGGGTGACCAGGCTGGTGCGGTTTCGCTGAAGTTGCCGGTCGTCAACTGTGTCAACTTGGACGTTGCCAGGTCGAGCACAAATAAATGGTTCTTTTGCTGGCCCAGATACCCTTCGATGTCCTGCTTGAAATGGAAGCGGTCCAGCACGATGGGCGGCTTGGTTTTGCGCTTCCAGCCTTCCATCTTCTCCGGCTCGTCGCGCGGGTCAGCATCGGTCACCACCAGCACCATGTGTTTGCCGTCGGGCGACCAGCGAAAGTCGTTGACGCCGGTTTTAACGGTAGTGACCTGCTGGGCCTCGCCGCCACTGCGGTTCAGGCGCCAGACCTGGGCGTTTTTGCGGGCCTCTTCGTCTTCGCCGCGGGATGCGAGGAATGTCAGCCACTGGCCCTGCGGGTTCCAGCGCGGTTTGCCGTTGACGTCACCCGAGTGGGTGAGGCGCAGGTGCTGCTTGCCATCCGTGCTGGTCATCCACAGGTCTTTTTGCAGCTTGTCTTTGTCAGCGTTTGCGGTTTGCACGGTATAGGCCACCCACAGGCCATCGGGTGAAATTTGGGCTTCGGCCAGGGGGTGCAATTCCTGCGCATCAGCAACTTGCATGGGGCGCGGAGCCGCAGGGGCCGCGGGCGCGGCGCCCAAATAAGACAACAAGCCTACGACAAGCGCAATACGTCTGATCATGTGGGTCATTGGAGTGGTAGAGGACTCTGGAATATACAAACAACTAAGAATTCGTTGGAAAGACCAGGCTAACTGGGCAAAATCAGCGCAGGCTTGTGCTGTACGCCACCTCTCCAGTCTCCAAAACTACCGGATTTCCCATGAAGTTTAAACAAAAAGCCACGCTAGCCCTCGCTGTTATTGCACTTACTGCTAGCAATTTGGTAGCGGCGCAAACTACGCTGCTGAATGCGTCGTATGACGTGGCGCGTGAGTTTTACAAGGACGTCAACACCGCCTTCATTGCCAGCTACAAGAAAACCACGGGCAAAGACATCAAGATCGACCAGTCCCACGGCGGCTCCAGCGCCCAGGCACGGGCGGTCAACGACGGCCTGGATGCCGATGTGGTGACCATGAACACCACCACGGATATTGAATTTCTGGCCAGCAGCGGCATTGTGGCCAAGGACTGGTCCAAAAAATTCCCCAACAACGCGGCCCCCACCAGCTCCACGATGCTGTTCCTGGTGCGCAACAACAACCCTAAGGGCATCAAGGATTGGGATGACCTGATCAAGCCCGGCGTTCAAGTGATTGTGGTCAACCCCAAGACCGGTGGCAATGGCCGGATGGCCTACCTTGCGGCATGGGGCCAGGTGCGCAAGAAGGGCGGCACCGACGCCCAGGCTCTCGAATACGTGACCAAGCTCTACAAAAACGTCCCGGTGTTGGCCAAGGGCGGGCGCGATGCCACCACCATCTTTTTGCAACGCAATATCGGCGATGTGCTGATCACGTTCGAATCGGAAGTGGTGTCCGTGGACAAGGAGTTTGGCGCTGGCAAGGTCGACGCGATTCACCCCACCAGCTCCATCGTGGCAGAGAACCCCGTAGCCGTGGTCGAGCGCACCGTGGCGAAGAAAGGCACAGCCGAGCATGCCAAGGCCTACCTGAATTTCCTGTACTCGGATGAAGGCCAGGAGATCGCTGCCCAGCACGCCATTCGCCCCACCAGTGCGGCCCTGTTGAAGAGATACGCCAGCACTTTCAAACCGATCCAGTTGTTCCGCGTGGAAGACTACTTTGGCTCGTTTGCTGAAGCGCAAAAAACGCACTTCAACGACGGCGGCCAGTTCGACAAGTTGTACACGGTCAAGTAAGCCATGTCGGCTTCGCTTACCACTGACTGGCCGCCAGCACAGCAGCCAGCGCGCAGGCCTACGCGCCGCGTGTTGCCGGGCTTCAAGCTGACGCTGGGCTTCACGATTTTCTACCTGAGCATCATCGTGCTGATCCCGCTGTCGGCGCTGGTATTCAAAACCTTCACGCTGACCTGGGAGCAATTTGTGTTCGCGGTCAGCAGCCCGCGGGTCATGGCCGCCTACCGGTTGACCTTTGGTGCGTCGTTTATTGCCGCGATGGCCAACGCTTTTTTTGGCCTGCTGATCGCCTGGGTGCTGGTGCGTTACAGCTTCCCTGGTAAAAAAATTATTGATGCGCTGGTGGACCTGCCGTTTGCGCTGCCTACGGCCGTGGCCGGTATCTCGTTGACTGCATTATTGGCCAGTAATGGCTGGGTCGGCAGCTTGCTGGAGCCCTATGGCATTCAGCTGGCATTCAATCGCAATGGTGTGGTTATTGCACTGATTTTTATCGGCCTGCCGTTTGTTGTGCGCACCGTGCAACCGGTGCTGGAAGATGTGGAGAAAGAGCTGGAAGAGGCTGCGACGTGCCTGGGTGCCAGCCGCTGGCAGACCTTTCGTTACGTGATCTTTCCAACCATAGCTCCCGCGCTGTTGACAGGCTTTGCGATGGCTTTCGCGCGGGCCATTGGCGAATACGGCTCCGTCATTTTCATCGCCGGCAATATGCCCATGGTGTCCGAGATCACACCGCTGATCATCATCGGCAAGCTGGAGCAATATGACTATGCGGGTGCCACCGCAGTGGCTGTGGTCCTGCTGGTCATCTCGTTTGCGCTGCTGCTGGCCATCAATGCGTTGCAGGCCTGGCAGCGCCGTCGTTCAGGAGCACAGTCGTGAGCGACCGTACAACAGTGCGCAGGGCTAGCTCCGGTACCACCGAACCCGCGTGGGTTAGGTGCACGCTGATCGCCTTGGCCCTGGGCTTTATCTTTTTGTTCTTGGTGTTGCCATTGGCCACCGTGTTTGCCGAGGCATTGCGCAAGGGTCTGGACGCTTACCTGGAAGCATTCAAGGAGCCCGATGCCTGGAGCGCGATCCGCCTCACCTTGATCACCGCCGCTATTGCCGTGCCGATGAACCTGGTGTTCGGCGTAGCCGCAGCTTGGGCCATTGCCAAATTTGAATTTAGAGGCAAGGCATTTCTGACCACGCTGGTGGACCTGCCGTTTTCGGTGTCGCCCGTGGTGGCGGGCTTGATCTATGTGCTGATGTTTGGCGCCCAGGGCTGGTTCGGCCCGTGGCTGCAGGCGCATGACATCAAGATCGTTTTCGCCGTGCCCGGAATTGTGCTGGCCACCATTTTTGTGACCTTTCCCTTCATTGCCCGTGAACTCATTCCATTGATGCAAGCGCAAGGCACGGAGGAAGAACAGGCTGCCCAGGTACTGGGCGCTACGGGTTGGCAGACCTTCTGGCATGTGACGTTGCCCAATATTAAATGGGGCCTGATCTACGGCGTGATTTTGTGCAACGCGCGGGCCATGGGTGAGTTTGGTGCCGTGTCGGTGGTGTCGGGCCATATCCGCGGTCAGACCAACACCATGCCTTTGCATGTAGAAATTTTGTACAACGAATACCAATCGGTGGCTGCGTTTGCAGTGGCCTCGTTGCTGGCGCTGCTGGCCCTGGTCACCCTGGTCATCAAGTCCTTTGTGGAATGGCAGTTTGAGCGTGACCAAAAGGCTGCTGCCGCGTTACCCCCTGAACGACCCGTGGTCTGAGGAAGAGAAAAATCATGAGCATTGCCATTCGCAACGTTAGCAAAGACTTCGGCACTTTCAAGGCCCTGCGCGATGTGTCGCTGGACATCGAGTCCGGTGAACTCGTTGCACTGTTGGGTCCCTCAGGCTGTGGCAAGACCACGCTCTTGCGCATCATTGCCGGCCTGGAGACGGCTGACCAAGGCAACATATTGTTCAGCGGTGAAGACACCACCGACGTGCATGTGCGCGAGCGCAACGTGGGGTTTGTGTTCCAGCATTACGCGCTGTTCCGCCACATGAGCGTGTTTGACAACGTGGCCTTTGGCCTGCGCATGAAGCCGCGGGCAGCACGCCCCAGCGAAGACGTCATCAAGCAAAAGGTACACGATCTGCTGGGCTTGGTGCAGCTCGACTGGTTGTCAGACCGATACCCGGCGCAACTCTCTGGCGGCCAGCGCCAGCGTATTGCGTTGGCACGTGCACTGGCGGTGGAACCCAAGGTGCTGTTGCTGGACGAGCCCTTTGGCGCGCTGGATGCCAAGGTGCGCAAAGAGCTGCGCCGCTGGTTGCGCCGCCTGCACGACGATCTGCATGTCACCAGTATTTTTGTGACCCATGACCAGGAAGAAGCGCTGGAAGTGGCCGACCGCGTGGTGCTGATGAACAGCGGCAAGGTTGAGCAGATCGGCTCGCCCCAACAGGTGTGGGACCACCCCGCCAGCCCCTTTGTGTATGGTTTTCTGGGTGATGTGAATCTGTTCAACGGCCGTGCCCATGAAGGCGAAATGCTGATCGGTGCCGACCACCACGGTGTGCGCCTGTCCAGCCCCGAACACATCGAAGCACAAGACGCCAAGGCCTTCGCCTATGTGCGCCCGCACGATCTGGATGTGCGCCACTATGTGGCGGGTAGCAGCGGCCAGCGCGGCATTCCCGCCAAGCTGGTGCGTTCGATTGTGGTGGGGCCGATTGCAAGGCTGGAACTGCTGCCGCTGGACGCATCTTCCGCAGGCAGCGGTGACATCATTGAGGCCCAGATTCCAGCGCAGCAGTTCATCGAAATGGCTTTCAAAGAAGGCGAAACCCTGGAGCTGACACCGCGCAAGGCCAAGGTTTTTGTGGAGTAGTGAAAGGGGCCCGCAAGGCTTTTTTTATGCACGTCGCGTATTGACAAATGCTGGCCCAGGGCGGACATTGGCAGTGTCGCCCTGTTGGTACCTCCGATATGACATTGGCCACTCGCACAGCCCTCTTGCTCAGTGGCATTTTCACTGTAGTGTTTGGCGTGGCCGTCTTGTTATCGTTGAATTTTTTCGAGCAGCGCTACGTTTTCCTGGCAGGCCAACACCAGTTGACCACGCTACAGAGTTACGCCCAGTCCGTAGAAGGAAAGATCGGCACTGTGCACACCACCCTGGCCGGTGCCGGCAAGCTGGTGGACACCAAGCTGCTGGGCAGCCCCAAGGAGGCGCAGCGTTTTTTGGATTCGCGCACCTTCTTGCAGCGCAACTTCAAGCAGGGCCTGTTCCTGTTCGATACGGCGGGCCGCTTGGTCGCCGCCAGCCCCACCAGCATGGTGGCCACCCGTGGAACGGCGATCACGGACACCGAGACCCAGCTGGTCCAACGCACGCTGAGCCAACGCGTGCCGCAAGTCAGCATACCCTTTGCGCTACCGGGGGCGCCCAAGGAACCGCTGATCGCGCTCAGTGCCCCAGTCTTTGGACCCGACCAGGCCATCATTGGCGTCATCCAGGGCAGCCTGGAGCTACTGGATGCCAACTATGCAGGCAACCTGGCCCAGGTCAAAGTGGGTGATACCGGCTACCTGTACATGCTGACGCGGGACCGGATCATGCTGCTGCACCCTGATCCCGCGCGCAGGCTGGGTCTGGCGGCCAGACCCGGTCAAAACAAGGGGTTGGACCGGGCTATGGACGCGCACTTTCAGGGAACCACCGAAACCATCAATTCCACCGGGCTGCACGCACTGGCGACCTTTGTAGAGCTCAAGTCGCTAGGCTGGATACTGGCTGCCAACTTTCCGATGGCGGAAGTTCGCCAGCCGTTTCGCCAGTCGCTGAACACCATTGCCGGGTTTGCCGTCGTCGCCTGTGCGCTGCTGTTTTTTCTGATTGCCTTGCTGGTGCGCCGGCTCTTGTTGCCGGTCCGTCTGCTTACGCAACACTTGTCGGCTGTGGGCCAGGGCACGGCCCAACCCATCGCACTGCCTCCTACCGGTGAATTGGGTTTGATGACCCAGGCGTATAACCAGATGCTGACCGACCTGCAGACCAGTGAGTCCGCACGCATGGATGGGGAGCGCCAGTTGCGCGAACTCAACGCAGGCCTGGAACAGCGGGTGTTGGAGCGCACCGAAGAACTGGAGAAAACCAATACCGAACTCACCCACACACTCAGCACCAACCTGGCTATCAAGAACGAGTTGGTGCGCTCAGAGAAATTGGCTGCGCTCGGTAACATGGTTGCAGGCCTGGCCCATGAACTCAACACGCCGGTGGGCAACGCACTGTTGGCCGCCAGCGCATTGCGCGCACGTACACAAGACATAGGCGACAGGATGGATGCGGGCTCCATCAAGCGCAGTGATTTCAATGACTACAAGACCGACAGCATTGGTGCTGCGATCCTAGTTGAAAACAACCTGCACCGTGCCGCCAGTTTGATCGACAACTTCAAGCAAGTAGCCGTGGACCAGACGGCGGAGCACCGGCGTCTATTCAACGTGGACCAGACGATCAAAGAAGTGGTCTCTACGCTGGAATACCAAGTGCGCACCCGGCCCATCACCGTGCACATGGATTTGCACGCCGGGGTGTCCATGGACAGCTACCCCGGGCCACTGGGCCAGCTCATCGTCAACTTTTTCACCAACGCCCTGGCGCACGCTTTCCCCGTCGACGTCAAGGGCAACATCTGGATCAGCTGCGCCCGTCCTACCGACGACACCATAAAAATCGCGTTCAAAGACGATGGCTGCGGCATACCGGATGCGAACCTTGGAAGGGTCTTCGACCCGTTTTTCACCACCCGCATGGGCCAAGGTGGCAGTGGCCTGGGCCTCAGCATCGCGTTCAATATTGCAACCGGCATGCTGGGCGGGACCCTGGAGTTGGCCAGCGCGCAAGGGAAGGGCACCACGTTTACCGTGCTGCTGCCACGCGTGGCACCGACTTTGGCCGCCGCAGAGCGATAAGCCCCCCGAGTGTCGCGAAAACGGTGCAGCGTTACATTAACGCTCTTAGCGCAAGCACTCTCAAAAATTGAAATGAAAAAATTTACTGCTCTGGCCTTGTTCGTGACTGCCGGATTTGCCCAAGCCCAAGCCCAGACCTCGACACCAGCGACCACTGCGTCAGCGCCGGTGTCGGCCATTGCCCTGCCTTCTTCGCCCGCCAAAAAAGAATTGATTGCACGCGTGCTGGTGTCGCAGCAGAGCGCTATCGAGCAGACCGCGCAATCGATTGTTGAGCGCCCTGCCATGCAACTGCAGCAGCAGGCGGGCATGGCCTTGCAAACCCGTGTGCCACCCGAGAAGCGCGAGGCTGCCGCCAAAAATGTCCAGGCGGACCTTAAAAAATATGTGGATGAGACCGGCCCCATGGTGCGCCAACAGGCCGTGAAGTTGGCGCCGTCTACCGTCGGTGCGCTGCTGGAAGAAAAATTCAGCGAAGCCGAACTGAAAGAACTGATCAGCATCATCGAGTCGCCGGTCAACCGCAAGTTCTCGCAAATGAGTGGTGACTTTCAAAAGGCCTTGGGTGAAAAGCTCGTGGCGCAAACACAAGCCGCAGTCGCGCCCAAAGTGAAGGCATTGGAGGCGGCTATCGTCGGGCATCTGGGCCTGCCGACCGCGCCACCTGCTGCAAAAGCCTCTGAACCTACGACCAAGACACCCAAGAAATAAGCTTGATCAAAGTCCTTCTTGAAAATTGATCAGCTTTGCTGCATACCGCTCCAGCGAGCGGTTGTAGCGCGGCAAGTAGCCGGACAAGGCTCTCAGGGTGTGCGCCAGCGCCTCGCGTTCGCGGCCCACATCTGCCAACGCCAAGGCCAAAAATGCGAGGACCGCAGCATCCAGTTCATCGGATGCCCCGGCGTTCACCTCGGCCGATAACAAATCGACCGCTTCTTGCGGATGGCCCAAAACACGCAATGAACTCGCCAGTTGGATCGTCGCTCGACGGCGGCGCGACCCTGTCAAACCGGCTGCCAGCGCGGCACGGTACGAGGGCACCGCCAACGCGGTGTGACCGGTAGAGTCCTGCGCACTCCCCACTTCAAATAAACCAGCCGCATCGTCTGGCGGGCGCTCGTCTGCAAGGCGCTGGACTGCAGCCACGAAGGCATCGGGCGCGTAGCCCTCCAGCGCGCTCCAGAGATCCGTTACGCGCTGGTCCCAGTCGATGTTATTGGCTTGCATGGGCTGAGTGTAGGTTGCAGCGTTTATCCGACAACGCGCGGCGCGTCAGTGCGCAGTTTGGCGATGAAGCGCACCATGTGCGGGTCACTGCGTGCCAACGGGATGTCCGCAAGTGCAAACCACTGCACCGCGCTGAATTCAGCCGTATCGAAGCGCATGGCCTGTGTGGTCGGGAAGCCAAGCTCTTCGAGTAGCTCGCGGGCTACTGTGTCGCGGATGCTCACCAGGTTCCACATGCCCACCCGCAGGCAACCAGAGTTGTGCGTTCTTGTGGTCGACCAGCAGGATGTGTGGATCGGCCGCATCGACAACCGCAAAGTACGTCACCAGATGTTTTGGCGGTGTTGCTGGTTTTGCCTGGCGTATCAGCTGGGCGCCAGAGTCCACCCAAGCCAATGCGTCTGCCTGGTGTTGTGCTTCGAGTGGGTCCAGCGGCACTATGGATGCAATCTCATTGCGGATGCACTGCCTCTGTACGGTGGCGAGTGCGTTCACGTTGCGACTGCGCGCAGGGTGCAGTGGGACCGCTCGACAAATGCACCGCCCGGCATGCCCCGGCTGTGGGCAATGCGCAGTTCTCCACCCGGGTTCAAAGAAATCGTGATTTCTTCCCGGAACGTATTCATTGCGTCCCGAGGCCCGCTTGCGAACAGGACGGCCAGAGTGCCGTCTTCCTCATCGTGCGTGCTGTCGATGGCGCGGTGGGGCAGCACAAAGGGTAGTTCTTCCATAACGGGCCAAAGACATAAGGCGCCATCTTGCGCAGCGGCTAGCAGCGTGGCCTCTTTGTGCAGATGCCTGCCATCGGCGCGGGTAGCGGTGTAGTGCAGCACCAGTGCACTGCCGTTTACCAGTGCCTGCATCTCCAGCCGCCCAGCAAAGGACTCGCCTTCGTGGTTGCTGCCATTCCCCACAAAAACAGGTGCCTGGGCTAACAATGCTTTCAACAGATTCATAGACGTAGGCAGAGGTCAGTGTGCGTTTGGGGCAAGTTTATAAGCTCAAGCTCCGCGTCAAGTATCCAAAGCCGCTTCAAACGTTTCTTGTGCGGCGGCTTTTCCAGCATGGCCAACGGCAGCAGGTACAGCCGGTGTTCCCCAACCCTTGCACATCGCCTCCGGCAAAGTGCTCTTGCGCTGGATCAGATCGTGCTTGGAGAACAGCTCGGCAATCCAATCCACAAACACACGCACCTTGTTGCTCAGGTGGCGGTTGGGCGGGTAGACGACGTACATCGGTTTGGCTTCGGTGCACCAACCGGTGAACAGCGGCTCCAGCGTGCCGTTGCTGATGTGGTCCTGGATCAAAAAAGTGGCCGTGTATAGCACGCCCAGCCCGGCAAGGGCCGCGGTCACGCCCGCGTTGGAGTCGTTGACTGACAGCTGGTGTTTGCCGTTGATCTCGACCGAGCCGCCTTCACTGTGCAGCGTAAACGCATACAGCTTGCCATCGCGTGGCGAGGCGTAGCGGATCATCATGTGCTGGGTCTCCAGCTCGCTGGGGTGCTGCGGCGTACCGGCGCGCTTCAGGTAAGCGGGCGACGCGCAGGTCATCATGTAGAACTCGCCGATGCGCCGGGCCACCAGCGACTGGTCGGTGATCTCGCCACCACGCACCACGCAGTCCACGTTCTCGGCAATGATGTCGATGGGCCGGTCGCTGACGCCCAAGTCCAGCTGGATGTCGGGGTAACGCGCATAAAAATCCGGCAGCGCCGGGATGATGATGGCTAGGCCCAGGGAGGAGGGCACGTCCACCTTCAGCTTCCCACGCGGGCTGGCCTTGGCGCGCGACATGCTCGACTCCAGCTCCTGCACCTCGCCCAGCAGGCGGCTGGCCTGCTCGTAATACGCGGCGCCGTCCACTGTCACGGTGACCTTACGGGTGGTGCGGTTCAGCAGCTTGGTGTCCAGTTCCTTCTCCAGATCCTGGATCAGGCGGGTGACGGAGGGTTTGGGCACGCCCATCGAATCGGCAGCCTTGGTGAAGGTGCCGGCTTCAACGACCCGTACAAACGCCTGCATGGCGGAAAATTTGTCCATAAGCCTAGTAAATCAGAAAAACGAGGAGATTTTGGGCCGATTGTTGCACTGGTGAAATAAAGTTTGAGCGAAAAGGCTATTTATTGCTCGGGCTATGCGCCCTACATTCTGCTGCATCGCAACAAATTAAAGCCGTTTTCCGGTTTGACCCGATGCACAGCCTCCAAAAACCCCACGCTGCGGTGGCCTCCGCCGCCCCGGCCTGGGTCGACAAACAGATCAATATCGGCCTGAAACCGCCTGCCAGCCCTTTGCTGAACGTGCGGTTTTACGGCCGGCACGACCCATCGGCCACCGCGCCGGTGCCATTGGTCGTGCACTTTCACGCCGGGGCTTTTGTGGCTGGGTCGCTGGAGGAGGGTGGTTGCGTTCCCCGTTTGCTGGCCGCTTCGGGCGCGGTGGTGATGTCGTTGGACTACCCGCTGGCCCCGGCCAACCCGTTCCCACAGGCGATCGAAACCGGTTATGCGGCGCTGGTCTGGGCCTTCAAGGCCCGGCAAAAACTGGCTGGCAAGGATGCGCTGGTGTTTCTGGCCGGTGAAGAAGCCGGTGGCAACCTGGCAGCGGCCGTGGCGCTGATGGCGCGCGACCGCCATGGGCCAAAACTGGCCGGGCAGATTTTGCTGTCGCCCATGCTGAACCCGTGCATGGCGACCGAGTCCTTGCGCCATGCGGACGCCGGCCCGGTCGGCTGCACCTGGGCGGATGGCTGGCACCAATACCTTGCCCGTGTTGACAACGCCGCCCACCCTTACGCCGCACCTGGCAATGCACTGCGCCTGGGCAATCTTCCGCCCACGCTGTTGCTGACCGCCCAAGACGACCCGCTACGGGATGAAGCACTGGACTACGCAGACCGCCTGCGCGTGTTCGGCCGCTTGGTGCACTCAGCCGTATTGCCCGGCCCAACCGGCTGGCCGGTGAGCTACCTGGAGCCGGCCGATGCAGCGCGCGAAAAAGCCGCTTGGTCGGCTGGCGTGCAACAACAGTTCAGCGATTTTTTCTCCTCTTCCATTCTCTGATTTTTCAAGGACGCTCCACCATGCAAACCATTCGCCTCCACACCCCAAAGCGCCGCCTGCTCGCCACCACCATCGCCGTGTTCGCACTAACGGGTGTCACTGCAGCCATCTTTGGCGTGAGCAGTACACGTGCCCAGCCCGCAGCAACAGAAGCACCCGCCACGCCGGTATCGGTAGCCACCGTGGTGCAAAGCAATGTCGCGGCCTGGGATGAGTTTTCTGGCCGGCTGGAAGCGGTCGAGCGTGTTGATATCCGCCCGCGCGTATCCGGTACGCTGCAGGCCGCGCACTTCCGCGAAGGCGCACTCGTCAAAAAGGGCGATCTGCTGTTGACAATTGATCCTGCGCCATACGCCGCCGACGTGCAACGCGCCGAAGCGCAGGTCGGCGCGGCACAGGCCAAGGGTGCACAGGCCAAGGGTGAACAGGAGCGTTCGCAACGCCTGTGGAGCGAGCAGGCCATATCCAAGCGCGAGCTCGACGAACGCACCAATGGCCAGCGTGAAGCCGACGCCAACCTGCGCGCCGCACAGGCCGCGCTGCAAACGGCGCAGCTCAGCATGGACTACACCCAGGTCCGCGCGCCCGTGTCAGGCCGTGTCGGCAAGCTGGAGGTGACGGTGGGCAACCTGGTGGCCGCCGGGCCTGGTGCACCGGTGCTGACCACGCTGGTGTCTGTCAGCCCCATCTATGCCAGTTTTGATGCAGATGAGCAGGTGGTGGCGAAGGCTTTGAAAGATGTGAGCGCCGGTGGTGACCGCAAGCTGGACCGGATCCCCGTGCAGATGGGCACATCGGCCAGCAGCGACACGCCGTTTGAAGGCAAGCTGCAACTGGTCGACAACCAGGTCGATGCCAAAAGCGGCACCGTGCGCGCACGCGCCGTGTTCGACAACAAGGACGGCCAATTGATGCCCGGCCAGTTCGCGCGCATCCGTTTGGGCCAGGCCACTAAGGCCAGCGCTTTGTTGATCAACGAACGTGCGGTGGGCACAGACCAGAACAAGAAGTTTGTGATGGTGGTCGGTGCCGACAACAAGGCGCAATACCGCGAAGTGACCCTGGGCGCATCGGTCAACGGCCTGCGTGTCATCAAGACCGGGCTGGCTGCGAACGAGCGCATCGTCGTCAACGGCCTGCAACGCATCCGCCCCGGCGCGCTGGTCGCGCCACAGATGGTGGAGATGACGGCCAAGTCCGAACTCTCGATTGGTGACAAGGCCGTCAAGCTTGCGCAAAAGTAAACAACAAGAACTGCCATGAATCTGTCCAAATTTTTTATTGACCGGCCCATATTTGCCGGCGTGTTATCGCTGCTGATGCTGATTGCCGGCCTCGTCGCGCTACGCGGCCTGCCGATTTCCGAATATCCGGAAGTCGCGCCGCCCACCATCGTGGTGCGGGCCCAGTACCCCGGTGCCAACCCCAAGGTGATTGCCGAAACAGTGGCCACGCCGCTGGAGGAATCCATCAACGGTGTCGAAGGCATGCTCTACATGAACAGCCAGGCCACCACCGACGGCGTGATGACACTCGCGGTGACCTTCAAGCTCGGCACCGACCCCGACAAGGCGCAGCAGATGGTGCAAAACCGCGTCTCGCAGGCCGAGCCGCGCCTGCCAGAAGAAGTGCGCCGCCTGGGTGTGAGTACGGTCAAGAGCTCCCCCAACATCACGATGGTGGTGCACCTGGTGTCGCCCAATGACCGCTACGACATCAACTACCTGCGCAACTATGCGGTGCTGAATGTCAAAGACCGCTTGGCCCGCATTCAGGGCGTCGGCCAGGTGCAGATTTTTGGTGGTGGTGACTATTCCATGCGCGTCTGGCTGGACCCGCAAAAGGTCGCGCAGCGGGGCCTGTCGGCCAGCGATGTCGTGGCCGCCATCCGCGGGCAAAACGTGCAAGCTGCCGCCGGTGTGGTCGGGGCATCACCAGGCCTCGCAGGCGTGGATATGCAACTCTCCATCAATGCCCAAGGTCGTTTGCAGAATGAAGAAGAGTTTGGCGACATCATCGTCAAGACCGGTGCCGACGGCGCCATCACCCGGCTGCGTGACATTGCGCGCCTGGAACTGGGCGCTGCCGATTACGCACTGCGTTCGCTGCTGAACAACAAGCAGGCGGTCGGCATGGGTGTGTTCCAGGCGCCGGGCTCCAACTCGCTCGCCATCTCCGAGGCCGTGCGCACGACCATGGACGAATTGTCCAAAAACATGCCCGAAGGTGTGGAGTACCGCATCGCGTATGACCCCACACAATTTGTGCGTGCCTCCATCAGCTCGGTGATCCACACGCTGCTGGAAGCGATCGCGCTGGTGGTGCTGGTCGTCATTCTGTTCTTGCAGACTTGGCGCGCCTCCATCATTCCGTTGCTGGCGGTGCCCGTGTCGGTGGTCGGCACGTTCGCGGTGTTGCACCTGCTGGGCTTCTCCATCAATGCGCTCAGCCTGTTTGGCCTAGTGCTGGCAATTGGCATCGTCGTGGATGACGCCATCGTCGTCGTGGAAAACGTCGAGCGCAATATCGGCGACGGCCTGAGCCCGCGCGAGGCCACCTACCGTGCCATGCGCGAAGTGTCTGGCCCCATCATCGCGATTGCGCTGGTGCTGGTGGCGGTATTCGTACCTTTGGCCTTTATCAGCGGCCTGACCGGCCAGTTCTACCGCCAGTTTGCAGTGACCATTGCGATCTCGACCGTGATCTCCGCGATCAATTCTCTGACGCTGTCACCCGCGCTGGCCGCCTTGCTGCTCAAGGGCCACGATGCACCCAAGGACGCACTGACCCGCGGCATGGACAAGGTGTTTGGCCGCTTCTTCGCAGGCTTCAACCGCCTGTTCAGCCGTGGCGCCAACGGCTACAGCAGCGGCGTCAAAACCGCCATCTCGCGCAAGACCACCATGCTCGCCGTCTACCTGGTGCTGGTGGCTGCCACGGTAGGCGTCTTCAAGCTCGTGCCCGGCGGCTTTGTGCCTGCGCAAGACAAGCAATACCTGATCGGTTTTGCGCAGCTGCCCGACGGCGCCACGCTGGACCGCACCGAAGACGTGATCCAACGCATGGGCGACATCATGAAGAAGAACCCGAATGTGGAAGACGCCATTGCCTTCCCCGGCTTGTCGATCAACGGCTTTACCAACAGCTCCAACTCCGGCATCGTGTTTGCCACGCTCAAGCCCTTTGCCGAGCGCACGCGCAAAGACCAGAGCGGTGGTGCCGTGGCCGGCCAATTGAACCAGTCGTTCGGCGCCATCCAGGATGCTTTCATCGTGATGTTCCCACCACCCCCGGTAGAGGGCCTGGGCACCACCGGCGGCTTCAAGCTGCAGCTGGAAGACCGCGCATCGCTGGGCTATGACGCCATGGATGCATCGGTGAAAGCCTTCATGGGCAAGGTGTACCAGGCGCCGGAGTTGGCGGGAGCGTTCACCAGCTGGCAGGTCAATGTGCCGCAACTGTATGCCGACGTCGACCGCGCCAAGGCCCGCCAGCTCAATGTGCCGGTGACCGATATTTTTGACAC
>NZ_JANXUQ010000043.1 GCF_025356155.1 Rhodoferax sp. | reverse complement strand
GCTCAGATGCAGCACCGTCGGCTTGAGCGCGCTGCGCAAAAGCGCAGCAAGCCGCGTGCCTTGGTGGCCACCGCCCCTGACCAAATCTACTGCTGGGACATCACCTACTTGCCAACGTCAGTGCGTGGCAACTACTTCTACTTGTACCTGTTTGTCGATTTGTTCAGCCGCAGGATCGTGGGCTGGCAGGTGTATGACCGCAAAAATCTACCTGACCATGAAACCCTGACGCCGCTTATTCACAACAGCCCAAAACCAGATTCCGGAAATTTACAGAAAAGAAGTTGCTTTATCGTATCTTCGTGCGCACCATTGGAAATGCGCGGGCCAATGTGAATGTGACTTTGATGAATCTGACCTACAACCTTAGCTGCATTGAGGTACTGATTCGCAACAAGGTGATCGGCATCGACAGGGTTGGTCCGCCCAAAATCTGCCCAGCGGTGCGAGAGGGGGCCGAAGAGGCAGAAAAGAGCTCCAATTGCGCTTGGGAAACGATGCAAACCGGGAAGATGCGATGGAAATTCGAAAAAATGAAAATGCGGCGATCCTGCCAAGAATGTCCCGTTTCTAAACGGGATTTATAGAACTGCCCAATAGAAAGTCAATGTCACAGCCGCCGCATTCCTGTTTCATTCGTGGTGTGCACCTCGTTCGCGTCCGGGTATCTGACTCTGCGACACGATGCCCCGAAACAATCCGGTAATTGCATCCAACTCCTTGCGTGCAACTAATTCTCCGTAGCAATCGGAAAGTAAACCAAGCAGCTCAATTCTCAAATACCAAAGGGTCTGCGCGTCGGCGGCCCGAGCAATTTCGTTATGGAGGCTGGAATGACGGGAAGCCCTATGGCTTCCTGTTCTCGCAAGAGCGAGAAGCATTACTGCGCGGACTTCCTCTAACCGACCCTCAGCATCAATTATGGTGATACTTTGCCTAGTCAAAACTGACGCGACGAAGGATGAAAAAAATAGTGGGAGGATGCGAGGGAAATTCATAGTGGCTGCGACTATCCAAGAATCGTGCCACAGAAGAATCCCAATGAATTCAACGATCACGTAGTTTGAAGAGCCACCGATGTGTCGGAAGTTACCGACAGATCGCATTGCAATTGCTAGAACTTGTTATGGGCAGTTCTATAAATCCCGTTTAGAAACGGGACATTCTTGGCAGGATCGCCGCATTTTAATTTTTTGGCGGTGTAAGAAGTTTTGTGTAAACGGTCTTTTGGCAGGAAACTGCCGCCTTGCATGGAGCAATGATGACCGCAGAATTGAAAGCATTACCGACCGAACTGATAGACGCGCTACTGGCAGACTATAAAAAGCCTGAGGATTTGATTGGCTAAAACGGCATCCTCAAACAACTCACCAAAGCCCTGGTTGAGCGCGCACTACAAGCCGAGCTGACTGACCACCTGGGTCATGGCAAGAATGAACTAGTGGCAAACGAAGCCGGCAACACCCGCAACGGGCGTAGCAAGAAAACCCTCAAGGGTGACTTTGGTGAACTACCCATCGAAATCCCCCGCGACCGCGCCGGCACGTTCGAGCCGCAAATCATCACCAAGCACCAGACCCGCTGGAGCGGCTTTGACGACAAGATACTGTCGCTCTACGCACGGGGCATGACGGTGCGGGAGATTCAAAGCCATCTGCAGGAAATGTACGGTACAGAGGTATCGCCGACCTTGGAGCCGGTCAGAAATTTTGTGTGTGAGGCATAACATGTCAACAAGGAGCATGAATGCCACGCAAGACGAAAACAACCGCGCAAGCGGACATGGCGGCGCAGCCGCAATTCTCAGCCGAGTTGCTTGAGCAACTCATCCCCGGGCCGGTGACGCCAGCCGAACTTGAGGGGATCTTCCAGCAGTTCAAGAAGTCGGTTCTGGAACGCGCGCTGGGCGCAGAGATGAGTCACCATCTGGGCTACGCAAGCGGCCAGTCCAAGCCCGAAGGGGCGGTCGCCAATCACCGCAATGGCAAGAGCGCAAAGACCGTGCTGACCGACGGCGGCGCCCTGCGCCCCGGATGGCCACTTCTAACTCCCCCACTTTTGGCCACTCAAATTCCCCCAGGGCGGAACGCCGCGATTGTCGCTCTGAATCCCGGTTTATTGGATTCGGGGCCGGTGGTTTGGGTTTCTTGTAATTTGTCTCAATCGGCCCCTGCCAGCCCGCCGGAGGCCCCCCCCCCTGGCCGCCGGCGGAACAATGGTGTCAAGTCCGACAGAATGGCTCTGTCACCCGGGTGCGCATCGACATTCCCCGTGACCGCGAGGGCACGTTCGAGCCCCAACTCATCGGCAAGCACGAGCGCCGCTTCACCGGCTTTGACGACAAGATCATCGCCATGTACGCACGCGGCATGACGGTGCGCGAGATCCAGGGCTTTCTCGCCGAGATGTACGCCGTAGACGTCTCGCCCGACCTGATCAGCAGCGTCACCGATGCTGTGATGAGCGAGGTCACGGCCTGGCAGACCCGCCCACTGGAGGCGATGTACCCGGTCGTGTTCTTCGACGCGCTGCGCGTCAAGATCCGTGAGGACGCCGTGGTGCGCTCCAAGGCCGTGCACCTGGCCCTGGGCGTACTTCCCGACGGCAGCCGCGACATCTTGGGCATCTGGATCGAGAACACCGAGGGCGCCAAGTTCTGGATGAAAGTGTTCAACGACCTGAAGACCCGTGGAGTCCATGACATCCTCATCGCCGTCACCGACGGGCTCAAAGGCATGCCAGAGGCGTTGGCACGGTTTTCCCGGCCACGACACTGCAAACCTGCATCGTGCACCTGATTAGGAATAGCCTGGACTTTGCCAGTTGGAAGGATCGTAAAGCGCTGGCAGCAGCTATTAAGCCGATCTACACGGCCGTCAGCGCAGAGGCGGCCCATGAGGAGCTGGACGCGTTTGAGGCTGGGCCCTGGGGGCAGAAGTTCCCCACCGTCGTAGGGGCTTGGCGCAGGGCGTGGGACAGGGTCATTCCGTTCTTCGCGTTCCCTCCCGAGGTGAGGCGCGTGATCTACACAACCAACGCCATTGAGAGCGTGAATGCGAGGCTGCGCAAGATCATCAAGACCAGAGGACACATCCCCAGCGACGACGCGGTTACCAAGCTGATCTGGCTGGCACTGCGCAACATCACCGAGGATTGGGGACGGGCGGCCAACAACTGGAAATCAGCGATGAACCAGTTTGCAATTCTGTACGAAGACCGATTCACACTGCCCACCTATGGGGGTGCGAAATGACAGGGGTTGAACCCTGGGTACTGGGCTCAACGGGGGGGGGGGCCTGCGGCGGCCTGGCAGGGGCCTGAATCAGAATAGAATTTACTCAGCAGACAATTTTTGAAACCGCCTCACACACAGAAATCCTGACACTCCCAAGACGGTCGATACACACGATGCCACCAGTTGAAGTTTCCGTGCGTCCCGCCCGCTCATTTTTGAACTCGCCTCGTCAACGTCTTGCACCGTCACTGCCCCGTCAACTAAGATCGGTACAGCGGGTAGAGGGTTTTCTCTTCCCTGGCAATTCGGTCACCCAGGACTACACCAATGCCGCGCCACTCGTTTTCGAATAACTCTTGAAGAGCGCCCGACTTCGCAACATCTTCAAATCGATCAAGGACCTTTATCACAGTGCGCCCGATTCCGTCCATCTCCGAGCGAAAACTTCGAATCAGCGTTATGCTGTCGTCATCTTCCTGAGTTTTTTGCAAATACACATACAGTCTCACCGCTTCATCCAGTAGGTGATCAGTCAGGCCTGATCGGAACTGATTTAACAGCAGGGAAACGGTTCCCCAGTCTTTAGCTGCCGCATGGGTCACTATTTGACCGTAAATGTCTAAAACCACCCGATGCTCGTTCTTTAGTTTCGAGATTAGGTCAGGGTGATAGGTCAATCCCCGAATACCGGTTGGTTTGCTTACAACCGCCTCTGGAATATCTTGCCGCGTGAGGGGCGTTGCGTTGCTGTCGAAGGACTTTGATCAACGAAAAAACTTTTAAGCCAACTAAACATAGGAACCTTTAAAAAGATGAAATGGACCGGAAATATTCCAAGCAAGAACGGTGCCATGGAAAACATCCAAAGAAATCAGGGACTTATCGATTGCAACCGTAATTCTTTGTCGGTAATTAACGACAAGTCAGCCGTTTGTCACCGACCGCCGTATAGGATCCATTTTCAGACCGGCGTTATGGAGCCACTGAAGTGGACCCCGTAGTTGAGACAGATGTTTAAGTGGAATGGCACTTACATAAGGGCACTTCTATAAATTCGCGTGAATTCTGATGGTCGAAGATTCCTCGCAGGGCGCATAGAGGCGGAGCCGAAGAGGATAATCCGCAGCAGGCAAAACAGTCTCTTTGACCTTGAGAAGCGCTACGCCAGCTTGAGCAAAAATGGGGACCCGCTGGAGCGACTCAACGCCATCATCGATTGGGAGATATTTCGGCCACTCCTTGAGCGCATGGACAAGAAGGAGCGCAGAAGCAATGCTGGACGCAAGCCCACATGCCGCATCCTCATGTTCAAGATGCTGATCTTGCAACGTCTCAATGGCCTGTCCGACGAACGCCTGCAATACCAAGTGACAGACCGCCTGTCCTTCATGCGTTTTTTGGGTGTTGAGATCGCAGGCAAGGTGCCTGATGCCCGCACCGTGTGGCTTTTCGTGAAGCCCTCAAAGAGCACCAACTGGCAGATGCCTGTTGAATGTGGTCAAGATTGGATGGAAATCAACAAAAAGGGGGGGAGGGTGTTGGAGGGTCAGCCCTCGATTTTAGGCGAACGCAGTCTGTCGGCCTGCGCAGCCCGGGTGGCTGGCACGGCCGTGGCCGCGGGAGTTGCGCGGCGTTAGCCCTGCCGCACCGCAAACGCCTCGGGCTTGAAGCCCACCGTCACCGCACCGTCCGCCCACACCACCACCGGGCGTTTGACGATGCTGGGGGCGCTAAGCACCACGGCGCGTGCTGTGGCGGCGTCCACCACCGATGCCTTGGTGGCGTCATCCAGCCCGCGCCACATCTTGCCCTTGCGGTTGACCACCGTTTCCCAGCCCACCGTTTTGAGCCAGATGTCGAGCTGTGCTTCGGGCACGCCCTGCTTCTTGAAATCGTGGAAGCTATAGTCCACGCCGTAGTCCGTCAGCCAGGTGCGGGCTTTTTTGACGGTGTCGCAGTTGGGGATGCCGTAGAGGGTGATCATGCGGCGATTTTGCCACGGATCTTCAAGCCAAATCGGGCTGTAGCCCTCGTGCAATGTGCGTAAGCCGCTATCAAATCCATAGTAAATTTCTAAAATGGTTTTGCGACCCTCAGGGTCAGCCCCATGGCCGCGCGCAGCCACCGTTCCTAGAATGCCCGTTTACCATACACGGGAGACACCTATGCCACAGACCGTAACAACGGCCAGCACGACTACCACCGCCGCCACCGACTATTTGGAAACCCGCCGCCACGAACTGCGCAAGATGCGCATGCTGATGGTGGACGGCAACCTGACCACCAACCTGCGCAGTACTGAGGGCGGTGTCAACGGATAGGTGTTTCAACCACATGGGGCCAAGTATCGCACCATGGAAGCGCCATCAATCCGGCTGAGACACTCGATTTACCCGCCCAGGTGCCAGGTTCACCACCAGGGTTTGGTGTTCAGGAGAGTGATTTGCGGTGCTCGGTGTGTACCGGGCGCAGAGCCAGCCCGCAGCGAGTCAAAATCGCCGCTTTGCTCATTCACCAACTGACGCGCTGATCAACCTCAAAGTCCGGTGCCGGTTGCTCTGCCAGATCCCAATTCGGCTCGATGTGCACCCCGTCATCCATCTGCGCGTCGCAGTCCTCCCACAACGGTGGCCCGCGCGCCGGGGATATGTGTGGTGGCTGCGAGTCGACACCGATGTGATCAAGGATCTTGCGAATTTGCACGCCCTCGGTAATGAACGCGATCAGGCGCATCTGCCCACCACACAACGGGCACAAGAGCGGGAACACTTCGTAGATTCTGGCGATCAACACTGCCCACAGGTA
>NZ_JANXUQ010000015.1 GCF_025356155.1 Rhodoferax sp. | reverse complement strand
GTTATCGGGCAAGTGGGCGATGCCGATGCTGGCGTACATCACAAAAAGGCCATGCGCGCTTGAAGCAAATCAATACGGCCTTGAACCCACTTCTCCAGCGCATCATGGCGCAGACTTCGCATGCCGCTGGCCACGGCCTCGTCAAATATCTCGCTGGGACGCGCGTTGCGCTGAATCAAGAGGCGAATGAGGGCGGTGTTTTCCAGAATTTCATAAACGCCCATGCGGCCCTTGTAACCCTTGCCGCCGCAGTGCGTGCAACCCTTGCCATGTGCCGTTTTGACGCATATCTCTTGTGGAGAACTCGCACCTGACGCCATCAGCAAGCGTTCAATGCCCTGCGCTTCGCTCAACGGTGACCCATGAATGTATTCCTTCACCAGTTCCTGCCTTTGCGCAGCGGACAGATAGCTTTCAGTCGCGCAATGCGTGCACAGCGCACGCACCAAGCGCTGCGCAACGATGCCCACCAGAGAGTCGGCAAAATTCATTGCGTCCATTCCCAGGTCCAGCAAGCGCACCACACTCTCCGACGCACTATTGGTGTGCAGGGTGGACAGTACCAAGTGCCCCGTGAGTGAGGCTTCGATCACAATTTTGGCGGTCTCCATGTCGCGGATCTCGCCGATCATGATGATGTCGGGGTCGGCACGCAAAAAGCCACGCATGGCACTTGCGAATGTCAATCCTATTTTGGCATTGACCTGAACCTGGCGCAGCCCAGGGTGCGTGATTTCAATCGGGTCTTCGGCGGTCCAAATCTTCTTCTCGTCGGTATTGATTTCGGCCAACATGGAATGCAATGTGGTCGTCTTGCCGGAGCCCGTGGGTCCAGCGGCCAGCACCAAGCCGAAGGACCGACTGGACATTCGGGCCACCGCCTCGATGTCGCGTGCTTGCAGTCCCAATTGCGCCAGCGGTATGGGTTTGCTGGAGGCCAGCAGGCGCAGCACCACGTCTTCCAGGCCGTCGTACGTAGGCATGATCGCCACCCGCAACTCCAGATCTTCGCCACCAAACTCTGCAAAATTGATCTTGCCATCCTGTGGGCGTCGTCGTTCGGCAATGTCTAACCGGGCCATCACTTTGATACGCGACACCAGCGGTGCGCACAGCTGCGGTGGGAGCTTTTGGTACAGCTCCAGATCACCATCACAACGCAGTCGGATGCGGGTAAATTCTTCGCCCGGGTTGGTCTCGATGTGGATGTCCGAGGCGCGCAGGCTCTGCGCCTCCTTGATCAGCCGCTTGACCATGCGCACGATGCTGGACGACTCGCTGGCTTCGTTGGCTTCGGCGGTCTCTTCGCCTGTCGCCAGCTCATGCACGGCCTCCCCAATCAGGTAGTTCATGTCTTGCTGTTCCGGTGGTACTCCCCCGCCAGCGAATTGCAGTGCACCGGGTTCGAAGCTTCCGGTTGCGCGATGCAAATCCTTGGCGAGGTGTTCGGGTGCAATTTGGGGTGCATTGGGGTCCAGGCTATTGAGGCGGGCCGCAATGGCCTCGCGTTCGGCCCACACCAGCAAAGCACTACGTCCGGTCAGTGCACACAAATGCGCGTGCAGGTCGTCATTGGTAGGGCACCACGATGCCACGTACAAAAGCCCATCGGCTTCTCCCAGGCACAGCAAATCTTGCGCACGCTGGATGCGCAACGGCAGCAGGGCAAAGGCCTCGTTGGAAATTGAAAAATGCCCTACATCCACTTCAACGATGCCGGCGGTGCGAGCCAATGCATGTTGCAAGTCTTCTGCAGTCATCAACACGCGCCGCACCAGTTCAAACGACTTGCTGCGTAGCAACTCAGGATCCTCATCCAAAAGATCGCTCAAAGCGCGGTGGTCTAACAATCCCATTTGTTGAACCACCCGCGCCAGTGGCACGATAGGAGCGGCCCGCAATGCGTCCATGGTTACGATCATCTCTCTCAGATTGCGCGATCGTACTGACGCATGGCCGAAGGGCTCTGGGCTGGTTGGGGCAAAGGCGGGCTTCTCAAGCATGTTCAAACAATCAAAAGCGGTGACTAAGATTCATTGTGCCCCGTGGCATTGCTATGGAAATTGACCCATATCAAAAAGGGTTCTGGAACGAAGCCAACCCCCCCCGTGCGATGATTCCACCACACCACAGAGGCACAACTTCTATGCGATTACCCAATTTGCTGGCTACCAAAAATGGCCGGCTCATGGCTTTCTTTCTGTTGTACGTCACCGAGGGCATTCCCCTCGGTTTTGCAGCGACCGCCGTCGCAACCCGCTTGCGCAGGCTTGACGTTGGCCCGGCAGAGATAGGTGCCTTTGTCGGCTCCTTCTACCTGCCCTGGGCGTTCAAGTGGGCCTTTGGCCCGGTGATCGACGTTTTCTCGTCTGACCGTTTTGGCCGCCGCCGCGGCTGGATATTGGTCACTCAGGTGATGATGGCGCTGACGCTGCTGTCGACCGTGCTGCTGGATCTGCCCCAGCAATTGGGATTGTTCACGATCATTTTGTTGGTGCACAACACTTTTGGCGCGATGCAAGACGTGGCTATAGACGCGCTGGCCTGTAGCACGCTACACGAGAATGAGCGCGGTTTGGCCAACGGCATGATGTTTGCCGGCGCCACGATTGGTGCCATGGTGGGCGGCAGCGGCGTGCTGTTCCTCAGCGGCGTGACCGGTTTCCAGCCGACGTTCTTCTTTGTTGCGGCCTGCATTTTTGCGGTCACGGTGTTTGTAGTCTTGCCGATGAAGGAGGCGGCAGGCCCTGCGCGTGCCGTGGTGGTGGGCTCCAAGCTGGCGCAGGCGGGGCGCGAGATGCGCACGTTTGCCGTCGATTCGTTCCGTTCCTTCCTGGGCAGCACCGGCGCCTTCAGTGGCCTGCTGTTTTCGCTGCTGCCCGCGGGCGCCATGTGCCTGGGGCTGGCCCTGCAATCCAACCTGGCGGTGGAGCTGGGCATGGACGATGACCAGGTCGCACTGCTGAACCTGTGGTCGTCCATTTTGAACGCGGGCTTCTGCGTGCTAGGTGGCTTTTTGTCCGACCGCTGGGGCCGCCGCCGCACGCTGTTCGTCTACCTGGCGCTGATGAGCGTGCCGGTGTTCTACCTGATGACCGAGTTGTCCAAATACGGCTGGGTCATGCCCGTGCCTACCGGCGGGGAGAACCGTCCGCAGGTGCCACCGGCGCTGTTGATGGCTTTCTGGATTGCCACGCTGGCGTACTCCGTGTTTCAGGGGCTGATGTACGGAACGCGCTCGGCCATCATGATGGACGTGACCAACCCCGCCGTGGCGGCCACCCAGTTCACCGCCTACATGGCGCTGATGAATCTGTCGATCTCGTACTCCGCCACCTGGCAGGGCATTGCCATCGAGGCCTGGGGCTACCCCACCACGATGCTGGTGGACGGATTCCTGGGCCTAGCCTGCCTGCTGGTGATACCGTGGCTCAAGCCCGCCGCCGCCAGCGATACCCGCTACGCCGATGCGCTAGGCCCCCGCCGCGCGCGCCGCATAGCTTTGGGCCTGGGGTTGGCTTGCCTGGCCTGGGCGCCTTACAGCTATTGGAGTGCATCCTTTGGCGCGGCCAAGCCCATCATGGGCACGCTGTTCACCGTGGTGTTTATTGCGTCTGCGCTGTTCCTGCTGGCCAGCCGCGCGGTGCTGGCAGAAGCGGGCGGCTGGCCTGCGCGCCTGGGCGTGTGGATGGCGCCGTTGCTGCTGCTACTGTATGCCCGCTACTACCTGGAGGCGATCGCCAAGTGGCTGCCCACCAGCGTCAGTGCCCCGGCGTTTGTGGCGGGCGCACAGAACCTGGTGCTGGCCGTGGCGGTGCTGGCGGGTGTGACGCTGCTGGTGCTGCGCAGCCGGCCGTGGCAGGCCATGCAGGTCGGGCCCGCTAGGCCTGTGTAATACGAGGCGCAGCGCCTGCTTTTGCGCTGCTATTGTTTATGTAGCGTACTCGTTATATTCCACGAGGGCTACAGCGGATTTTTACTCCGATGGTTGTATAAAAAACCTATATTGGGTTTTTTGAGGCCGATTTAGCGTAAAACACCTAACGCAAACGGCAGGCTGGCGACGCCCAGCATCGTGGACAGCGTCACCAAGCCGCCCACATAAGCCCCGTCATAGCCCATGCGGCTGGCCAGCACATAGCAGCTCGACGCTGTTGGCAAGGCTGAGAAAACCATCAGCACCGTGGTCTCCACCGCGCTGAGGCCAAACAGCCGGGCAACCCCCCAAGCCACCAGCGGCAGCAGCAGATGGCGGATCGTCAACACCGATGCAGCCAGCGTCTTGGCCCGCGCCATCGCGCCCAACTGCATGCCCGCACCCGCCGCCATCAGGCCCAGCGCCAGTGAGGCGGCGCCGATGCGGGTGACCGATGTCTCCAGCCACGTGGGGATGGAAAAGCCCAGCAAATTGGCGATCAGGCCCGACGCGGTGGCGATGATCAACGGGTTGCGCACCAGCTCGCGCGCAAAACCACGCTGCGCGTGGCGTGCCATGGGCCACACCGCGCCCACGTTGAACAGCGGCACGCACACGCCTATCAGCACGGCGAAAAGTTGCACGCCCTGCGCCCCTGCCACGCGTTCTGAGATGGCCAGCCCAATAAACGAGTTGAAGCGAAACGCCACCTGGGCGCTGCAGGCGTGGTCGCGCCGGTCTATCCAGCGTTTGAACACGGGGATGTGGGGCAGGGCATAGGCCAGCGCAATGCCGATCAGCCCCAGCGCCCAGCCCGCACCCATCAACCGCGACGCAGCGCCCACATCCAGTGGGGTTCGGACGATGGACTGGAACAGCAACACCGGGAACAGAAAGAAGTACACCAGCGCATCCACCTGTTGCCAGACGGAGCGGTTCAGTGCGGTGTAACGGCAGACCAGGTAGCCGCACAGGATCAACGAAAAGTCGGGGAAGAGCAGTTGGGCGTAGTTCACCGGTCGAGAATAGCAGCCCAATAGATTTGGACTTTTCCAAGGTGGCTGCGGTTACTATTTGCGCTGCGTGACTGAGATTACAACTACTGGAGACCACCCCGCATGCGCCACCACCCATTACTTGCCCTGGGTTTGACCCTTGCAGCTGCCGGTGCCGCCATGGCACAGGGCTATCCCAACAAAGTCATCAAGCTGCAGGTGCCGTTCGCACCCGGCGGCACCACCGACATCATCGCCCGCACCATTGCCGACCCGCTGGGCAAGGTCTTGGGCCAAAGCGTGATTGTGGAAAACAAGGCCGGCGGCGGCGGCGTGGTGGGGGCCAATGAAACGGCCAAGGCCGTGCCAGACGGCTATTCGCTGGGCGTGGCCACTGTATCCACCGTGGCGGCCAACCCCGCCATCAACCCCAAGAACCCGTACAACCCGCTGACTGACTTCACCCCCATCATCAATGTGGCGGCTACGCCCAACGTGATCGCCGTGCACCCCAGCTTCCCGGCCAAGGACTACAAGGGTTTCCTGGCAGAGGTCAAGGCGCATCCTGGCAAGTATTCCTATGCCACCTCAGGTACGGGCGGCATTGGCCACTTGCAGACCGAGCTGTTCAAGAGCCTGACCGGCACCTTCATCACCCACATTCCTTACCGTGGCGCCGGACCGGCATTGAACGACACGGTGGCCGGTCAGGTGCCCATAATCTTTGACAACATGCCCTCGGCGATGCCCTTCATCAGCAGCAACCGGCTCGTTCCCATCGTCGTCGCCGCGCCCCAGCGTCTGACGCAACTGCCCAATGTGCCGACCTTCAAGGAAGTGGGCCTGGAGCCAGCCAACCGCATGGCCTTCTACGGCATCTATGGACCCAAAGGCATGCCCAAGGAAGTGGTCGACAAGATCAACGCCGCCGTGCGCAAGGTGCTGGAAGACCCTGCGGTGAAAAAACGCATTGAAGACACCGGCTCTATCGTGCTGGGCAACACGCCAGAGCAGTTTGCGGCGCAGATCAAGGCCGAATACGAGGTCTACAAAAAGGTCGTCGATTCGGCCAAGCTGCGTCTGGAATGACGGCAGGGCCCACAACCATAGACTTGCCAGAGATCGATACTTTTGTCGACGCCCTCTGGCTGGAAGAGGGTCTGTCGAAGAACACGCTGGCGGCTTACCGGCGCGACTTGACGCTGTATGCCACGTGGTTGGCGGGGCGCTCCCGCCGCCTGCAGCAGACTACCGAGAACGATATGCAGGCGTACTTTGCAGCCAGCCACGCAACGACCAAGGCCACCACCGCCAACCGGCGCTTGACGGTGTTCAAACGCTACTTCCGCTGGGCCCTGCGCGAGGGCTTGCTGCAGGCTGACCCCACGCTGAAACTGCAGTCCGCCAAGCAGGCGCTGCGCGTGCCCAAGACACTCACTGAAGTGCAAGTAGAGGCATTGCTGGCCGCACCCGACACGTCTACCGCTTTGGGCGTGCGCGACCGCACCATGCTGGAGCTGATGTATGCCAGCGGCCTGCGCGTCAGCGAACTGGTTACGCTGAAGACCTTCAACCTGAGCCTGAATGACAACGTATTGCGCGTCATGGGCAAGGGCAGCAAGGAGCGCCTGGTGCCCTTTGGACAGATTGCCAGCCAGTGGCTGCGCCAGTACATGGGTGCGCTCCGCGCGGAGTTGCTGGCGGGCAAGCAGACCGAAGACCTGTTCATCACGGTACGTGGTGCCACTGCCGGCACCGCCATGTCGCGCGTGATGTTCTGGATGCTGGT
>NZ_JANXUQ010000316.1 GCF_025356155.1 Rhodoferax sp. | reverse complement strand
ACATTGACGCAGCCATGGCCGGCAACATCTGCCGCTGCGGCACCTACGCCCGCGTGCGCAGCGCCATCCACGCCGCCGCATCAACTTTGGCATAACCCTATTTCAGCGAGGAATTCACCATGCATTTCGACTCCGCAAGTCTGTATCTGGCCAGAGACCAATTGCCAAAAGGGCTGCTAGCCCTCGTGGAACGTGCGCAAGGCGCTACTGAATCTGTAGCGGACTCTGGTTTGGCGCGCCGCAGCTTCCTGAAGATGGGTGTCGCCTCGGGCTTCGCGCTTGGCGCCTTCCCGATGGTCGCAGGCGCGCAAACCGCCGCTCCCGCTGACCTGAAGCCGTTTGAGCAACCGTCTGCCTTTGTGCGCATCGCCAAAGACGGCACGGTCACCGTCACCATCAACCGGTTGGAATTTGGCCAGGGCGTGCTGACCGCCTTGCCCATGTGCCTGGCAGAGGAGCTGGACGCTGACTGGAGCAAGGTCAAAGCCGAACATGGCGATGCCGATGCCGCCTACGTGGACCCGGCCTTTGGCATGCACCTGACCGGTGGTTCGGGTTCCATCAAACGCTCCTTCATGCAGTACCGCGAGCTGGGCGCTCGTGCCCGTGCCATGTTGGTAGGCGCCGCTGCCGCGCAGTGGGGTGTGGACGCCAGCACACTGCGTACCGAAAACGGCATGGTCATCGGCGCGGGTGGCAAGTCCATCAGCTACGGCGACCTGTCCGACGCGGCGATGAAGCTGCCCGTGCCGCAAAAGGTGGCGCTCAAGGATGCCAAGAACTTCCGCATCATCGGCAAAGCCACACCACGCATCGACGCGCTCGCCAAGTCCAGCGGCAAGCAGAACTTTGGTATCGACGTGCAACTGCCAGGCATGCTGACGGCGGTGGTAGCCCACCCGGCCGTATTCGGCGCCAAGATCAAGTCGCTGGACGACTCTGCGGCCAAAGCGGTGCCCGGCGTCAAGGCCGTGCTGCGCATGCCTACCGACCGGGGCGGCGAGGGCGTTGCCGTGGTGGCAACCGGCTACTGGGCCGCCAAGCAGGGGCGCGATGCGCTCAAGCTGGAGTGGGATACGTCCGCCGTGGAAAAGGTCGACAGCGTTGCCCAACTGGCCAGCTACAAAGCACTGGCCAAGAAGACCGGCCTGGTCAAGATCAATGCCGACATGGCGCCGCTGGCCAAGGCTCCGAAAAAGATCAGTGCCGAGTTCACCTTCCCTTATTTGGCCCACGCGCCCATGGAGCCGCTGAACTGCACCGTGCATCTCACGGGAAGCGGTGCCGATGCCAAGGCCGCCATCTACCTCGGTACCCAGATGCCGGGCTTTGACGGCATGGCAGCAGCCACGGTGCTGGGCCTGCCACCGCAAAACGTCAAGGTCCATGTGCAGATGGCCGGTGGTGGGTTCGGCCGGCGCGCCGTGCCCACGGCCGACTACGTGGTTGAAGCTTGCACTGTGGCCAAACTGGCACGGGCAGGCGGTGTGGATGCACCCATCCGCGTACTGTGGAGCCGCGAGGACGACATCAAGGGCGGCTACTACCGCCCCATGCACGTGCACCGTGCCGAGATCGGATTCGACGCCAAGGGCAAGGTGCTGGCCTGGGACCATGTCATCGTCGGCCAGTCCATCGTGCAGGGCACACCGTTTGCCGCCATGATGATCAAAGACGGCATAGATTCCACGATTGCCGAAGGCATGCGCGACCCGTATGACGTGCCCATGCGCCTGTCCATCCACCACCCGGTGGTCAATGTGCCAGTGCTGTGGTGGCGCAGTGTGGGCTCTACGCACACCGCCTATGTCATGGAGACGCTGGTGGACGAAATCGCCCGAGCCACCAACCAAGACCCTGTTGCCTACCGACTCAAGTTGATGGGCGACAAACACCCGCGCCATAAGGCTGCGCTGATGCTGGCGGTGGAGCAATCCGGCTACGGCAAACGCAAGCTGCCCAAGGGCCAGGCCTGGGGCGTGGCCGTGCATGAATCGTTCGACACCGTGGTGGCCTACGTGGCCGAGGCATCCGTCACCAAGGGCGTGCCCAAGCTGCATGCGGTCACAGCCGCCGTGCATTGCAACCTGGCCGTCAACCCCAAGACCATTGAGGCGCAAGTGCAGGGCGCCGCGCTGATGGGCCTGGGCACCTGCCTGCCCGGTGCGGCCATCACTTTCAAGGACGGCATGGTCGAGCAAAGCAATTTTGGCGATTACACGGTGGCACGGATCACCGACATGCCCAAGATTGCCGTGCACATCGTGCCAAGCGCCGAACCACCTACCGGCATGGGCGAGCCCGGCCTGCCACCGCTGGCCGCGGCATTTGGCAATGCCATTGCCAAATTGACCGGCAAGACGCCGCGCGCTCTGCCGTTCAAGCTGGCCTGACTGGGGCTATGGAAAGTCTGGATCTGAGGGTATTGGCCGACGCCCTGCAGTGGCGCCAAGCCGGCCACGCCGTCACGCTGGTGACCGTGGTCGAGACCTGGGGCAGCGCGCCCCGGCCACCCGGCGCCTTGCTGGCCGTGCGGGATGACGGTGCCGTCAGCGGTTCGGTATCCGGCGGCTGTGTGGAGGACGACCTGATCGCCCAGACCAAGGCGGCATTGCAAACCCGCGCGGCATCGCCTGAACATGAGCGTCCCTCCATGCTGGCCTATGGCGTCAGCAAGGAAGAGGCGGCGCGTTTTGGTTTGCCCTGCGGTGGCACGCTGCGCCTGGTGCGTGAGCCATTGTTGGACACCACCTGGGTGCAGCAGTTGCTGGACCGCACCGCCAGGCACGAACTGGTGGCGCGCCAATTGACGCTGTCCAGCGGCGCTGTGACCTTGCACGACGCCACACGCGGCCAGGCCATGCAGTTCGACGGAAGTGTGCTGACCACCGTGTTCGGCCCCAAGTGGCGCCTGCTGTTGATCGGCGCTGGCCAGTTGTCACAAGCCGTGGCCCAAATGGCCCAGATGCTGGATTTCGAAGTGCTCGTTTGCGATCCGCGCGATGAGTATGCGGCCACGCTGCGCATGGACGGCGTGACCCGTGTGCAGGGCATGCCGGACGATGCCGTGCGTGCGCTGGTGCCCGATGCGCACACCGCCATCGTGGCGCTGACGCATGACCCCAAGCTGGACGATATGGCGCTGTTGGAGGCCTTGGGCTCTGATGCCTTCTATGTGGGCGTCCTGGGTTCACGCCGCAACCAGCAGGCGCGCAAGCAGCGCCTGGCCGAGCATTTTGATGTTCCACCCGAGGCGCTGGCACGCTTGCACGGCCCGGTGGGCCTGTCGATTGGCGCCAAAACGCCGGCGGAGATTGCGGTGTCTATCGTTGCGCAGATCGTGCAGGTTAAAAATGCGGCGCCGCAGGGTCAGCCGGTGATGGAGTCTGGCGCTTGCCTGGTAGCCCACAACCCACCGTCCTAATATTGGCCAGTGGCCGGGGCGAGCGGTTTATCGCCTCCGGTGGCACTGGCTCCAAGCTACAGGCCTTGCTGCCCGATGGCAAAACCGTGCTGCAGCGCACCGTGGATGCGGTGCGAGCCAGCGGCTTGCCCTTCCATGTGGAGAGTGGGCCACACCCGGGCATGGGCGACTCCATCGCTGCGGCGGTGCGCGCTACGCCGCTTGCCGAAGGGTGGTTGATATTGCCCGGTGACTTGCCGTTAATCCAGCCTGAAACCTTGCACGCTGTTGCCAACGCCTTGGTGGGCCATGCCGCCGTTTTCCCTACGTTTGAAGGCCAGCGCGGCCACCCGGTCGGGTTCTCGGCCCAATGCCGTGTTGCGCTGGAGTCTCTTAAGGGAAATCAGGGTGCAGCCCTCGTACTTGCTGCATACCATGCTATCGAATTGGTAGTAACCGATGCGGGTGCTGTAACTGACATCGACACACTGGATGACCTACAGTGCGTGGCGCGGAAGCTGACCTAGCTAATACCGGCTGCCAATGCGTCCAGCGGACTGGCCGTGCCACCCGCCGCCACCTTGAGCACGTGGGTGTAAATCATCGTGGTGGAAACATCGGAATGACCCAGCAACTCCTGCACGGTGCGGATGTCGGTGCCTGCCTGCAGTAAATGAGTGGCGAATGAGTGGCACAGCGTATGCACCGAAACCGGCTTGTGAATGCCTGCCAGAGGCACAGCTCTTTTGAGCGCACGTTGCAGTCGCTCTTCAAACAAGTGATGTCGCCGCTCCACGCCGCTACGTGGATCGATTGACAGTGTGGGAGAGGGAAACATCCAGAACCAACCCCAGGTATGGCCGACCTTGGGATACTTTTGCTCCAGTGCATGCGGGGTTTCGACGCCGCCGCGCTGCGCCTGGCGATCCGCCTCCCATTGCGCGCGTGAAGCTAGCATTTGCAAACGTAAGTCTGCTGCGAGTGAGCGCGGCATCATTACTACCCGATCTTTGCCGCCTTTGGCCTCGCGCACGATGATCACGTGGCGATCAAAGTCCACGTCTTTTATGCGCAGGCGCATGCCCTCCATCAGGCGCATGCCGGTGCCGTACAGCAAGCGGGCCAACAGCGCAGTTTGACCGTCCATGTGCGCCAGCAATCCTGCCACCTCATCCTTGGTCAAGACGCTGGGGATGCGTCGGTGTTGTGTCGGGCGGTTGATGTTGTCAAGCCATGGCAACTCGATGTTCAACACTTCGCGGTAGAGGAACAGAACAGCGCTTAGAGCCTGGTTGTGGGTGGAGGCCGACACCTTACGCTCAACCGCAAGCATGGATAAGAATGCCTCTACCTCGCCCGGCCCCATGTCGCGAGGATGCCGCATCTGCCCATTTCGCGCCGACCAGCGAATGAAAAAACGCACCCAGTACAGATAAACTTTCTCTGTGTTCAAGCTATAGTGCAAATACCGTATCCGCTCACGTACCTGATCCAACAAACGGGTTGATTGCAGGGGTGGTATGCCGGGTTTCATGGAAAATTTATAACTGTTTGTTTGTACAGTATATTGACTTGAAACTCATACTGCAAGCCATTTCTAGGAGTTTTTCATGTCCAGCTTATGCCGCAGCGTCCAGATTAATCCGCAAGTTTTGCGGTATACATTACGTTAAATTTCACCGGGCTGGGTGGCGGAGTTGCGATAGTTTGCGATTGCATAACCATGTTTCTGTATATACAATAACCGCATGCGCGTTTCCT
>NZ_JANXUQ010000314.1 GCF_025356155.1 Rhodoferax sp. | reverse complement strand
TGTGGCGATGCCGGCGTGGTCTGTGCCCGGCACCCACACCGTGTTGGCGCCCAGCATGCGGTGGTAGCGCGTCAGGCTGTCCATGATGGTCTGGTTGAACGCGTGGCCCATGTGCAGCGTGCCGGTCACATTGGGGGGCGGCAGCTGGATCGCAAATGCGGGCTGGCCGGCTTTGGGGGCTTGGGTGCCGCGGTAGCCGGCTACACCGTAACCACGCTTCTCCCACTCGGGCCCCCAATGGGCTTCCAGCGCTACGGGCTCAAAGGATTTGGACAGGGATTGCAGGCCGGGTTGTAGCGGTTGAGCGGGAGGGGTGGCGGTGGTGTCGTTCATGTGCGGGTCATTTCGGTCAGAGCAGGTGATTTTACCGGGCCAGCGAGTGCACGCAGTGGCGAGCGTGTAGGCCAAGCCGCTGCGCCGGGCCGCCCCAAGCAAGGCTTAGCCCCCTCGGGGGGCAGCGAGTACACGCAGTGACGAGCGTGGGGGCAGCATTAAGCGGTTACGATGGCCGTCTTTTACTGGGCGAAGCGATGGATCTGGTGTGTGAAACAACGCGGTTGCAGATAAGCCATTTTGCGGAAGACGGTGATGCGGCCTTCATCCTGCGTCTGCTCAACGAACCGTCCTTCATCCGCCATATCGCCGACAAAAATGTGCGCACGCTGGACGACGCCCAAGCCTATTTGCGCAATGGCCCCATTGCCAGTTATACCCGCCACGGTTTTGGCCTGAGCAGGGTGGCGCTCAAAGAGGGCGGCACGCCCATTGGCATGTGCGGCCTGATCCAGCGCGACAATTTTCCCGACGTGGACATGGGTTACGCCTTCCTGCCGGAATATTGGTCGAAGGGCTACGCCATCGAAGCCGCGCGCGGCGTGTTGGAGACCGCCGTGCGGGTGCATGTCCTGCAGCGCGTCATCGCCTTCGTCAACCCCGACAACGCCGAGTCCAGCCGCATGCTGGAGAAGCTGGGCTTTGTGTTTGAAAAGATGGTGCGCATGCAGCCCGAAGAAGACGAGATCCGCCAGTTCGCCATCACGCTGCGCCCCGCATGATCAAGACCTCCGGTCTGGGGTACACCTATCCGGGCGGTGCCAGCCTGTTCTTCCCGGACGTGGACGTGGCCCAGGGCACGGTGTTGCTGCTCTCCGGGCCATCGGGCTGCGGCAAATCGACGTGGCTGGCCCTGGTGGCGGCGCTGGTGGCGCCCACGTCGGGCAGCCTGACGGTGGCAGGGCAGACACTGGATGCTCTCAAATCTGTAGCTGCTGACGCATGGCGGGCGAGGGCTATCGGCTTTTTACCCCAAAGGCTTCACCTCAGCACGGCGCTTAGTGTCTACCAGAATCTGGCGATGGCGCAATGGGCTGCTGGGCAGCCAGAGGATGCACCGCGCATCCACGCGGCCTTGCAGGCGCTGGGTGTGCCAGAGCTTGCCCAGCGCAAGCCTGGCCAGTTGTCAGGCGGGCAGGCGCAGCGCGTGGCGCTGGCGCGGGCCGTGCTGCTGCAGCCTCAAGTGATATTGGCCGACGAACCCACGGCCAGTTTGGACGATGCTGCCGCAGCAGACGCAGTAGGCCTGCTGCTGACTACCGCCCAAGCGCAGAACGCCACGCTGGTGATCGCCACGCACGATGCGCGCGTGGCGCAGCGGGTTCCGCCGGGGGCTAGTAGACAAATCGTGCTCCAGCCATCGTATATATTGCATAAGCCGCTATGAAAACGCTAGCGTTTGCCTGGCACTACCTGTGGTCTCGCCCGCTGGGCGCCGCGCTCAATGTGCTGCTGCTCAGCCTGGGGCTGGCGTCCATCACCTTCCTGCTGCTGGTTGGTTTTCAGCTCAGCAAGGCGTTCGAGCGTGACCTGGCCGGCGTGGACGTCGTGGTTGGCTCCAAGGGCAGTCCTATGCAGTTGATTCTGAGCGGCGTGTTGCACATCGACGCGCCGCCTGGCAATGTGAAGCTGCAGGCCGTGCAGGCGCTGGCCCAACACCCGCTGGTCGCAAATGTCATCCCCATCAGCCTGGGGGACAACGTGGAGGGCTTCCGCATCGTTGGTACCTCGCACGACTACGTCAATCTGTACAACGCCACGCTGGTCCAGGGTCGTCTATGGGACGCACCCATGCAGGTGGTGCTGGGCGCCGCAGTGGCGGCCAAGCTGGGCGTGCCTTTGGGTGGTCAGATGGTCGGCAGCCACGGGTTGGGCGCTGGCGGCCATGCCCATGGTGGCAGCCGTTACACCGTAGTGGGCGTGCTGGCACCCATCGGCGGTGCGCTGGACCGACTGGTGCTGACCGATACCGCATCTGTGTGGCATGTGCATGAAGACGCAGGCAAGCCGGACCATGACGAACATGAGGGCAAAGCGGAACATGACAGCGACCACCAGGCCGAACGTGACGCCGACCGCGAGGTCACGATGGCTCTTGTCCGTTACAAGACGCCGCTGGCCGCCATGAGCTTCCCGCGCTACGTGAACACCAGCACCGGCATGCAGGCCGCAGCGCCGGCCGTGGAGGTAACGCGGTTGTTGCACATGCTGGGCCTGGGCACCGACGTGCTGCGCGCCTTTGCGGGCGTGCTGTTGCTGACGGCGGGGTTGAGCGTCTTCATCGCACTGTGGAGCGCGGTGCGCGAGCGCCGGGGTGATCTGGCATTGCTGCGCATGCTGGGCGCGCCACCCCGCAAGATCGCCGCCCTGCTGCTGTGCGAGGCGCTGTGGCTGGGTCTGCTGGCCGCTGGCCTGGGCTTGTTATTGGGCCAGGGCTTTGCGGCGGCGCTGGGTTGGTTTTTGCAGTTGGACAGCACGCTGCTAATCGGCGGCATGGTCTGGCCCCCTGCATTGGCTATCGTGCCCGCGCTGGCGCTGGGCGTATCCTTGGGCGCCGCACTGCTGCCAGCGCTGGGCGCCTACCGCGTCAGCGTGCTGGAACTTCTGCAGGCCCGATAAGTCCCACGGACACTCCCACAGACACGGTTTTTGAAAGTACGCATATGAAAAACAGGCCTCTAGCCCTCGTCGTTATTGACTATATTGCTATT
Organism: Rhodoferax sp.; assembly: GCF_025356155.1. Lineage (GTDB taxonomy): Bacteria > Pseudomonadota > Gammaproteobacteria > Burkholderiales > Burkholderiaceae_C > Allorhodoferax. The sequence goes on along the minus strand of NZ_JANXUQ010000314.1, from coordinate 5,827 downwards.
GTTTGCATAGCATTTGCTGTTCCATTCGCTGCGCTGTTGTCGCAGGAGGCTGCCGCCCAGCAGGCGTCGCCCGCAGCACTGGGCGTGCCCGCCGGCACCGGTGCTGGTGTGCACAGCCCCAACAGCCCATTTGCGCCCTTGCAGCAGCGATCCGACGTAGTGCCGTGGTCGGTGTTGACCGATGTGAAGACCAAGGTGGAGAAGAACCGCATGCTTCCGGTATTTCCGGCGCCGGTTTTGGCGCTAAACCAGAAAAATCAGCGCATTCAGGGTTTCATGATGCCGCTGGAGCCGGGCGAAAAGCAAAAACATTTCTTGATCAGCTCGGTACCGTTGACCTGTTCGTTCTGCGTACCCGGCGGACCCGAGAGCATGGTCGAGGTCAAGACCAAGACGCCGATCAAGTATTCGTTGGAGGCGGTTGTGGTGGAAGGGCAGTTTGCGGTGCTAAAGGATGACCCTTACGGTCTGTATTACCGCATTGATGACGCGACGGCGGTGAAGTGAAGCGGCGGACGGGCCTGTTTGACGCCGTGATGCTTTGAACGGCTATCCGATGCGGCACTTTTGGCCAATGAAGGCGTGAGAGCAGTAGAACTTGAGGTATCCGCCGGATACCTGACTTGTATGTCTTCCGGGGAGTGGGGCTTCGAATTTTTGCCACCACGATTTGCGGGAGCACGAAAGGTGACTATGTTGAGTAAGAAGGGATTGATGGGCGTCCTTCTTTTTACCATTTGGTGCGGCTGTGCTGCGGCTACGCCCTCGACTGATGGTCACAGCCCATGCAGTGCTGCCATAGCCAAAAGTGTGGGGGCGTATTTCAAGCTCACAAACTTTACCTATCCTGAGCACGGTATGTACCCCAGTGCTGAGAATCGCATCGTCGCGAGTGCCTGCAAACTGTGGCCGTATGACTCTTCAAAAACCATTGCCGCTTTTGCCTATGATGCCGATGTCGAATACGAAAAGGCTTTGTTTGTTGTCGTTGTCGATTCGAATAGCAATAGTGTGATTGCGTCATTCAAAGGCGCAATTCCAGAAGACTCTGCAAGCGAGGTAAGGGCTGACTCCCTGTGGATTGACACCGCCCGGTACAACTTGTCCAATGCTACGAGGTCATTCGGGATTGCGACAACGACGTTCCGGGACAGATGTACGTACGAAGGTGGTTATGACTTCCAAGAAACGCTCTTTGTTGTCGAGGGAAAGGGCGTTCGGCCGGTATTTTCAGAAGTGATGTCTCACTGGAGCTATGAAGCGGGTGATCGCTGTTCCACAGAAGCAGACGTCGCTCGCACTGATGCAGCAATAACCATAGCCATAGAGAAGACGATGTCCAATGGTTTTGCAGATCTTCGGCTCACTGCAAAGCGAGACGGCAAAGCCAGGCCTCTCAGCCTTGTCGTCAAATACGACGGTCGAAACTATGACCTGAACGCGTGGAAAAAAGCCTTTGACGTGTGGTGGTTCAAGTGAAGCCGCTTGTGTCATCCGTCTGTGCTGCCCTGGTGGGGGTAACTCGGGGTTTCTTCAAGGCGCTAGTCGTTCCCGCAGCCAGGCGCCACTTGGCTCCAGCGTATACCGCAACCGGTCATGCAAGCGGCTCTTGCGCCCCTGCCAGAACTGCCAGTTATCCGGCTTGAGCCGGTAGCCGCCCCAGTGCGGTGGGCGCGGCGGTTGCAGCAAAAATTGCGCCGCATATTTGGCCGCATTGGTCACCAGCACACCGCGTCCCGAGATGACTTCGCTCTGTGGCGAGGCCCATGCCCCTATGCGTGAATCCAGCGGCCGGGTGCGGAAGTAGGCATCGCTTTCTTCGGCGCTGACTTTTTCCACCACGCCTTCGATGCGCACCACGCGCTCCAGCTCCACCCAATGGAACTGCAGGGCGGCAAACGGGTTGCCCGCCAGTTCGTGGCCCTTGCGGCTGTCGTAATTGGTGAACCACGTGATGCCCTGCGCGTCATAGCCCTTGATCAACACGATGCGGGTCGAGGGGCGCAGGTTGCTGGCCACGGTGGCCAGCGTCATGGCATTGGGCTCAGGCACTTCGGACGCAATGGCTTCTTTGAGCCATTGGTCGAATTGCTGCAGGGGCTCTGCGTGTGAGGCCGATTCGTCGAGTTCGGCGCGTTCGTAGCTTTTGCGTAGGTCGGCAATAGAGGTCATTGGCGCAGTATAGAAGCGCCGCTTGGCCCCAAAAGTCACCCAGGTTGACGCCGGCGGCTCACCGCCTAGGCCGTTGCCGCCATCAGGCTCACTTTGGCGGGAACCAACGCCTTGGTGTCTACGGCGGCGCCAAACTGGATATCGCCCATTAACTGGCCGCCTTCCTGGATGACCACCTTGCCGTAGCGGATCTTGCCGGTCACGCGCCCGGTGGCGTAAATCACCAGCTTCTGGCGCACCGTCAGATCGCCATTGAATTCGCCGTGGATTTCGGCGAAATCGATGTCGGCTGAGCCTTTAAATGCGCCGATCTCTGTGATGTGCATCACGCGCGAATCCATGGTTGCTTCGACCGTGCCCTCGACCACCAGCGTGTCGCAGTCGGTAATTTCAACGCCCTTGAGTTTGATATTCGGTCCCACGGTCAGCTTGCTGCCGCCTTCTTTGGTGGGTGCGCCTGATGTTTGCACGGCTGCTGGTGCGGGAGCAGCGGCAACCGGTGGCGCTGCGGGTGCAGTGGCTTGAGCGGCTGTGCCCATACCCATGCCGCTGTTGCTGCTGGACCCCGATAAACCGCCGGGTCGGGTGTTGGTGCTGTTGTTCGTGTTGTTGGCCGGAGTCTCGGGGCGTTTACCAAAGAAAGGAGGTTGCATGGACATCTGGGTTCTTTCAAAAAATTGAAGACCTGATACTAGTCTTGCCCCTCGGGGGAAACCCTCGGTTAATTGCAACATCCCTGGTCAAAATGCCACCAAATGTTGCAAGCCAAGAGCATGGTCCACTGGCAATCTTCCTCAAACTTGTACCACGCTGGTAACTAAAGTTGCACCAAAAGAGAAGTAACCAAGTTACCATTGAATCCGTAATATTGTTACATCAACCCATGCCACATCCCGTCTCCATCCATCCCGTTGTACTCGCTGTCACCGACCGCATCCGCGCGCGCAGTTTGCCGTCGCGCAGTGCTTACCTGGAGCAGATGGACGCGGCGGCGGACCGCAAGCCGGGTGCTGAGCGCATGGGTTGTGCCAACGTGGCCCATGCCTTTGCCGCCATGCCGGACGGCGACAAAGCGCGTGTAACCGGTATCGATAAATTCCGCATCGTGGCCGAGAAGGGCTCCAACATTGGCATCGTCAATGCCTACAACGACATGCTGTCGGCCCACGCACCGTTGCAGCACTACCCCGACCTCATTAAGCAAGAAGCCCGCAAGCACGGCGCCACGGCGCAGGTGGCCGGTGGCGTGCCCGCAATGTGCGACGGTGTCACGCAAGGCACGGCTGGCATGGAGCTGAGCCTGTTCAGCCGCGACGCCATCGCCATGGCTACCGCCATTTCGCTGAGCCACGATGTGTTCGACTGCGCGTTGATGCTGGGCGTGTGCGACAAGATCGTGCCCGGTTTGCTGATCGGTGCGCTGCACTTTGGCCATCTGCCCATGGTGTTTGTGCCCGCCGGCCCGATGACGTCGGGCCTGTCCAACAACGACAAGGCCAAGGTGCGCGAGAAGGCTGCACAAGGGCTGGTCGGCCGCTCCGAATTGCTGGAGGCCGAGTCTGCTGCCTACCATGGCCCGGGCACTTGCACGTTTTACGGAACGGCCAACAGCAACCAGATGTTGCTCGAAGCCATGGGCCTGCATGTGCCGGGAACGGCCTTCATCAACCCCGGTGCCGATGTGCGCACCGAGCTGACGCGCGAGGCGGTGCGCACTGTATTGGGCATCACCAAGAGCCAGAGATTCGCTCCGATTGGCAAGCTTGTTGACGAGCGCTGCATCGTCAATGCCATGGTGGCCCTGATGGCGACCGGTGGCTCGACCAACCACCTGATCCACTGGGTGGCGGTGGCCCGTGCCGCAGGCATTGTCATCGACTGGAATGATTTTTCGGATTTGTCGGAGGTCGTGCCCTTGTTGACACGCGTCTACCCGAATGGCAGCGCCGATGTGAACCAGTTCCAGGCGGCTGGTGGCCCGGGTTTTGTGATCCGCGAACTGCTGGACGCTGGCTACCTGCACGCCGATGTGCTGACCGTGCGGGCGGGCGGCTTGCGCGAATACACCGCCATTCCCTCAGCCAATGCTGAGGGCAGTTTGCAGTGGCAGGATGCCGGCCCCAGCAAGGACGAGACCGTGGTGCGCCCGGCCGGTAATCCTTTCAGTGCCAGTGGTGGTCTCAAACTCTTGTTGGGCAATTTGGGGCGCAGCGTCATCAAGGTGTCTGCTGTGCCGGACGACCGCCATGTCATCGAAGCGCCATGCCGCGTTTTTGATTCGCAAGACGCCTTGCACCACGCCTTCCACGCCAACGAGCTCAACCACGACCTGATTTGTGTCGTGCGCTGGCAAGGCCCCAAGGCCAACGGCATGCCCGAACTGCACAAGCTCACGCCCCCGTTGGCGGTGTTGCAGGGCAAGGGTTTCAAAGTGGCACTTGTGACCGATGGCCGCATGAGTGGCGCATCGGGCAAGGTGCCGGCGGCCATCCACGTATCGCCCGAGGCGGCAGCGGGCGGACCCCTGGCCAAGGTGCGAGATGGCGATGTGATCCGTCTGGATGCCAATGTGGGCACGCTGCAGGTGCTCGTCGACGCGGCAGAGTGGGACGCACGCCCCTTGGCGGCCATGCCCCAGGCTTTGCGCACGTCCAACGGTATTGGCATGGGGCGCGAACTCTTTGCCGGCATGCGCCGCAATGCGCTGACGGCAGAAGAGGGCGCTTGCAGTTGGCTGTGAAAGCCCGCTGTTCTGTCCCCACCACGCTAAAGAAAACACCATGACAACAAGCACCTCTTTTACCGCCCTGCAAGTGATGCAGGACGCCCCCGTCATTCCAGTGATCGTGTTGAACGATGTTGCGCACGCAGTGCCCATGGCGCGGGCACTGGTGGCCGGCGGCATTCGCATGCTCGAAGTGACTCTGCGCACACCGCAGGCGCTGGCCTGCATTGAAGCCATCGCCCGCGACGTTCCCGAGGCCGTGGTCGGCGCGGGCACGGTGCGCTCCAAGGCCGATGCCCAGGCCGCGGCCCGCGCCGGCGCCCGTTTTGCCGTGAGCCCCGGTTACACCAGCGCCGTGGGTCAAGCCTGCCGCGATGCGGGTCTGGCGCTGCTGCCGGGCGTGGCTACGGGCAGCGAGATCATGATGGCGCAGGAAGACGGCTTCACCGAACTCAAATTCTTCCCCGCCATGCAGGCCGGCGGCCCGGCCATGCTCAAGGCCTGGAGCGGCCCGTTCTTTGACGTCAAGTTTTGCCCCACCGGCGGTGTGACCTTGCGGAACGCGCCGGAATTTTTGGCGCTACCCAACGTGGTCTGTGTGGGCGGCTCTTGGCTGGTGCCGGCTGCTGCGATAGCGCAAGGCGATTGGGCTAGTGTGACCCAACTGGCGCGCGACACGCAGGCCTTGCGCAAGCGGTAGAAGGCTGCTCGGCGGGAGTGACGTGAGGATGCACGCTATCTTTTAGATAGCTGAAAACGTATATTCCACGAGGGCTACAGGCCTTTTTTCTCGCGGATTCAACTACAAAGCGCATCAGTAGGTAGTTTAAGCGGACGCGTCTCCAGGCCATAGAAGACCTCATGCGGGGTACGGTAGCCCAGACATTTACGTGGCCTGTGGTTCATTTGATAGATTGCATCATCGACCTC
>NZ_JANXUQ010000309.1 GCF_025356155.1 Rhodoferax sp. | reverse complement strand
CGGCGGGCCGTGTTGTCGGTGTTGTGGTCGCTGACGGTGTCGATGACAAGACTGTCCAGCACACCCTTCATCTTGACTTCAACCTCGTCCAGCAATTTTTCCAAATCATCCGGCGTCACAAATTCGGCGATGTTGTCGTTGGCATGGAACCGTTTGCGGGCAGCTATCAGGCGCTCTCGGATTTTGACGGAAACGGGGGTTCCCTCATCGGTGTCGGTTGGGTTCATGGGTGTCGGTGTTTTCATTAGCATTGCAGGAATACTACCAGCCTTTGAGCAGTAGGGTTTTTAGCTTCTAGCCCTCGTGTCGACTGCGTGGGTAGCTATCAATTTAGTAGCGACGGCCTGCCAAAAGGAGCAACAGGCGCATCACGCCAAATGCCAACCGGTCCAACGCGCGCTGGCGCCAAGGGCGCTGCGCAAAGGTCTGGGCATTCAGTTGCTGACCCTGCGTGTTCATGGCAACCTCCAAACAGGCACGCAAGGATTGGGCAAACGGCACATCGTCAACCACCACATTAGCCTCACGCGCCAGCAACAAACTCAATGGGTCCAGGTTGGACGAACCCACGGTTGCCCAACGACCGTCCACCACCGCCACTTTGGCATGCAGAAAGCCAACTGAATATTCATGTATCTCAATGCCTGCGGCTAGCAGCACGCCCAGCACCGTGCGGGCGCCGTGGTACTGCATGAAATACTCATAACGCCCCTGCAACAGCAAACGCACGCGCACGCCCCGCTTGGCGGCTTGGATAAGCGCCCGGCGCAAGTTGCCGCCCGGCAAGAAGTAGGCATTGGCGATCAGCACTTCGGAACGGGCGCCCGCAATGGCCTTGCGGTAGGTGCGTTCGATGCGGTTGCGGTTGCGCAGGTTGTCGCGCAAGACCAGCATGGCGCTCATGCCGGCGCGGGCCACGTCGCCACGGTCAGTTTGCACCATGCCTACTGAGGCTGCCGACCGTTTGGAATCCTTCCATGTGTGCCGCGCATCCTTAAAGTCCATTTGCTTCAGTTGGCGGGTGATCTCCATGCGATCCCAAAACTGCACCATAGCGCGGTAGGTGTCGGCCACCAAGGGGCCTTCGACGGCCACCGCAAAATCAAAACGTGGTGACTCCAATACGCCATAGCCAAGATCGAAGTAGTCATCCAGTATGTTGATGCCACCGCAAAATGCAGTATGTCTATCGACCACGCACAGCTTGCGGTGCAGGCGGCGCCAAACTACCGGCACCAGCAGACCCCAACGCCCCAAAGGTGAGAACCGGTGCCAGCGCACATTGGCTTTTGAAAGGCGTTCGGCCCACACCTCGGGAATATGGGGGGTGCCGATGCCGTCCATTACCAAATACACGCGGACCCCACGCAATGCGGCACGCTCCAGCGCGACAGCAACTTGCTCACCTGCCGTATCAAAGTTGTAGATATAGGTTTCCAGCCACACTTCATGGACGCTGGCGTCGATAGCCGCGATCAGGGCCGGAAAGAACTCTGAACCACCCTGCAAAAGTCGGACGTGGTGACCCTCTTTCAGCTGTGGTGCAGTCACGTGGCGTTCGAAGGCATGTCGAATTCGGCGATCAGCGGTAGATGGTCAGACATGCGCCCCCAGATCCGCCCGCGCGGCACATGCAAACCCAAGGGAGTAAGCCCTCTGGCATACACATGGTCGAGCTGCACTACAGGCAGCCGCGACGGAAATGTGGCGACCTTTTGCTGGGTAAATGCCACCAGACCTGCCGCGCCCAACGCGCGTTGCACCGTGCTGCCCCAATCGTTGAAATCGCCCGCAACGACAACCGCTGCATTCGATGGAATTTCGCGGGCAATGTACTGTTGCAATTGCGCAAGCTGGCGCACGCGGCTGGCCTTGATCAACCCCAGATGTACGACGATCACGTGCACCGCACATCCATGGACCACCACCTCAGAGTGCAGCAAACCCCGCTGCTCAAATCGATGGTCCGACATGTCTTCGTGTTGGTGCGACACCACCGGCCAGCGTGACAGCATGGCATTGCCATGCTCGCCATGGCGTGTGTGTGCGTTGGTGCGGTACACAGCGGTATACCCCTCTGGCGCGAGATAGTCAGCTTGGGGCAATTCGGGCCAATGGGTAAAGTATTCTGCCTCTCGCCGGTGCATTTTGCGCACCTCTTGCAGGCACACGATGTCGGCGTCCAGCTGTTCGACGGCATGGCCCAGGTTGTGGATCTCCAAACGCCGCGCCGGACCAATGCCTTGCACGCCTTTGTGGATGTTGTAGGTGGCGATACGCACCAGTGTCATTCGGTTCCCTTTTCATTCAAAGCAACCTGTGCGGCAAACCACGGGAGCTGCAGGATGGCTTCTGCATTCGACGGAGAAAAACACAATTCGGCCGCTTGTTGGTACGGCAGCCACTGGTAGGCCGTGTGTTCGCGCGGACTGAGACGCACTGGGAACTGTTCCACCACGCACAGGCCAAAAAGTCGTTCGGTGTTGCGCGTCACGCTAGGCGCATAGCGGTGCAGCCACTGTGGATAGATGTCATAGATATTCTCCAGTTGCCAATCGGTCAATGTGGCACGGTCCGCCGCTTCGGGCGTGCACACGATGCCAGTTTCCTCAGTAACCTCGCGCTCGGCGGTATGCCGCCAACCCTCTTCCAGGCTGTCTTTGCTGCCGGTCACCGATTGCCAATACTCCGCGCCCAGGCCGTCACCGTCCGTGCGGCGGAGCACCAAGACGTCCAGCGCCGGGGTGTAAATCACCACCAGCACGGATTGGGGAATTTTGAAGGGCTCGGGCATGGGACTTGGGCATGAAAAAGGGCACTACAGGAGCGCCCTTTCATTGTGCACCAAGCCGCATCTTAGGCAGTTTTAGCCGTCTCGGGGGTGCGCAGACGGATGTGCAACTCGCGCAACTGCTTCTCGTCCACAGGGCTGGGAGCCTGTGTCAACAAACACTGGGCGCGCTGGGTCTTGGGGAAGGCAATCACGTCGCGGATGGACTCGGCGCCGGTCATCAACGTGACGATGCGGTCCAGGCCAAAGGCCAAGCCGCCGTGCGGAGGTGCGCCGTACTGCAGCGCGTCCAGCAGAAAGCCGAATTTGAGTTGGGCTTCTTCGGGCGTGATCTTCAGTGCGTCGAACACTTTTTGCTGCACATCGGCGCGGTGGATACGCACGGAGCCGCCGCCCATTTCCCAGCCGTTCAGGACCATGTCGTAGCCCTTGGAAATGCATTTCTCAGGGGCAGTGACCATCCAGTCTTCGTGGCCGTCTTTGGGTGCCGTGAACGGGTGGTGGGTCGCCGTGTAGCGTTGGGCTTCTTCGTCGAACTCGAACATCGGGAAATCGACGACCCACATTGGGCGCCAGCCCTTTTCGAACAAGCCGTTTTTCTTGCCAAAGTCGCTGTGTCCGACCTTCAGGCGCAGCGCACCGATGGCGTCGTTGACGATCTTGGCCTTGTCGGCGCCGAAGAAGATCAGGTCGCCATTTTGCGCGCCGGAGCGCTCCAGCACGGCGGTCAACGCCTTGTCGTGGATGTTCTTGACGATAGGGCTTTGCAAGCCGTCACGACCCTTGGACAGGTCGTTGACGCGGATATAGGCCAGGCCCTTTGCGCCATAGATCTTGACGAATTCAGTGTAAGCGTCGATCTCGCCACGGCTGATGCCGCCGCCTTCGACCGATCCACCGGGTACGCGCAGCGCGACCACGCGGCCACCTTTCATCGTGGCGGCGCCAGAGAAGACCTTGAAGTCCACATCCGCCATCACGTCGGTCACTTCGGTGAACTCGAGCTTCACGCGCAGATCGGGCTTGTCGGAACCGTAGCGGTGCATGGCTTCCTGGTAGCTCATGACCGGGAAGTCGCCCAGGTCCACCTTGATGGTGTTCTGGAAAACGGTTTTGATCATGCCCTGGAAGATGTCGCGAATTTCTTCTTCACCCAGGAAGGATGTTTCGATATCGATCTGTGTGAATTCGGGCTGGCGGTCGGCTCGCAGGTCTTCGTCGCGGAAGCATTTGGTGATCTGGTAGTAGCGGTCAAAGCCGGCCACCATCAGCAACTGCTTGAACAACTGGGGCGACTGGGGCAACGCGAAGAAATGGCCATCGTGCACACGGCTGGGCACCAGGTAGTCGCGCGCACCTTCGGGCGTGGACTTGGTCAGCATCGGGGTTTCGATGTCCACAAAACCATTGGCGTCCAGGAACTTGCGCACTTCCATCGACACGCGGTAGCGCAGCATCAGGTTGTTTTGCATGTACGGGCGGCGCAGGTCCAGCACGCGGTGGGTCAGGCGGGTGGTCTCACTCAGGTTGTCGTCATCCAGCTGAAACGGAGGCGTGACAGAGGGGTTGAGCACCACGAGTTCGTGGCACAGCACTTCAATCTTGCCGCTCTTGAGGCCTTCATTGACCGTGCCCTCGGGGCGTGCACGGACCAGCCCTTTGACCTGGATGCAGAACTCGTTGCGCAGGCCTTCGGCCGCTGCAAACATGTCGGCGCGGTCAGGGTCGCATACCACCTGCACGTAGCCTTCACGGTCGCGCAAATCGACAAAAATAACGCCGCCGTGGTCGCGCCGGCGATTAACCCAGCCGCACAGAGAGACGGTTTCGCCCATTTGGGCTTCGGTCACCAGACCGCAATAATGAGAACGCATGGCCATAGCTATCTTTCAATGCGCCGCCAAAAAAGGCAGCGGGTTTCGCAAACTAAGAGGATTTGTGCACGGCTGCCTTGGGAGGCAAGTGCGCGACAGGGGGAACGGAGCCCATGGAGATCACGTAGGTGAGCGCCTGGTCCACACTCATGTCCAACTCAATCACATCCGCGCGCGGCAGTATCAGGAAAAAGCCGCTGGTTGGATTGGGCGTGGTGGGCACGTACACGCTGACGAAATCAGCACCCAGGTGCGTCGCCACTTCGCCGGTGGGTGTCCCGGTTTGGAATGCAATCGTCCAGCTGCCCGCGCGCGGGTACTGGATCAACAGCGCCGTGCGAAACGCATTGCCATTGCTGGAAAACAGCGTGTCCGATACTTTCTTGACGCTGTTGTAAATGGATTTGACGATGGGTATGCGGGTAAACAAGCCGTCCCATTGCTTGAGTAACCAGCGTCCGGCGACGTTGGACACCAAGGCCCCGGTCACAAACATAAAGGCTGCCACTATCAGGACTCCCAGGCCAGGGATACTGCCCAAACGCCCAATCCCGGAGGCCATGCTTGCGGGCGCCACGGCGGCAAAGCCGAACAACACGCCACCCAATACACCATCCAGCGATTTGACCAGCCAAGACAGCACCCAGATCGTGATCGCCAGCGGCAACCACACCATTAACCCGGTCAGCATGTATTTCTTGAAAGGCACAGACACCCCCGGCTCGGTGGAAGACAAAATCAGGAACCGGATGCGGCGGGCGCCGCCCCAGCGGGTGGTGTTGCGTCCGGTTTGGCGGCAACGGGCTCACTGGCGGGTGCCGCAGAGCCGACTTCCGGCGAAGACGCCGAAGCGGGCGTTGCTGCGCTGCCGCCCTTGAAATCAGTAGCGTACCAACCAGAGCCCTTGAGCTGAAAGCCGGCAGCGGTGACTTGTTTTTTGAACGAGGCCTTGGAACATGCAGGACAAACGTCCAGCGGCGCGTCGGACATTTTCTGCAATACGTCCTTGGCAAACCCGCAGGACTCGCATTTGTAGGCGTATATAGGCATGGATGGAAAGCTCGGCTTCAAGTTGCAAAGCCTTCAATTATAGGCCGCTGGCTAAAACAGCCGAACCCGAATTACCAATTGCATGACGACCATTCCCAGCGCAAAGCCCATCACAGCGTAAACCAGCCCCTGCAACAGTTTGTTGGTGCGTCGCTGCTCTTGCAGCAATTCCTCGATCGCTCTACTGGAATCGTTACGGCTACCGCGCAAGAAATTGTTCAGCAGCATGGGCAACTCGGGCAATAGCTTGGCGTAGTGTGGCGCCTGGGCTTTGAGCTGGTCCAACAGCTTCTGCGGCCCCACCTGACCCAACATCCACTGTTCCAAAAACGGTTTGGCAGTAGCCCACAGATCCAGATCGGGGTCGAGCTCACGCCCCAGGCCCTCAATATTGAGCAGCGTTTTTTGCAACAATACCAATTGCGGCTGGATTTCGACCTGGAAGCGCCGTGATATCTGGAACAGGCGCATGAGCAGCAGTCCCAACGAAATCTCCTTCAGTGGCCTGTCAAAGTAGGGTTCACAGACGGAACGAATGCCAGCTTCCAGCTCATCCGGTCGAGTGGTGCGTGGCACCCATCCAGACTCGATGTGCAACTCCGCCACACGTTTGTAGTCACGACGAAAGAAGGCCGTGAAATTTTGCGCCAGATAGTCTTTGTCGGACTCGGTCAACGTGCCCACGATGCCAAAGTCCAGCGAGATGTATCGCCCGAATGTCTTCGGGTCGAGGCTGACCTGGATATTGCCCGGGTGCATGTCGGCGTGGAAGAAGCCATCGCGAAATACCTGGGTAAAGAAAATCGTCACGCCATCGCGCGCCAGTTTGGGCATGTCCACCCCGGCTTCGCGCAGCCGCTCAACCTGGCTGATCGGAACGCCGTACATACGCTCCATGACCATTACTTCGGTGGTGCACAGGTCCCAATGTATTTCCGGAATGAGCACCAACTGCAGGCTATCCATATTGCGGCGCAACTGGGCCGCGCTGGAGGCTTCGCGCACCAGGTCCAGCTCGTCGTGCAGGTGTTTGTCAAATTCTGCGACCACTTCGCGCGGGCGCAGACGTTTGCCCTCTGACGAAAGGCTGTCCACCCAGCCCGCCATCATGCGCATCAACTGCAGATCTTTTTCGATGGCCACCAGCATGCCGGGGCGCAGCACCTTGACGGCCACTTCGCGGTCCTGTCCATGGCGATCCCGCATCACCGCGAAATGCACCTGCGCGATAGAGGCGCTTGCTACGGGTTCGCGTTCGAACGACACAAAAATCTCGTTGAGCGGCTTGCGCAAAGCGCGCTCAATGGTGGCCACCGCCACTTCCGAGGGAAAAGGTGGCACCCGATCCTGTAACTTCGCCAACTCGTCGGCAATGTCTAGCGGTAGAAGATCGCGGCGGGTCGATAACACCTGGCCAAATTTAACGAAAATGGGGCCTAAGCGCTCCAGCGCTTCTCGCAAACGTTGACCGCGTGGCGCATCCAGATTGCGGCCTATCGTCAGCAACCAGATCAGTCGCCGCAGCCAAGGCTTGTTGAACCCGCTCAGGACTAGTTCATCGAGTCCGTAGCGAAACACCACCCAGGCTATAAAAAAAATGCGATGCAGGCGGCTCATGCAGATGATCCGTCAGCTGTATCCTTTGCGCCACCGCGGCCCGCAAACTGCCTGACGGCATGCGCCATCGCGCCGGCGGCTTGCATTATTCCGTGGGCGGGCGCATCGCCCAACAAGCGTGCCACGTCCTCTTCCAGATCCCAGCGGACATGGTCGATCAGCCAGCTGACATCGGCGGCCAACTGCACATCGCCTTCGATGCGCACACCGGGCTTTTGCCCCGCCATCAGGCTTTGGGCAATCGCCAGCGGAGATTCTTCCGTGATGACCAGCGCCAAATCCGCTTGCGCGTCAGGCGCAGCCACATCCAGCAAACCGGCGGGCGTCACCACAACCATAAAAGTCATGCTGCGCCATTGCGTGCGCACAACGTTTCCCTTTTGCCGCGTCAGGCGCTCCATGGCCTGAGGCTCCTGCATCAGGACATGATTGAGCAGTAAAACGACGCGCCGATGCACTTCGTCGATGGCCCAAGCAGGCGGCGTGAACGGGAGATTGAGATTCTGGAGGAAACCCTCCAGCCTCGAAAAAGGGGACTGTGTTGCCATGCTGGATTATGGCGCACCCCCCGGCTTGCGCGCCTCGGTTTCGGTGTTGGCTTATTGCAGAGCTTGCACGCCGGCAACCAGCCAGCCGCGGCTACCGCTCACGGGCTTCGTCATGTTCCAAACCTCACGGAACGGGCTTGGCCCAGCCGATGGTTCTTCACGAATCATGCCGGAGAACTCTACGCTGGCGAGGTACTCTTCGGGAGTCTCTTCGATGCCCAGCAAACGGGCTTCCAACATCACCACATCGGTACGATTGGGGTTGGCACCGTGTTGCGCCTCGCGTTCTGCCAATTGGGTCTGGATTTCGACCAACATGGTGTCGGTCATCATCGCGCGCAGAGCCGGGATGTCTGATTTGTCCCAGGCAACTTGCAGGGTCACGAAATTGGTTTTTGCTGCAGCCAGAAATCCCTCGCTGTCAAAGCCTGCAGGAACACCCCATTTCTGGGAGCCCGTCAGGGCCGATCCGATCAGTGATGCAGAACCCGTTGGATTGGACGCCTCAAACGCCATGCTGCTGCGCTCCCAAGGGCGCGCAGACGCGTCGTTGCCGACATGGTCCGGGCTGTAAGGCTTAGCCTCCGCCACCGGCACGCCACCCGCATTGCCTGCGCCCTGGAACGCAAAAGGTCCGCCCTGTGGACCGGTAGATGCGGCACGGCGACGCATGAACCAGCCGATGCCCATCACCACAACCATGGCCAACAAAGCGAACATTAGAAATTGACCCATGCCAGCTCCCATACCCAAAGAGTGTGCAAGCCAAGCGAGCCCCAGGCCAGCAGCCAAGCCGCCCAGCATGGCGCCCCAAGGCCGCTTGGCAGCAACTGGCGGCGCTGCCGGTGCAGGTTTGGGTGACGCATTGGCCATCCCCTGACTGGGTGCAGCCGGTGCAGCTGGCGTGGCCTCCCGCTGTGTGACATTGGACGATTGCTTGCCAACCGACTTGCCGCCCCCCAGCCGACGCGCAGCCTCGGCATTGATGCTAGCCAGTGCCAAGGTGGCAACCAAAAAGACCGTCCAAATTTTCATATTGACTCCAAGGGAACTCGTTAGGTGGGGATCGTTGCGAAATTCACAAGCCTTAACACTTGATTCCAACATGCAATGCCACGACACCGCCCGTGAGGTTGTGGTAATCCACATGACCAAAACCCCCTTTGTGCATCATGGCTTTCAATTCAGCCTGACCAGGGTGCATGCGAATCGATTCGGCCAAGTATTGGTAGCTGGAGTCATCACCCGCAACCAGCTTGCCCAACTTGGGCAGCACCTTGAACGAATACCAGTCGTATATCTTTTCCAGAGGTGCCGCAACCTTTGAAAATTCCAGCACCAGCAATTTGCCACCCGGCTTGAGCACCCGGTTCATCTCGGCCAGCGCCACATCCTTATGGGTCATGTTGCGCAAGCCAAAAGCCACGCTGACCAGGTTGAAGTAGTTGTCCGAAAAAGGTAGTTTTTCGGCATCACACACCAGCGTGGGCAAGGTCACGCCTTCATCGATCAGGCGATTGCGCCCTGTGCTCAACATGGCCGCATTGATGTCGGTGTGCACCACTTGCCCTGTAGCGCCCACCTTCTTGGAAAACGCCAGGGCCAGATCGCCCGTACCGCCAGCGATGTCCAGCGCTTTGTCTCCCTCTTGTAGGTTGGCCACCAGCACGGTGTACGCCTTCCACGCGCGGTGCAGGCCCATGGACATGAGGTCGTTCATCACATCGTATTTGGGCGCGACAGAGTCAAAAACGCCGCGCACGTGCCGTGCTTTCTCCGCCTCGTCTACCGATTTGAAGCCAAAATGTGTTGTTGTCATACTATTGGTGTGGGTAAAAACAGCCTGTAGCCCTCGTAGAAACTACGTGAGCCGCTATTATTTCAATAGCATTTGTAAGATCAATGACTGGCGCAGGCATTCCCTGATTTTGCCACCATGGGGGCGTCGCGGTCGACATTCTCCGCCTTGAGGCGGTCCGCGTAGTCGCTCCACAGACGTTCTTGCTGCGAACCTAGAAAATACAGGTAATCCCAGGAGAAGATGCCGGTGTCGTGCCCGTCCGAAAAACGGGGCTGCACGGCATAGTTGCCGATGGGCTCCAGCGCCTCCAGTTCAACATCGCGCTTGCCGGTTTGCAGCGTCTCTTGACCTGGGCCGTGCCCCTGCACCTCGGCCGACGGCGAGTACACGCGCATCAGCTCAAACGGAATGCGGAAGTTTGCACCGTCCGAGAACGTAATTTCCAACACCCGCGACTGGCCATGAACCGTTATGTCCTGCGGTGTAGGGGAACCCGTTGTCAATCCTGCCATGGTGGGGCTTGCCTTTGTTATGAATACTTACACCAGCACCCGCTCAATGCCCCCCGCATTGGCTGTGGCCACATACTCCGGCAGCCATTCCTTGCCCAGAATCTGGTTGGCCATCTCCACAACGATGTAATCCGCCTCCAGCAGGCCAGACTTCAAATCGTCCTGGTAACGGTTCAGGCCCATCAGGCAGCTCGGGCAGGATGTCAGAATTTTGACGTTCTGGTCGGCCTGCACGGTGCCAGCTTCGCGCAGCGCCGTTTCGCCCTTGCGGATTTCCTCTTCCTTGCGGAAGCGGATCTGGGTCGATACATCGGGGCGCGACGTAGCCAGGCCACCGCTCTCGCCGCAGCAGCGCTTGCTCTCCAGCACGCCGTCACCCACCAGCGCCTTGACCGTCTTCATCGGCTCCTGCAGCTTCATCGGACTGTGACAAGGGTCATGGTACAGATATCCGCCACCCGAGGCTGCGCCCAAGGTGATGTTCTTTTCCAGCAGGTATTCATGGATGTCGACGATGCGGCAGCCCGGGAATATCTTGTCGAATTCATAACCCTGCAGCTGGTCGTAACAGGTGCCACAGCTGACCACCACAGTCTTGATGTCCAGGTAGTTCAGTGTATTGGCCACGCGGTGGAACAACACACGGTTGTCGGTGATGATCTTCTCGGCCTTGTCGAACTGACCCGAGCCGCGCTGCGGGTAGCCGCAACACAGATAACCCGGCGGCAGCACGGTTTGCACGCCAGCATGCCACAGCATGGCCTGCGTGGCCAAGCCCACCTGGCTGAACAGGCGCTCAGAGCCGCAGCCGGGGAAATAGAACACTGCCTCGGTCTCCGACGTCGTGGTCTTGGGGTTGCGGATGATGGGGACGTAATCCTTGTCCTCAATGTCCAGCAGGGCACGGGCCGATCGCTTGGGCAGGTTGCCCGGCATCTTCTTGTTGATGAAGTGGATGACCTGTTCTTTGACCGTTGCCGGGCCCACCGTGGCCGGCGGCGCTTGCGTCTGCTTGCGGGCCAGCACGTTCAGCACGCGGTTGCCCAGGCGCTGGGCCTTGAAGCTCA
>NZ_JANXUQ010000268.1 GCF_025356155.1 Rhodoferax sp. | reverse complement strand
CGCGGAATACGAGCCCACCATGTACCACTGCAAAGTGATGATCGTTGACGGCATCCTGGTCTCGGTGGGTTCAACAAACTTCGACAACCGTTCCTTCAGGCTCAACGACGAAGCGACACTGAACGTTGTCGACGCGGCCTTCGCGACCGAGCAGACCGCCACATTCGAGGCGGATCTTGCGAAGTCGCATCGGATGACACACGCGCAGTGGCTTGCACGTCCTCTTGAGGAGCGTGTGATTGAGGTGCTGGTCTCGCTTATTGGCACACAACTATGAGGCTGTTGATCAGCCAATATCACAAATGAAGCACATTACAACCCATTCCATTCAACGCCCTCCTCTGGCATTGCTGGGTACAGAGCCTTTCCGTGCAGCTATGGAATTTGCCCAGCACAAGCTCGGCAAGTCAGACGATGTGAAACCCGGCGACGGGCATCCGGTCGTCATCTTCCCGGGGCTGGGCGCAGACGGGAAGTCCGTGGCTCCCTTGCGCGCTTACTGCCGCGCGCTGGGCTACGACGCGTACGACTGGGGCCAGGGGTTTAACACCGGCCCCAAAGGTGATCTCGACGCTTGGCTGCAAACCTTGAAATTGCAAGTCGTTGATTTGCTTGCGGGCCACACCCAGCAGGCCACGCTGATCGGTTGGAGCCTGGGTGGCCTTTACGCACGCGAAATTGGCAAGTTGATGGCGCCAGGCATTCGACAGGTGATCACGTTGGGAACGCCCTTCAACGCGGCGGCTGACCACACTAACGTGGGCTGGCTCTACCGCTTGCTGGGCGGCAGTTCGCCTGCTATGGATGCGACGCTGAGCCAACGCCTGCGTACACCACCTCCCATGCGCACCACGTCAATCTACAGCCGGTCTGATGGTGTGGTTGCGTGGCAAACCTGTCGCCACGACAAACGGACCAAGCTGGTACATGACATCGAAGTCGATAGCAGCCACATTGGAATGGGTTGGAACCGGGATGTGCTTGCGGTAATTGAAGACCGCCTCAGCCAGCCCCCTGGCCCCTGGCGCCAATATGCGCCCGCGCAATAGGTTGGAAGCGGGTGTAGAAAGGGGTTCGGTGCACCGAAGCCGTCACCAAAGCTGGTTGCCCAGTTGCTCAGCTGCTCCATAAGTTTTGACAAGCCGTTCAGGTATTTGCACGGAGGGTATTACGGTCCGAAGGATCGCAATCTGGGGATTGCAGACTTTCATCTGCAATGCATGTTTCTAGTTGAGTTGCGTTGTGTTGTGTTGATTGCATCTAACCCCGCAGTGGATCGGTTTCCCGCTGCGGATGCCGGTGTTGGGTCATCGCGCCCATGAATACCGCCATCGCCTCCGAACTGGCGCTGTCTGCAATCACGATCCCAGGGTCGTCACTGCCGTCCGGCAGTTTTTGCTCTACACCGGCCATCTTCAGCAATACACGAGAAGCTCCCAATACCAGCAAGGTTTTGCCGTGCCGGTACTGGTCTTTGATGAACTCCATCGTGTGCGCATCCTTGGACAAGGTTTCTACCGCTTCGGACCCATCTGGCAACACCAGGGCGTCAAACAAAACACCAGGTTCGCTCTCCAGTGAGGCATCCGCCTCGACTGCGTGACCGTCTGTCGTCTTGACCGGGCCAATGCGTGGCGCAACAAAACGTGGAACGGCACCGTTGTCAAAGAGGCTCGTGTGTACCGCAAGTGCATCTTCGCCAGCCATGCCGTGGGCCACGAGGATCGCAACCTTGCGGGCCGCTATGGAGTCATCAGGCCCCCTGTCCATCAATGACAAAGCGGGTGAGACCTTGATCTCGGGCTCTGCCACAGTTTGAATGGCCTTGGGCAGAGCGTCTGGCAGGGGGGTCATTCCCAGACCTTCGGCAATCTGGCTTGCTAAGCCTTCGGACACATTGCGCAACGACGCGACCATGCGCTGGCGGATGGCGGGCACCGTCAACTTGCTGAGCTCAAACCGATAGGCCGCCACGATATGGGCCTGTTCGTTAGCGGTCTGACTATCAAAAAACAGGGTGGCCTGCGTGTAGTGGTCTGCGAATTTCTCAGGCTTGGCACGCACTTTGGTATGGTCTTTTTGTGCGGCTAGGCGCTCCGGAACGGTCACAAAACCTTGCGCAGCGCCGGCCTGAAAAGGACAACCGCCCCCCAGCGAATTTGGCTCGTAGGACACACGACCACGTGGAATGGCCTGGCGGTGCATGCCATCGCGCTGGTTGTTATGCACCTGTGCTATCGGCGCATTGATTGGGATTTCGTGAAAGTTGGGACCGCCCAAGCGCGTAATCTGCGTGTCCACATACGAGTGAATGCGCCCTGCCAGCAGCGGGTCGTTGGAGAAATCAATGCCGGGTACTACGTGCGCAGTGCAGAAGGCTACCTGTTCGGTTTCTGCGAAGAAGTTGTCGGGATTGCGGTTGAGCACCATGCGCCCTACCCGTTTCACC
>NZ_JANXUQ010000074.1 GCF_025356155.1 Rhodoferax sp. | reverse complement strand
TTTCGCCTGCGCACGTGTGAAGACCCGGTCTTCGGCAACCGCAGCAGGCCCTGCTTGCTGTACCAGATCAAACGTTGCTCAGCGCCGTGCGTGGGCCATATCTCGGCCCAGGACTATGCGGAGGATGTGGCCAATGCCGAGAAATTTTTGCGCGGCGACGCCAAGGAGGTGATGCGACATCTGGAGTCGCGCATGATGGCGCACTCCGACAAACTGGAATTCGAACAAGCCGCCGAGCTGCGCAACCAAGTGGCCGCATTATCCAAGGTGTTGCACCAGCAGGCCATGGACAACGTGGAAGACCGCGACGTGGACATCCTGGCCGTCAAGGTGCAAGGCGGCAAGGCCTGCGTCAACCTGGCCATGGTGCGCGGTGGGCGCCATCTGGGGGACAGGCCGTACTTCCCCGTACATGTGGAAGATGCCGTGGGCCTGGCGGACGAAATTGAAATCGAAATGAACGCGGATGTCAGCGCTGAATTGGGCAGCGGCACGGAAACCCCAGCGGGCGCCGAGGCCCGCCTCGACTCGATTGAAGTGCAAGTCCTCGAAGCATTTTTGGCGCAGCATTACATTGATGTCCCTATGCCCCCCACGCTGATTGTCAGCGAGCCGGTGAGCAAGAGCCTGCTCAAGGCGCTGTCGGAGCAGGTGGGTTTTAAAGTCAGCGCGATCCACCAGCCGCGCGAACAACGCCGCGCCTGGTTGGACATGGCCCAAACCAACGCGGCTCTGCAACTGGCCCGCTTGTTGGCCGAAGAAGGCTCGCAGCAGGCACGCACCCGGGCTCTGGCCGAGGCACTGGATTTGACGCTGGACAATCTCGACGCTTTGCGGGTGGAGTGTTTTGATATTTCCCACACAGCGGGCGAAGCTACGCAGGCCTCGTGCGTGGTCTTTCACCACCACAAAATGCAGAACGCCGAGTACCGGCGTTTCAATATTGAAGGTATCACGCCGGGTGACGATTACGCCGCCATGCGCCAGGTGCTGACCCGCCGTTACAGCAAAGTAGCGGAAGCCCTGAATGAAGCCAAACATGCGGGCCAAACCCCCGCGGGCACCGGCCGCCTGCCGGACCTGGTGTTGGTGGACGGCGGCAAGGGCCAGGTGTCCATGGCGCGCGAAGTATTTGAGCAGTTGGGGCTGGATCTGTCGTTGATCGTCGGTGTGGAAAAGGGTGAGGGTCGCAAGGTCGGTCTGGAAGAGCTGGTGTTTGCTGATGGGCGCGACAAGGTCTACTTGGGTGCGGACTCTGCGGCGCTGATGCTGGTGGCGCAGATACGCGACGAGGCGCACCGCTTTGCCATCACCGGTATGCGCGCGCAACGTGCCAAGGTGCGCGTGGGTGGCGGCAAGCTGGAGGAAATTCCCGGCGTTGGGCCCAAGCGCCGGGCCAAGCTGTTGCAGCGCTTTGGTGGTGTGCGCGGCGTGTCGCTGGCCAGCGCTGTTGACATCGCAACCGTCGACGGCATCTCTAGAGAGTTGGCGGAAGAAATTTACCGGGCGCTGCACTAGATCCACGCGATCCGTCGGCCCGCAATGCGTGCCACAATCAAGCCATGTTTATGACCATACCTACCATCATGACGTGGACGCGGATCTTCGCGATTCCGCTGATTGTGGGAGTCTTCTATTTGCCCGAGTCCATGGGGTCAGTGGCTGAGAAAAATCTCATTGCCACAGTGATGTTTGTGGTGTTTGCCGCAACGGATTGGCTCGATGGTTACCTGGCGCGCAAGCTGAACCAGACCTCGTCCTTTGGTGCCTTCCTTGATCCGGTAGCCGATAAATTTTTGGTGTGTGCCTGTGTGCTGGTACTAGTGCATTTGCAACGCGCAGATGTGTTCGTGGCGCTCATCATTATTGGGCGCGAAATCGCGATCTCGGCGCTGCGCGAGTGGATGGCCCAGATTGGTGCGTCCAAGAGCGTAGCGGTGCACATGATTGGCAAACTCAAGACCGTTGCACAAATGGTTGCAATTCCGTTCTTGCTGTTTAATGACACGCTGTTTGGCCTGATCGATACGCACCAGTGGGGCGTCTGGCTGATCTGGGCTGCGGCGATTCTGACTATCTGGTCCATGGTCTATTACCTTCAAAAGGCGCTGCCAGAAATTCGTGCACGTGCCAAATAGCGGTGCTGCAATTCACCGCCGTAACTGGAGTGCGCGGGCCTTTGCTACTTTTCAATACCACATTTATTCTTGATTTTCGGGTCAAATTTCCACAACAAATGCGACTAGAATCTGCCTCCGCACCGTTGTAAAGCTGCATGGCGTATTGACATGGAAATGACCCATGGCTTTAATGGGATGCAGCAGCTGCGGTTGCTACAAATGTGATCCTGACCAGCTTTCGGCCCGTATGCGCAGTGTGCAGAGAACCCAAGAACTGAGTCCGGTGAAAACAATATTTGAAGAGACAATTCGATTAACTCTGCTTCCTACAAGGGGTCTTTGTGAATAAAACCGAACTGATTGAGCACATTGCAAAACATGCCGATATTTCCAAGGCGGCCGCTACGCGTGCCCTGGAGTCCACGATTGGGGCGGTCAAAACAACCTTGAAAAAAGGTGGTTCGGTTTCACTGGTAGGTTTTGGTACATTTGCGGTTGGAAAACGTGCTGCACGCACGGGCCGTAATCCACGGACTGGCGATGCGATTAAAATCAAGGCGGCAAAGGTTCCCAAGTTTCGTCCGGGCAAAGCATTGAAAGATGCCCTGAATTGATTTTGTAGTTTTATGTGGGGTGATTAGCTCAGTTGGTAGAGCGGCGCCTTTACACGGCGTAGGTCGGCGGTTCGAGCCCGTCATCACTCACCACCCCCACAGCAAAGGCGAACATGATGTTCGCCTTTTTGTTTTTTTGATGGAGATGTAGCGCATGTTTGAATTTGTTCGCAAGCACACGAAGGTCATGATGCTCCTCATGTTCTTGATGATCATTCCCGCGTTTGTTTTGGTGGGTGTGGATGGATTCAAGAGCATCAAGGCCGGTGGCGACGCCGTGGCCACCGTTGGCAGCCAGAAGATCACCCAGGGCGAGTGGGATGCTGCCCACAAGAACGAAGTGGACCGCCTGCGCGCGCAGATGCCCAATCTGGATGCCAAACTGCTGGAATCTCCCGAAGCACGTTATGTGACGCTGGAGCGCCTGGTTCGTGAGAAGGTTCTGACAGAGGCAGTGCAAGATGCTGGCATCAACACCACCGACGCACGTCTGGCCCGCGAGCTGCAACAAAGTCCCACCATCTCTGCCATGCGCAAGCCCGATGGCACGTTGGACATCGAACGCTACCGCCAGTTTGCTGGCAGCCAGGGGCTGACCACCGACGGCTTTGAAGCGCGCGTGCGCAGCCAGTTGTCGGAACGGCAAGTCGAAGCTGGTCTGCTGAACACCGCGTTCTCACCTGCCGCCTTGCCTGAAGTGTCCTTGAATGCTTTTTACGAGCGCCGCGAAGTGCAAGTTTCCCGTTTCAATCCAGCGGACTATGCCAGCAAAGTCGCCCCTACGGATGCGGAAATTGAAGTCTTTTACCAAGCCAACCAAGCGATGTTCAAGTCACCGGAGTCGGCCAATATCGAATATGTGGTGCTTGATCTGGATGCCGTAAGGAAGTCCATCACGCTCAACGAAGCGGATGTCAAAACCTATTACGACCAGAATGCGGTACGACTCAGCGGCAAAGAAGAGCGTCGCGCCAGCCACATCCTGATCAACGCACCCAAGGACATGCCGGCCGATGAGCGCAAGAAGGCACGCGAGAAGGCAGATGCCTTGTTGGCCCAGGTGCGCAAGGCGCCTGAGAGCTTCGCCGATGTCGCCCGCAAGAATTCGCAAGACTCTGGTTCCGCACCCAATGGCGGTGATCTCGATTTCTTCGGTCGCGGTGCTATGGTCAAGCCGTTTGAAAATGCGGCCTTCTCTATGCAAAAGGGCGATATCAGCGAGGTTGTCGAGTCTGACTTTGGTTTTCACATCATCAAGATCACAGACGCCAAAATCCCCAAGCAACGCACATTCGAAGAACTGCGCCCCATCCTGGAAACCGATCTGAAACAACAGCAGGCCCAGCGCAAATTCGCGGAAGTTGCTGAGGTGTTCACCAATGGTGTGTACGAAGACTCGGAGAGTTTGAAATCGGTTGCCGACCGCCTGAAGCTGGAGATCAAGACGGCCAGCAACCTGCAGCGCAAACCGAGCCCGGGCGTCACGGGTGTATTTGCCAACCCCAAGTTTTTGGCAGCCATTTTTAGTGCCGATTCACTGGAGAAAAAACGCAATACTGAAGCCGTTGAGGTTGGCCTGAACCAGTTGGCTGCGGCCCGTATCGTCCAATACACGCCTGCGACTACAAAGCCTCTGGCCGACGTAAGCACCATCGTCAAAGCGGGTTTAGTCGCCAAACAGGCAGCAGAGCTGGCCAAGAAAGACGGCACTGAAAAGCTGGCCGCCTGGAAGACCGCCGCACCCGAGCAGTTGCCCGTTGCGGTGACCCTCTCCCGCGAAGGCGCGCAAACTGTCCCAGCCCCCGTGCTGGATGCCGTGCTGCAGGCGGACACCACTACTTTGCCCGCGTGGGTTGGTGTGGATCTCGGTGTCCAGGGTTATACGGTAGTGCGTGTGAACAAGGTGCTGCCGCGCATCGCCCCCGTGCCAGCCACTGCGGAGCAGGAGCGCAAACAATACACCCAATGGGTGGCTAGCGCTGAAAACAAGGCTTACTACAAAATGCTGAGCCAGCGTTTCAAGGTTGCCATCAAGGCGCCGCGCCCAACGCTCAATGCGTTGGGGCAACAAAGCTTGGCAGAGTAGGGGAAAACACCCGCTATAATCGTAGATTCGCGGTGGCTGTAGCTCAGTTGGTAGAGTCCAGGATTGTGATTCCTGTTGTCGTGGGTTCGAGCCCCATCAGCCACCCCAAGTAATACATAAAAGCCTGCTATCTAACCGATAGCAGGCTTTTTTTATTCTGCAAGGAGAAATTCATATGAGCGACGAAACCAAGGCCTGCCCCGTCTGCGCCGAGACAATCAAAGCGGCGGCGATCAAGTGCCGGTTTTGCAACACGGACCTGACTGCCTATGCGGCGGCCAAGGACTCGGCGGAAGAAAAGGTGTTGTTCGCTGGGCACCCTGCAGTCGTTTTCTCGCTGTGGCAATGGGCTGCGGTCCTTTGCACGCTGGGCATCGCTTATCTGTACTACTGGCTCCAACGCCTATCGACTCGGTACGAAATCACGAGCCAGCGGGTGCGGATTGAAAAAGGCATCTTGTCCAAGTCCAAGGAAAGTGTGGAGCTTTTCCGTATTGACCACTTTGACGTGCTCAAGCCGCTGGGTATGCGCTTGGCGGGGCACTGCCTGCTGCAATTGCGTTCAACGGATACCAACTTCTCCACCGTGTTGATTTACGGTGTGCCTGATCTGGAAAAGCTGGCCGATACCTTGCGTGAGTGTTCGCTGCGTGAGCGCGCCAGGCGGCGGATCACCACCGTGGTGCAGGCTTGATACAAACTGGAGCCTGTACGGCATGGTGCAGGCGGGAATTTTGTAGCAATAAACCTAAAAAGGGTTGTTCAGTAGTTTATTGTAACTACTCAGCTCCCAATGGAGTCCCATCAGCGTTTGCTATGAAATAGTGAGCGACAATTGGGCTTAATGCAAAACGTGCCCGACCTCAATCAACTCAGCCACGCACAAAAGGATGAGTTGATCAGGATGCTGTGGC
>NZ_JANXUQ010000243.1 GCF_025356155.1 Rhodoferax sp. | reverse complement strand
GCTCAGGCTGCTGGCCAGCGGGTTCAACATCAGTTGCTCCACTTCCAGGCCGCAGCGGCGCACGCATTTGATGATGTTCTCAGCCGCGCTTTGCGCACCGGTCACGATGTGGACCTTGGCTTCCAGGCGGATGCCGCTCATGCCGATGGGCTCTTTGACATCCTGGCCGTCGATGATGAACTCTTGCGGCTCGACCAGCAGCAAGCGCTGGTCGGTGGAGATGTTGATGGCCTTGGCCGTCTCCACGACGCGTGCCACATCAGCGGCCGTGACCTCGCGGTCTTTCACCGCCACCATGCCGCTGGAATTGATGCCGCGGATATGGCTGCCGGTGATACCGGTGTAGACCCGGGTGATCTTGCAGTCGGCCATCAGCTCGGCCTCGCGCAGGGCCTGCTGGATGCTTTGCACCGTGGCGTCGATGTTCACGACGACACCGCGCTTGATGCCGTTGCTGGGCGCCACACCCAGGCCAGCCAGCTTGAGCTCGCCGCCGGGCAACACCTCGGCCACCACCACCATAACCTTGGCGGTGCCGATGTCCAGTCCTACGACCAAATCTTTGTATTCTTTTGCCATATGGTTTACCTGCTGGGTTCGTCTTTCACTGCTATTTCTTGGGCACAACCGCGGGCGTCGTGCTCACGCCGTGCAACCGGATCGCATAGCCGTTGTCGTGCCGCAAATCGGCCGACTCCAACGCATTGGCCTGCCGACCGTAGCGGGACGTGACCTGCGTGAGGGTTTGCAAGAAGCGACGCACACGCGCAGCCACATCCGCCATGCCGCCTCGACCCAATTCAATATTGGCACCGGTGTCCAACTGCACCCGCCAACTGCCTCCCGTGGAAAGCTCCAGCTCATCCACGGGCATGTCCATCTGGGAGAACAAGGGCTCGATGGCGCGGTACATGGTCAACACCTCGATGCCCTGACCCTGGGGGCCGTTGAGGCGCGGCAAGGTGTCTTGCTCCACCTCACCCACATTGGCCTCGAACACTTCGCCAAAGTTGTTGATCAGGCGCAACTCGCCTTCGCTGCCCCAGTACGCAACGGCCTGATGCTCTTGCAGCACCACATGCAAATGGTTGGGGAATTCACGCCGCACGGTAGCCTGGCGCACCCAGGGCACAGCCTCGAACGCAGCCCTTACTCGCGGCAGGTCCACACTGAAAAAAGTGCCGGACATGCGGGGTGCAACATTGGCGCGCAGCGTCACGGCATTGTTGTGGCTCACATCACCGCTCACCACAATGCCCTTGATATCGAAGAGCGACAACCGCGCCGCCCAGCGCGTCGTGGCCAGACCCACCAGGACGAGCGCCACCACGAACAAGACCGTCGCGGTCAGGTTCATCAGCTTGACGTCCAGGGGAGTGGTCGCTACGGCAGAGTTCATGCAGGCGTTCCGACATCCAGCGCAGCCGTTGCCAGCAGTTGCACGCACAGGTCTTCATACGAAATGCCCGCAGCACGGGCCGACTTGGGCACCAGCGAGTGGCTGGTCATGCCAGGCGAGGTGTTGATCTCCAGCAGGTAGGGCTGGCGGGTCTTGCCGTCGATCATTACATCCACGCGGCCCCAGCCACGGCAGTCCAGCACGCGGTAGGCCTTGAGCACCAGGGCCTGGATCGCTTCCTCTTCACCTGCAGGCAGGCCACAGGGCACGACGTATTGCGTGGTGTCGTTGAAGTATTTGTTCTGGTAGTCGTAGTTGCCATCCGGGGCAACGATGCGAATCACGGGCAGCGCACGCGCGCTGTCACCATTCCCCAGCACGGGGCACGTCACTTCATCACCCTCAATGCATTCTTCGCACAGGATGCTGGAATCCAACTGCGCTGCAGCCTCCACGGCGCCCGACATGCCCGAATAACCCAGCACCTTGGTGACGCCGAAAGAAGAGCCTTCGCGCGCCGGTTTGACGATGACAGGTAGGCCCAGCGTGTCTGGCACTTCAATGACCTGGCGGCGCTCAAACGCGCCGCGGCGCAGCAAGGTGTAGCGTGGCGTGGGAATACCTTCGGCAATCCAGATGCGCTTGGTCATGACCTTGTCCATGGCAATGCTGGAGGCCATGATGCCCGAGCCCGTGTACGGAATACCCAACAGCTCCAGCGCACCTTGCACCGCACCACCCTCACCCAAACGGCCGTGCAGGGCGATGAAGCAGCGCGCAAAACCTTCGCGCTTGAGTTCGGACAAATCGCGCTCGGATGGGTCAAAGGCATGGGCATCCACGCCCTTGGACAGCAGCGCCTTGAGCACACCCGCACCTGACATGAGGGATACCTCACGCTCGGACGAATCGCCCCCCATCAGCACTGCCACTTTGCCGAATTGGCTCATAGCCCTCGTCCTTCCTGCGTGAGATGCTCATTTACTTGTAGCAGGTCGACAACCTTGCCCGGCACTGCTCCGATGGACCCTGCCCCCATGCACAGGATCACATCACCCGCCAGCGCGTTGTCCACGATGGCCTGCGGCATTGCGGAAATGTCGTCGACAAAGATCGGCTCCACCTTGCCCGCGATGCGCAAGGCGCGTGCCAGCGCGCGGCCGTCGGCCGCCACGATGGGCGCCTCGCCGGCGGCATAGACCTCGCCCAGCAGCACCGAATCGGCCTGGCCCATGACCTTGACGAAATCTTCGAAACAATCGCGCGTGCGGGTGAAGCGGTGTGGCTGGAAGGCCAGCACCAGGCGCCGACCGGGGAAGGCACCGCGCGCCGCAGCCAGCGTAGCGGCCATCTCTACCGGATGGTGGCCGTAGTCGTCGATGATGGTTGCGACACCTCCCAGTGCCAAGGGCAAATCGCCGTAGCGCTGGAAGCGCCGGCCCACGCCCTTGAATTCACCAAGGGCCTTTTGCACAGCGGCGTCGGCAATATTGAGTTCGACCGCCACGGCAATGGCCGACAGCGCATTGAGCACGTTGTGCAGGCCGGGCAGGTTCAGCACCACGTCCAGATCGGGCAGCACCACGCCATTGCGGCGCTGTACCGTGAAATGCATCTGTCCGTCCACCGCGCGCACATTGATGGCCCGCACCTGGGCTTCTTCGTTGAAGCCGTAGCTGGTGACCGGGCAAGTGACCTCGTCCACGATCTCGCGTACGGCCGCATCGTCGGTGCACAAAATGGCCACGCCGTAGAAGGGCATGCGGTGCAGGAAGTCAACAAAGGCCTTTTTGAGACGGCCAAAGTCATGGCCGTAGGTCTCCATGTGGTCGGCATCGATATTCGTCACCACTGCCATCACCGGCAGCAGGTTCAGGAACGATGCATCGGACTCATCGGCCTCGACCACGATGTAGTCGCCGCTGCCCAGGCGCGCATTGGCGCCTGCGCTGTTGAGGCGCCCGCCGATGACGAAGGTCGGATCCAGACCGGCCTCGGCCAGCACGCTGGCCACCAGGCTAGTCGTCGTGGTCTTGCCGTGCGTGCCGGCAATAGCGATGCCCTGCTTCAAGCGCATCAGCTCGGCCAGCATCAGCGCGCGTGGCACGATGGGGATGCGCATCTCACGCGCTTTGATCACTTCGGGGTTGTCACTCTGCACAGCGGTGGAGGTGACCACGGCATCGGCCCCGACCACGTTCTCGGGTGCGTGGCCGACAAAGGTCTTGATACCCAGGCTGGCCAGGCGTTTGAGTGTGGCACTGTCGGACAGATCGGAGCCTGAAATGCTGTAGCCCAAGTTGCTCAGCACCTCGGCAATGCCGGACATGCCGGAGCCGCCAACACCGACAAAATGAATGTGTTTGATCGCGTGCTTCATGCGCACAACTCCTCGCAGGCGGCCACCACGGCATCCGTGGCGCCAAGCCTTTGCATCTTTTTGGCCTCTAGCCCTCGTCGCAGCAGCGTAGGGCGCTCTGTTTTTTGTAGCATATCTGCCAAAACCTGCGGTGTCAGTTCGTTTTGTGGCACCAGCCAACCGCCGCCTTGGTCGACCAGGAAACGTGCGTTGTGCGTCTGGTGGTCGTCCACTGCGGACGGAAAAGGCACGAACAGCGCTGGCGCGCCAACTGCCGCGATCTCCGTCACGGTGCTGGCACCGGCGCGGCAGATCACCAGATCGGCATCGGCAAAAGCCCGGGCCGTGTCGTCGATAAAAGGCGTCAGTTGTGCCTGCACGCCAGCGGCGGCGTAGTTGCGGCGCAGTTCTTCAATCTGCTTTTCACCGCTCTGGTGCGTCACGATGGGGCGTTCGTTTTCAGGGATTAGGGCCAGCGCTTGGGGCACGACTGTGTTGAGCGCGCGGGCGCCCAGGCTGCCGCCCACCACCAGCACACGCAACGGGCCGCTGCGCCCGGCAAAACGCACTTCTGGTGCGGGCTGGCGCAAGAACTCTGCACGCAAGGGGTTGCCCACCCACTGCCCCTTGGACAAGACCTTGGGGAACGCGGTGAAGACGCGGCGTGCGAATACGGCCAAGACTTTATTGGCCAACCCAGCGATCGAATTCTGCTCATGCAGCACCACGGGCTTACCCATTAGCGCCCCCATGACGCCACCGGGCAGGGTGATGTAGCCGCCCAGTCCCACCAGTACATTGGGTTTCACACGACGCAATACGTGTCGGCTCTGGGCCATTGCGCGCAGCAGGCGCGGTGGCATGGACAGCAGTGTGCGCAAACCTTTGCCCCGTACGCCGGAGAAGTCCACAGGTTCCAGTGGAAAACCTTTGGCCGGCACCAGCCGACTCTCCATGCCATCGGGCGCGCCCAGCCAGTGCACGCGCCAGCCGCGTTCACGCAGGGCTTGCGCCACGGCCAACCCAGGGAAGATGTGGCCGCCGGTGCCGCCCGCCATGATCAACGCGCAACGGCTGTGAGCCCCCACGCTTGCCACTGCGTGTGCTGCGCTGCCCCCCACGGGAGTCTTCACGCCTTGGGACGGCCCAGCGGCGTTCACGTGCTGGGTGCTCATACGCGCCCCCCATGCATCAACTGGCGGTTCTCGAAGTCAATACGCAGCACCACCGCAATGGCCACCATATTGACCAAAATTGCGGAGCCGCCGTAACTCATCAAAGGCAAGGTGAGCCCCTTGGTCGGCAGAGCGCCCAGGTTCACACCCATGTTGATGAAGGACTGAAAGCCCATCCAGATACCTACGCCCTGCGCAACCAGTCCGGCAAAAACGCGGTCCAGCGCGATGGCCTGGCGACCAATGTGCATGATGCGCCGGGTCAGCCACAGGAACATTCCGATGACAACAACGACGCCCACCAGACCAAATTCCTCGCCAATGACGGCCAACAAAAAGTCGGTATGGGCCTCGGGCAACCAATGCAGCTTCTCCACACTGCCGCCCAGGCCCACGCCAAAAATCTCGCCGCGGCCAATGGCAATCAGCGAGTGCGACAACTGGTAGCCCTTGCCCAGTGCGTACTTCTCGGTCCAAGGGTCCAGGTAGGCAAAGATGCGCTCGCGCCGCCATTCGCTGAAAGCGATCATCAAGCTGAAGGCAACCAGCAGGATGCCCGCAATCAGGAAGAACATACGCGCGTTGACGCCGCCCAAAAACAATATGCCCATGGCGATGACCGCGATGACCATAAAGCCGCCCATGTCGGGTTCCGCCAGCAGCAGCAGGCCAATGACGGCCACCGCCACAGCCATGGGCAGCACGGCGCGGAAGAAACGTTCTTTGACGTCCATCTTGCGCACCATGTAGTCGGCCGCGTACAGCAACACCGCGAACTTGGCCAGCTCCGACGGCTGGAAACTCAGCGGCCCCATGGAGATCCAGCGCCGCGCGCCGTACACCACCTTGCCCACGCCGGGTATCAACACCGCAATCAGCAAGACCAGAGACGCCACGAACAACCAGGGCGCGTATTTCTCCCAGGTCGCGACTGGCACCTGGAACGCTATCAAGGCGGCGATAAAGGCCATGGCCACCCACATGGCGTGGCGCACCAGGAAGTAGGTGTGGGTGTACTTGGCGAACTTGGGGTTGTCCGGCATGGCGATGGACGCCGAGTACACCATCACCAAGCCCCACATCAGCAGCGCCACAACGACCCAAGCCAGGGGCTGGTCAAAGCCGCGCACCTGCGGCACCGAGGTCGTGGCGGCAAACGAGCCGCGCCCGCCCAGGCGCACCGGCAACGCCGCGGTGGAAGGCGCCATACGGGCCGAGAACCATTTGGACAGAGACTGCGCGGCGGCGATCACGCGACACCCTCCAAATCCACCCCGGTGGCCAATGCCAGGTCGCGCACTGCGGCGCAGAAGACCTTGGCGCGGTGTTCGTAGTTTTCAAACATGTCGAAACTCGCGCAGGCCGGCGACATCAGCACCGCGTCGCCCGCACGGGCGCGCTGGTTGGCTTGCACTACGGCAGCTGCCATGGACTCGGCATCCACCAGGGGAACGTCCGCGCCTTCAATAGCCTGGCGGATCAGCGGTGCATCGCGGCCGATCAACACCACGGCGCGGGCGTAACGCGCGATGGGCGCCGCCAAGGGCCCAAAGTCTTGCCCCTTGCCTTCGCCTCCCAGAATCAACACGATCTTGCGATCAGCGCCCAGGCCTTGCAGGGCCGCAACCGTGGCGCCCACATTGGTGCCCTTGCTGTCATCAAAAAATTCGACCTCGTTGAGGATGCCAATCGGCTCTACACGGTGGGGCTCGCCGCGGTATTCGCGCAGGCCAAACAGGATCGGCGCCAATGAACAACCGGCCGCAGCGCACAAAGCCAGCGCCGCCAACGCATTGCTGGCATTGTGGCGGCCACGGATGCGCAGCACGTCCACGGGCATCAAGCGCTGGAAGTGCAGTTCTTCCGCAGCTTCCTTACGTTTGCGGCGGGTCTCGTCGGCTTCGAGCGCACGCACCAGCCAGACCATGCCGTTGACTTCTTCAATGCCGAAGTCACCGGGGCGCTGCGGCATGTCCGTGCCAAAGGTGGTGTGGGCGCGCTCCACCGGCTTTTGCAATTTCGCACGCACAGGCTGCGGCAGCATGGCCATCACTGCAGCATCGTCGCGGTTCAGCACCATCAAGCCGGTCGCGCCAAAGATGCGGGCTTTGGCTTGCGCGTATGCGCCCATGCTGCCGTGCCAATCCAGGTGGTCCTGCGTCACGTTGAGCACAACGGCTGCCGTCGGCTCGAAGCCAGTAGCACCATCGAGTTGGAAGCTGGACAGCTCCAGCACCCAGACTTGGGGCAGTGTGTCGGCATCCAGGTGCGCGGCCAGCGTGTCGAGCAGCGTAGGGCCGATGTTGCCGGCCACGGCCACCGTCTTGCCGGCGTGGGCGATGAGCTGGCCGGTCAGCGAGGTCACGGTCGTCTTGCCATTGGTGCCCGTGATGGCCAACACGGCGGGTGTGTAACGACGGTTGGCGCGTAAAGCGTC
This sequence comes from Rhodoferax sp., assembly GCF_025356155.1. GTDB lineage: Bacteria > Pseudomonadota > Gammaproteobacteria > Burkholderiales > Burkholderiaceae_C > Allorhodoferax. The sequence goes on along the minus strand of NZ_JANXUQ010000243.1, from coordinate 21,481 downwards.
CAGCGCCATGGCATATAAGCTCAATTCGCCGCCAGCCCTCGTAGAATATGCCTGAGTAGCTATTAAAACAGGAGCAACCGCTTCTGGACTGAGCCCCGGCGAGCGGTACACCGCATGTAAATTTTGGCCCTCCACCAGCGCAGCATCCAAAGGACCGGCGACAAAACGCACCTGGGGCAGTTCATGTTGCAGCGTGGCCAGTTGGGGGGGCGCCTCACGCGTGTCGGCTACGGTCACGTTGCTTGCGCCGCACCGCACACACCAGCGGGCCATGGCCAGGCCGGAAGCGCCCAAGCCGAGGATCAGGATGTTCTGGTCCAGCAACGGTTGGAAGGGCGCATCCGGGGAAGCCGACGCAGCGCTATCGCTTGCAGTGGCTTCTTCCGCCACAGGCTGTACAACTGGTGCACCACGGACCGGTGCGTCCTTCTCAGCCTGCGTCTCAGCAAAGATCTGCGCGACAAAGGCCGCGGCATCGGCGGCGGCTGTTAGCGTGGTGGGCAGTACACGACCTGGCGCGACTGGCGCATCAACGGGCGCGGGTTCCACGGGTGGCAACGCATCGCCCGCCATGGCCTCCGACGGCTCCACCACAACACCCTCTTCTTGCACGCGCACTTCCTCCACGCCTTCTGGTGCTGGCGTTGGGTCCTGGCTGTTGTCAAGAGGGTCGTGTGGATTCATCGCAATTTCAACGTGGAAAGCCCCACCAGACACAACAACATGGTGATGATCCAGAAACGCACGACGACTTGCGTTTCCTTCCATCCGTTTTTCTCGAAATGGTGGTGCAGTGGCGCCATCTTCAGCAGGCGGCGGCCTTCGCCAAATTTCTTCTTGGTGTATTTGAAATAGCCTACTTGCAGCATGACCGACAGGGCTTCGACGACAAAGATGCCACCCATGATGGCCAGCACGATCTCCTGGCGCACGATGATTGCAATCGTGCCCAGCGCCGCGCCCAGCGCCAGCGCGCCCACATCACCCATGAAGACCTGTGCCGGATGGGTGTTGAACCACAGAAAGGCCAGGCCCGCCCCCGCCATGGCGGCGCAGAAGATCAGCAGCTCACCCGAACCCGGAATGTGCGGGAAGAACAAATACTTCGAATAGACGGCACTGCCGGTCACGTAGGCAAACACGCCCAGCGCCGAGCCCACCATGACCACGGGCATGATGGCCAGGCCGTCCAGTCCATCGGTCAGGTTGACCGCGTTGCTGGAGCCCACGATGACCAGGTAAGTCAGGATCACAAAGCCCAGCACGCCCAGCGGGTAACTCACCTCTTTGATAAAGGGCAACAGCAGGCCAGCCTTGGGCGGCAGACTGACATCAAACCCGGAAGCGACCCAGTTCAAAAACAGCTCCAGCACCCGCAGGTTGGAGTTCTCGGAAATGCTGAACACCAGATACAGCGCGGCCAGCAGGCCGATCACTGACTGCCAGAAATATTTCTCACCCGAACGCATGCCCTCGGGGTCTTTGCGCACGACTTTGCGCCAATCATCGGCCCAGCCAATGGCGCCAAAACCCAGTGTCACCAGCAGCACGATCCACACAAAGCGGTTGCTCAGGTCCACCCACAGCAGCGTAGACACGGCGATGGCCAGCAGAATCAGCACACCACCCATGGTCGGTGTGCCGCTCTTTTGCAGATGGCTCTCCATGCCGTAGCCACGGATGGGCTGGCCGATCTTGAGCTCGCGCAGCCGCCGAATGACATAGGGTCCGGCAGCCAGACCGATCACCAGCGCGGTCAAAGCCGCCATCACCGCCCGGAAGGTGAGGTACTGGAAAACCCGGAAGTAGCCGAATTCTGGCGACAGGGTTTGCAGCCATTGGGCCAAACTCATCAACATGGCAACACTCCGAACGAAAAATCAAGCTGCATGGTGCGGCTCCTGTTGCGGTGCGGCAGTGCCAACGGCCATCGACTGCAGGGCCTGCACGACGCGCTCCATGCGCATGAAACGCGAGCCTTTGACCAGCACGCTGTGCAGCTTGGGCAGCAAGCACTGCACCTGTTCAACCAGGGTTTCGACCGATTCGCAATGCTGCGCACCATCAAAGACACTGGCAGCAACCTGCGCCAGCTCGCCCAGTGTCAACACGTTCTCTATGCCGCGGGCCTTGGCATAACGCCCCGCCTCGGCGTGGAACTCGGGCCCCTGGTGGCCCACCTCGCCCATGTCACCCAGCACCAGCAATCGCGGGCCGGGCAATTCCGCCAGCACATCGATGGCGGCACGCACAGAATCCGGGTTGGCGTTGTAGGTGTCATCCACCAGCGTGACCTCGCGCCCTTGCACGGACAGCAGCATCGCCTTGGAGCGCCCCTTGACGGGCTCGAATGCCTGCAGGCCTTGGACGACAGCGGCAGCGGGCACACCGGCAGACAATGCAGCCGCAGCAGCGGCCAGCGAATTCTTGACGTTGTGCCGACCGGCTATCGACAACCGATAGCGCAACTCACACCCCATGCCCTGTGCGTGAACGTGCCATGCCCCACTGACCCATTGCGCCTGCACACAGGCCAGCGCGTCCGGGCCTGCTGCAGCGTCCAGCGCAAAAGTGGTGGCGCGGCGTGTGCCTGCCAAACTTTGCCAGACTGCGGTGTAGTCATCATCACGGGGAAACACCGCAACACCTTGTGGGCCCAGGGCGGTGATCACGTTGCCGTTTTCCTCTGCCACGGCCTGCACGGTCTGCATGAATTCCAGATGTTCACGCTGGGCGTTGTTGACCACTGCGACCGTGGGCTGCACCATGGCAGCCAGCGCGGCGATCTCCCCGGGGTGGTTCATACCCAGCTCAACCACGGCGATCTGGTGTTCCTTGCGCAGGCGCAGCAAGGTCTGCGGCACGCCGATGTCGTTGTTCAAATTGCCACGCGTTGCCAGCGAACCATCGTTGGGGTGGAAGGCCGCCAGGATGGACGCGAGCATCTGGGTCACTGTGGTCTTGCCGTTGCTGCCGGTAACGGCAATCACGGGTATTGAAAACTGTGCACGCCATGCCGTGGCCAGTGCGCCCAGCGCCAAACGCGTATCGGGCACTTCGATGCAGGCCATGGTCGTCAAGCCACTGCGGTCCGCGCCTGGGTGGCAGATGGCTGCCACGGCGCCGCGCTGTTGTGCCTCTGCCAGGAAGTGGTTAGCGTCATAACGCTCGCCCTTGATTGCAATGAACAAGTCACCAGGCTCTATCGTGCGGGTATCGGTGTGCACACGCGCAACCCATGTAGTGCCGTCGCCCTCCACGGTCGATACACCCAGCCACTGGGCGGCTTGGTTCACGCGCATCATGCCGCTCATGGGTGAACCTCCGACGGTTGGGCCTTGCGGCTCAACAAGGCCTTTTGCGCATGGGTGCGGTCCGAAAACAGGTGTTTGACTCCCGCAATCTCTTGTGTTTCTTCATGGCCCTTGCCAGCAAGCAAGACCACATCATCGGACGCTGCCCGGGTGATCGCTTCGGCGATGGCCTGTGCGCGGTCCGTCTGCACATCGACCGATTGGCAAGGCGACAGGCCCAACAAAATCTGCGCGATGATGGACTCGGCCTTTTCGCCGCGGGGGTTGTCGCTGGTCACGACCACGTGGTCTGCCTTTTGCGCGGCGATGGCGCCCATCAGCGGGCGCTTGCTGGCATCGCGGTCACCGCCGCAACCAAACACGCACCACAACTGGCCCGCACGCTGCGACGCCAAGGGGCGCAAGGCCGCCAATGCCTGGTTCAGCGCGTCAGGCGTGTGGGCGTAATCCACGGCCACCAGGGGCTCCCCAGCGCCACCCATGCATTCCATGCGGCCAGGCACCGGGAGCAACGCACTGCAGGCATATACGGCCGCGGCCAAGGGCACGCCCAGAGCGCGCATGGCGCCGATCACGCCCAGCAGATTGGAGACGTTGTAGCTGCCGATGGTGCGGGTTTGCAGCGTGTGCGCAATACCGCCTTCGACTACGTCAAAACGCAGGCCCATGCTGTCGTAGGTGATGGCCTTGGCCTGCAGGCGCGCCTCCCGCTGGCAGGATACGGTCCACACATCCACCGTGGACGATGCCAACGATTCGGCCAACGCCACGCCCTGCGCATCGTCCACATTGATGACCGCATGCGCCAAACCGGGCCATGCGAACAATCGGCGTTTGGACTGCCAATAGGCCTCCATGCTGCCGTGGTAGTCCAGATGGTCTTGCGTGAAATTGGTGAACACCGCCACGTCGATATGCGTGCCCGCCAACCGGTGTTCTTCTATGCCAATCGAAGAGGCCTCCATCGCGCAGGCCTTGAGGCCCTCGTCGTGGAACTGGCGCAGCGTCCGTTGCAACACCACCGGGTCGGGCGTGGTCAGCCCCGTGGAGATAACCGACGATTGCGCGGCAGGTGCTGTGCCTGCGGCCGGTGGCCTGCCCACACCCAACGTACCCACCATGCCACAGGGCAGGGCAAGCGAACCGGGCAGCGCAGACAAGGCCTGCGCCAGCCACCAGGCCGTCGATGTTTTGCCGTTCGTGCCTGTGACGGCCACCACTTTCAGCGCCCGCGAGGGATCGCCAAAAAATTCAGCGGCGATGGCTCCGGTACCGGCTTTCAGGCCCGCATACGTGGCCACCCGATCACCCTGTAGGGGCCAAGCCGATACACCTTCACGCTCTACCAGGCAGGCAGCAGCGCCTTTTTGCAATACCGCATCCACAAACTGGCGCGCATCCACCGCTGCGCCGGGCCAGGCGATAAAACCATCACCGGCAGCCACTTTGCGGCTATCGGTTTGCAGCGTGCCCTTGACATGCTGGCGCAGCCACTGCGCCGCTTGGGCGGGGGTGTGGAGGTCTTGCATCAGAAGCTCTCTTCCACCGCTTGCGCCACGATTTGCGGGCGCACCGCCAGGTCGGGCTGTACACCCATAATACGCAGGGTTTGTTGCACGGTCTCGGCAAACACCGGCGCGGCGACATCACCACCAAAGTACTTGCCATTGCTGGGCTCGTCGATCATCACGGCCACCACGATGCGGGGATTGTCGATGGGCGCCATGCCGACAAACCAACTGCGGTATTTATGGTTCTTGTCGGTGCCGTAGCCCTTTCCAATTTGCTTGTAGGCCGTGCCAGACTTACCGCCCACCGAGAAGCCGATGGTCTGGGCCTTTTGCCCGGTGCCGCCAGGGCCGGCCGCCATTTGCAGCATCTTGCGAACCTGCCCTGCGGTGCGGGCGGACAACACTTGTGTGCCGGGCGCAGTGTCGCTGTTCTTGGTCAGGGTCACGGGGATGATCTGACCGTCCCGCGCGAACACGGTATAAGAGCGCGCCATCTGGAACAGGGATGCAGACAGGCCATAACCGTAGGACATGGTGGCCTGCTCAATCGGCCGCCAGGTTTTATAGGGGCGCAGTTTGCCCGACACCGCACCAGGGAAGCTGATTTGCGGCTTTTGCCCAAAACCCGCCTGGGTGAACAGCTCCCACATTTCGTGGGGCTGCATTTGCATGGCGATCTTGGTGGTGCCCACGTTGCTGGAATGCTGGATAACGCCTTCTACGGTCAACACGCCATTGGGGTGGGAGTCCGAAATGGTGGAGCCGGTAATGGTGATGCGCCCGGGCGTCGTGTCGATGATGGTCTGCGGCGTCACGCGCCCGGTCTCCAGCGCCAGCCCAATGGTGAACGGCTTCATCACCGAGCCCGGCTCGAAGGTGTCGGTCAATGCCCGGTTACGCAACTGCTCGCCGGTCAGGTTGCGACGTTTGTCCGGGCTATAGCTGGGGTAGTTGGTAAGGGCCAATACCTCGCCCGTAGTGGCATCCAGCACCACTACACTGCCGGCCTTGGCCTTGTTTTCCAGCACCGCTTCGCGTAGCTTCTGGTAGGCAAAGAATTGGACCTTGCTGTCGATGCTGAGTTGAAGGTCTTTGCCATCCACCGGCGGGATCTGGTTGCCAACGTCTTCCACCACCTGGCCCAGCCGGTCCTTGATAACGCGGCGCGAACCATTGCGTCCGCCCAGGTCCTGGTTGAAAGTCAGCTCAACGCCCTCTTGCCCTTTGTCCTCTACATTGGTGAAGCCCACCACATGCACGGCCGACTCGCCCTCGGGGTACTGGCGTTTGTATTCCTTGCGCTGGTAGATGCCCTTGATGTTGAGCTCTGCCACTTGTTTGGCAACGGCGTCGTCTACCTGGCGTTTGACCCAGACAAAGGTCTTGTCTTCGTCATCAAATTTCTTCGATAACTCGGCCACCGGCATGTCCAGCAGCTTGGCCAGTTTTTGCAGTTTGGGCTTATCGATCTCCACATCTTCGGGAATGGCCCAGATGCTGGGTGATGGCACGCTGGATGCAAGGATCAATCCGTTGCGATCCAGGATGCGGCCGCGGTTGGCGGGCAAATCCAGCGTGCGGGCAAAGCGCACTTCGCCCTGGTGCTGAAAGAAGTCGTTGGCAACGACCTGGATATAGGCGGCTCGCGCCGCCAGCCCGCAAAACGCCAGGGCGATGGCGCCCACAACCAGCTTGCTGCGCCACACCGGCGTGCGGCTGGCCAACAAAGGGCTGGACGTGTACTGCACACCGCGGCGTGTCATGGCCGTGCTCCATTGGCCGCAGATACAGCGCGGGTTGGCGGTGTGGAGTCCACTGCGGCGACCTTTTCCGAATTCGTCACGTAGGTCGTGATGCCGGGTTTGGCCTGGCTCATCTGCAATTTCTCACGCGCCAGCTTTTCCACCCGCGCGGGCGTGGTCTGCGCACGTTTATCCACCTGCAGGCGCTCGTTCTCCAGCTCCAGACGGTGCGCTTCGGTCTTGGCTTTGTCCAGCTCGGTGAACAGGCGGCGCGAGTCGTACTGCACGCTGACCAGATAGATGGCGCTGGCCAACACGGCCAGCAGGAGCACAAGGTTCAAACGGATCACGCGACCGTCCTCTGCGCCACACGCATGATGGCACTGCGCGAGCGGGGGTTGCCACTGACCTCATCTTTACTGGGCTTGATGCGATCCAAGGCCTTTAGCTTCATGACCTTGGGTGCGGCAAACGGCGCACGGCGGTCATACTCATCCTTGGAATGCTTGGCGATGAACTGCTTGACGATACGGTCTTCCAAGGAATGGAAGCTGATGACCGCCAGGCGCCCGCCCGGCTCCAGTATGTGCAAACAGGCCTCTAGCGCTTGTTGCAACTCCTCAAGCTCGGCGTTGATGAAAATCCGAAAAGCCTGAAATGTGCGCGTTGCAGGGTCCTTGCCCGGCTCGCGGGTTTTGACCGTGTCAGCCACGAGTTGGGCCAGCTCGGTGGTGGTTGAAATTGAGCCCCTTTCCTGTCGGCGAGCAACAATCGCCTTTGCAATGGGGCCAGCAAACCGTTCTTCACCATATTCACGTATCACCTCCGCGATTTGATTGGTTTCAGCTGTCTCCAGCCATTGCGCCACACTCTCCCCACGCGTGGTGTCCATGCGCATGTCCAGCGGCCCGTCGAAACGGAAGCTGAACCCGCGATGCGGGTTGTCAATCTGGGGTGAACTCACACCCAGATCCATCAAAATTCCTGCGACGCTGGCGCTGGGCAGATCAGCCACATGCGAGAACGCGTCGTGCCGGATGGAGAAGCGCTCGTCGGCAATGGCATTGGCTTGGGCAACGGCCTCAGGGTCGCGGTCAAACGCGATCAAACGCCCCACTGAAGAGAGGCGCGACAAAATCAGTCGGGAGTGGCCGCCACGCCCGAAGGTGGCGTCCACGTACGTGCCATCAGCCTCGGGGGCGGATGGGTCCGTTGTGTTGTTGAATAAGGCATCCACGGCTTCGTTCAACAATACGGTGGCATGGTTCCATGGAGTTTCCACCGCCCGGCCTTAGAAGGAAAAGTCCTTGAAGACATCGGGCATGGCAGCTTGCATGGCCTTGGCTTCCTGAGCGTCGTAGGTCGCCTTGTCCCACAGTTCAAAGTGGGTGCCCATGCCGAGCAACACGGTGTCTTTGGAAATGCCGGCTGCTTCGCGCAGCTCTGGCGATACCAGCACGCGGCCGGTGCCGTCCATTTCCACGTCCATGGCATTGCCCAGGAAGATGCGCTTCCACCACTGGGCTTCCATCGGCAGGGCGGCAATGCGGGCGGCGAATTTTTCCCACTCTGGGCGGGGAAACACCATCAGGCAACCGTGCGGATGTTTGGTGATGGTCAGTTGGCCGGCAGCCGTCGCGCTCAGGACGTCACGGTGCCGGGTTGGCACGGAGAGCCTACCCTTTGCATCCAAACTGAGAGACGAAGCCCCTTGAAACACCAAAATCCACCTTTTCTTGCACGGACAGGCGAAAAGCTCGATTTAAGACACTTTTCACCACTAAATTGCACTTTTTTGCACTGTATCAGCAAAAGTGAATCCTGCAAGAGGGCTAACGAGAATTTTTTCCAATGAAATCAAGGACTTAGAAGCGATTTCGAAGCTGCAAGAGCAGTGAAAATCGTTCTAAATTAAGGACTTAGCGCTTGCACTGAAAGTAACGCATGAGAAGCGGCGCGACAAACGCCACGGCCATTGTGCGCGGCGACAGTACGGCCTAAGGTGTCACAAGTTGTAACGCAGTTGGCGTTCTTGCAAGTTTAACCCGCCCAAGCGACCGCTAGATGGGGCGTGGCAACACGCGGGCGTGTTCGTTGATACCAATGACGTTGAAGAAGGCCGCCACCAAGCGGTGCACATCGCGGAACTGCACGTGGCAGCCTTCGGCCTCACGCATGGCCACCCAATTGAGAATGCTGCCGGCCGCAGAAAAATCGACACGGACCAGGCCTTTGCACGACACAACAATGCCATCACCACGGTGCTCGGTGGCCTCGAAGGCATCAAAAGCATGTGTGGCATCGCCGAGCACACTGCCCGTCAATTCCAGGTTCACGGCCTGCACACCGTCCAGGCCGATAGGCGTAGTGGGCGCCTGGGCGAAGCCTGAATTCCACCCACTAGATTGCGTAGAGATTGTGGTGTTGCCCGCAACCTCTTCTTCCGCCTCTACATTGGCGTATTCGCAACGCGCTTCTTGCCAGGCCGGGGGCGACACTTCGTATGTGACGCAGTAGTCCAGCGCAGCCAGTTCGAAGTCGTCATGCAATTGCAGAGTTCTGAGTGCATTGAGCCGCATGGCCCACCAGTCGGGGTTGATGGCTTGGTCACCAGACGGCATCAGGGTGCGCAATGTGTCCACGAGCTGCTGGGCACCGCTGAAACGCAGGGCCACAGGCTCATCACACAGGCTTCCAAACAGCCCGGCCATCAAAGGCATGGCATCTTCTGCAATGTGCACCAAACGCGACCAATCCAGATGCCAGGGCGTGGGATTAGAGGCCATGGCATCGCGCAGATCTTCCAGGGCCAGCGCGTTCAAGTCGCCGGGGCTGCTCCAGATGGCGCCGATGGAGTAGTCCCGGCTGGCGCGCTGCGGTGTAGCGTCTTTTGCGCTTGAACTGTCTGCAGTGAGTGCCGACGCCGATGGCTCGCCTATGGCACTCCACTGCGGTGTTATGGTTTCAAACCGGTGGGCAAACTCGGCCACGGCCCCATCAAACCGCGCTCGGTCTTGCGTGGCGCGGTACAGGTCCAACAAGGCCGCCGCCCAGGATTGGGCCGCTTCGGGCATCAACGCATCACTGCGCAGGGCGGCCAATAAACCGCTTTCAGCACCTTCGTCATCACCATTGGCAAACCGAATGGCGGCCTCTTCCAGTTCGGGGTCGGTGGCCATGTCTTCCACATCGATGGCAAACAGCTTGGAGGTGGAAAAGCCGTGTTCGGCGCCGTCGTAGCTTTGCGCCAGGGTTCCCAAAATAGGAATTTGGCCAACGCCGGGACGCCCTTTGGGAGCGGCCTGCGGGCGTAGCGGCGGCAGCTCCATGCCATCGCCCATTTCTGTGGCTTTGAAATCGGTCCCGCCCGCGCCCGCTTCTCCGAGGTTGAAATTCGACGACTCGGTCGCATCAAACTGCTCAGAGATGGACATAGCCGCCAGATTGGGGGCCGGGGCCACAGGGGCGGGCATCGTGGGCTCGGATGAGGCGGACTTGGCCGCTGGTGCGCCAGCGCCCTGGGCGTTGGCGGCATCTTGCTTGCCCTTCCACCACTGCTTGGACATCTGGGCTTCGATTTCGTCGATTTTCTTCAGTGTGACGGCGCGCCCATCCGGGTCAGTGGCCATGCTGGACTGGAACACCGAGGGCCTGCCCATGCCGGCCACCGCCGACACGCCGCGGCTGCGCAGCTTGCGCAACTGGTCGAATTCACGCTTGCGGATGAAATCGTTCTGGCGCTTGCGCTCAATCATCTGCTTGAGCACCTGCTTGTCAAAGCTGCTGTCCTGGTCGGGCTGCGGGCGCTCCAATTCCGACCAGTCTTTGGTCGGATTGCGAACAAACATCGCCATCTTGGACAACAATCCCGGGCTATCGACTTTGGTGGCCATGTGCTCAGTTTACCCAACGAACCGGTTTAGCTGGACGCAGGGTCAATCTCCAAACATTTTTTGTTTCAGTTCCCGACGCTGCTGCGCTTCCAGTGACAGGGTTGCGGTGGGCCGTGCCAACAAACGGCCCACGCCGATCGCTTCGCCGGTTTCGTCGCAATAACCATAGTCACCGGCATCGATGCGGCCAATGGACTGCTCGATTTTTTTCAACAGCTTGCGTTCACGGTCGCGGGTGCGCAACTCCAGGGCATGCTCTTCTTCAATCGTAGCGCGGTCGGCCGGATCGGGCACCACCGAGGTGTCTTCGCGCAAATGCTCCGTAGTCTCACCGGCGCTGTTGAGGATGTCGAGCTTGAGCTTGGTCAACTTGAGGCGGAATGCCGCCAATTGAACCGCGTTCATGTACTCGGAATCGGGCATGGCCATCAATTCCGCATCGGAGAGGTCGGCCACGGCTGTGGTTTTCCAGTTGTTGGCAAGCTTGGGATCTTTTTTGATCGAAGACGGCAGAGCCGGAACAATGATGGGCGTCGGTGTGGACTGTGTATAGCTGGCCTTGGCCGCAGTGGAGGCCACCGTCTGCGCGATGGATGGCACGGTCAGCTGCGCCAGACGGGACGATGGGCGGCCCGCCTTGGCGGGAACAGCAGCCGCGACAGGGGCTGCAGCCGCGACTTTTTCAACAACCACGGGAGCGGCTACGGGAGATTTGGACTTGGAGGAAACAGTTGTCTGCATTGGCTTGGCTGACGTTTTGGAAACGGGCATGGGAGCAGGGCTGGTAACAGCCCGGGGTTTGGAAATAACGGGTTTTGAATCCGATGGGGTGACCTTCTTGGCCGGAGCGGTTTTGGGCGGGACTGCGGTTTTAGCAACAGATTTAACCGTTGATTTTGCGCTGACTTTCGCTACCGGCTTGGCAGTTTTTGTTGCGGCGGCCTTGGCTACGGGTTTGACAGGCGCCTTGGCCGCGGGTTTGGCCGCTGGTTTGGCTACAGGCTTGACTGCTGCTTTGGGCACCACTTTAGCCACGGGCTTGGTCGGTTTGGAAACAGGTTTTCCTTTGGGCTTGGCAGCAGCCGTCGCTTTGGTTTTGGTGGCGGCAGCCTTGCTGTCTTTTCCAGATTTAGCGTTCACTTCGTGTCTCCTGGCAGAAATCTCCTGCGCATGGTCGGTGGGGCCTGCTATCCCAGCCTTGCCTTTGACAGGCTTTTGTGGCTGGGCTTCTCCGGCGCGCGAGTGTACAGGCTTCCCTTTGGGAAAACCCAACCGTTGCAAAATAGAGACAATCATTTGGCTTTCAATCTGAAAAAAACATTTCAAAAAACGTACAACAAATCCCCGTCCCTCACCTGTACCTCGCTCACACCAACGACTGCTCCATTCCCTGCAACAAAATGTCTTTGGGCAGATCGATGCCAATAAACACCATTTTGCTGCACCGCTGCTCACCTTCGGCCCATTGTGGCCCCAGGTCGCTGCCCATCAACTGGTGCACGCCCTGGAAGATGACCTTGCGGTCCGTGCCTTTCATATAGAGCACGCCCTTGTAGCGCAGCATGCGCGGGCCGTAGATGTTGACGATGGCGCCCAAGAAGTCCTCCAGCTTGGCCGGATCGAACGGCCGATCCGACTTGAAGACGAAGCTCTTGACGTCGTCATCGTGGTGGTGGTGGTGCCCCGCGCCCTGCGCGTGCGAGGGATGGTCGCAATGCTCGCCCGGCGCGTGGTTGTGGCCTTCATGGCCTTCTTCGTGATCACCATGATCATGGTCGTCATGCCCGTGATCATGCCCATGGTCGTGCGTGTCGTCTTTGAGGAAATCGGGATCGATGTCCAGTTTGGCATTCAGGTTGAAGCCGCGCAGGTCAAACACCTCGCTCAGCGCCACCTCCCCAAAATGCACGGCCTTCTGCGGCGCCCGTGGGTTCATGTGCTTGATGCGGTGCATCAGCGCGTCCGTCTCCTCCTTGGACACCAAATCGGTCTTGCTGATGAATATCTGGTCCGCAAAGCCGACCTGGCGGCGCGCCTCCTGGCGGTCGTTGAGCTGCGCTTCAGCGTGTTTGGCATCCACCAGCGTCAATATGGAGTCCAGCAGGTACGACTCCGCAATCTCGTCGTCCATGAAGAAGGTCTGCGCCACCGGGCCGGGGTCGGCCACGCCGGTGGTCTCGATCACGACGCGCTCAAAATCAAGCTCGCCCTTGCGCTTCTTCTCGGCCAGGTCGCGCAGTGTGGCGCGCAGGTCTTCGCGGATGGTGCAGCAGATGCAGCCATTGCTCATCTGGATGATCTGCTCGTTGGTGTCACTGACCAGAATGTCGCTGTCGATGTTCTCTTCACCGAATTCGTTTTCGATGACCGCAATTTTCTGGCCATGGGCCTCAGCCAGCACGCGCTTGAGCAGCGTGGTTTTGCCCGAGCCCAAAAAGCCGGTCAGGATGGTGGCGGGAATCAAACTCATGTGGCAATCCAAAATTCAGCAGGTGGGGAGTGTACTGGTCATTTCAAGGCATGCAGCTTACGCCAAATCAGCAGCTTCCACCGCAGCCCAATACGGGGTGTAGCGCGGCAGAGATGGAGTGAGCGCCAAAGTGACGTTCGTATCAATCGGGTAGCGCGTTTTGCTCCGTGTCCCCCGCCCTTCGGGCTCCTCCTTTACCTGCGCAAAACCCACTACCCGATCGATACAGCGCTGCTTGGTTTGCGCAAAGACTCCAACCCTGTAGCGGGCGCACAGCAAAAGCGCATGCCCGCATAGCAGCGGGCTACTTCCCTTCATTTACGCATGACTACCAAGCCTTTGAGATATTCACCCTCAGGAAAAGCAATCGTCATCGGGTGGTCCGGCGCTCCGCCCATGCGCTCGGTGATGAAGCCATCCACCCCGGCGTCAGACCCGGCACCCGCCACGATCTTGTGGAACAGGTCGGCGCTGATGCCGCCCGAGCAGGAATAGGTGAACAACACGCCGCCAGGCTCCAGCAGCTTGAGCGCCAGACGGTTGATGTCTTTATAAGCCCGGGCCGCCCGCTCGGCATGGGCCACGGTAGGGGCGAACTTGGGTGGGTCGAGCACGATGGCGTCGAAGGTCCGGCCTTCGTTCAAAAACTGGCGCAATGAGGCATTGACGTCCGCATCCATAAACGTGGTCTGCGCCACGTCCATGCCGTTGCGCTCCACATTGGCACGGGCCTGCTCCAGTGCGGTACCGGATGAGTCTATGGACGTGACATGCGATCCGCTAAAACCACCAGCCCGCAGCCCGGCCAACGCCGCCACGGTAAAGCCACCGGTATAGCAAAAGCAATTCAGCACCCGCTGAAAGCCCAGGCGTTGGGCGTAGTCGGCAAACTTCTTGCGACTGTCACGCTGGTCCAGATAGAAGCCGGTCTTGTGGCCGTCCGCAATACTCAGGCCCAGTTGCCATTCGTGCTCGCGCAGCACCAAGTCGGTGGGTGTGCCGGCATCACCACCGCGCAGCCAGCCCTTGACCTCGGGCAAGCCTTCGAGTCCGCGGCTGCTGGCATCCGACCGCTCGTAGAGCTTGGTCAGGCCCGTCTCGGCCAGCAACGCATCGGCCAAAACGGCCTTCCAGCGCTCGGCGCCGCTGGACAAAAACTGCGCTACCAGCGTGTCGCCATACCGGTCAACGATCAGGCCCGGCAGGCCGTCGGATTCGCCGTGGACCAGGCGCAGACCATTGCTCTGTATGTCGAATCGGGCTCTAGCCCTCGTCGATGCTGCCACTGCCGCTACAAAAAACGAAGCATCTATGCGCTGCGCCTCGTCGAAGCTCCAGACCCGGGCACGGATCTTGGACGTCGGGCTGAAGGCCGCCCAGCCCAGGAATGCGCCGCTGTCGGACTCCACGCGCACGGTCTCGCCGCTGTCGCCGCTGCCCTTGGCAATGGCGGATTCAAAGATCCAGGGGTGGCGGCGCTGCAAGGAGCGCTCTTTGCCGGCGCGTAATCGAATGGTTTTCATGGTTACCGATTGTGCGGTAGACGCGTAACGCTATCCGCAATGGGACCTGTGACAGATTTGCAAAGACCTGCAATGCCCCCTATGCACGGCCGCGTGACGGTGCTAGTCTGCGGTAGCGCTACGAAGTTTTATACACAAACCGAGGAATCGTATGGACCTGCACAACATGAAAATTGCGTCGCGTCTGGCGCTCGGCTTCGCCGCCTTGGTGGCCATGGTGGTGCTGATCGCGGGCTTCGGCTTCCTCAAGGTCAAGAGCACCAACCAGTCCATCTCCACCATTTACGACGACCGTGTCGTCCCTCTCAAACAGCTCAAACACGTGGCCGATAGCTATGCGGTCGGCATGATAGATGCCACCAACAAAGTGTCGGTCGGCATGGTCGACCCCAAGGTCGGCGTCAAGTTGGTCGGCGATGCGGTCACCGAGGCCGCCGCGCAGTGGAGGGCCTACACGGCCACCTCGCTAACTGAGGAAGAAAAACGCGTATCCACCCAGGCGGCGGACCTGATGACCAAGGTGCAACCGGTTGTCGCCCAGGTGCGTGCGGCCATGGAGTCAGGCGACAAGGACAAGGTTGCGGCGCTTGTCAAACCGCTGTACGAGGTGGTAGACCCGCTGAGCAGCGCTATCGACAGCCTGGTCGACATCCAACTCAATGAGGCCAAGGCCGAGAATGACCGCGCCACCTTGCAATACCAACAGACCATTGTTTTGTTCAGTGTGATCGTGGCCCTGGCCATCGCGGTCGGCGGCGCTATCGCATGGACACTGATCAAGGCCATCACCGTGCCTTTGAACCAGGTCGTCGATATTGCGCGCAGCGTCGCAGGCGGTGACCTCACGCTGCAGATCGACGGCGGTGGCCGCAGCGAAACCGGCATGGCGCTGGCCGCGCTCAAGGAGATGCAGTCCAACCTGGTCGACGTGGTGTCCACCGTGCGCGTGGGCAGCGAGGGTGTGGCCGGGGCCAGCTCCGAGATCGCACAGGGCAACAATGACCTGTCGATGCGCACCGAGCAACAGGCCAGCGCACTGGAAGAAACCGCGGCATCGATGGAAGAGCTGAGCTCTACCGTCAAACAAAACGCTGACAGCGCCAAACAGGCCAACCAATTGGCCCAAAGTGCGTCGACCGTCGCGATCCAGGGCGGCACGGTGGTGGGCCAGGTGGTGGAGACGATGAAGGGCATCAACGAGTCCAGCCGCAAGATATCGGACATCATCAGCGTCATCGACGGCATTGCCTTCCAGACCAATATTTTGGCGTTGAACGCAGCCGTTGAAGCGGCGCGGGCCGGTGAGCAGGGTCGGGGATTTGCGGTGGTGGCTTCTGAAGTACGGTCCCTGGCCGGACGTAGCGCCGAAGCTGCCAAGGAAATCAAACAACTGATCAACGCCAGCGTGGAGCGGGTCGAGCAGGGCACGGTACTGGTAGACAAGGCCGGGGTCACGATGACCGAAGTGGTCAGCTCCATACGCCGCGTCACCGACATCATGGGCGAGATCAGCGCGGCCAGCAGCGAGCAGGCCAGTGGCGTGCAACAAGTAGGCGAAGCGGTCATGCAGATGGACCAGGTGACCCAGCAAAACGCCGCGCTGGTGGAACAAATGGCGGCCGCTGCGAGCAGCTTGAAAGCCCTGGCCGCCGAGCAGGTGCAGGCCGTGTCGGTGTTCCGGCTGCCATCGGGCAACCGGCTGGCTGCTATCGGTATGGGGCGCTAAGCCTCAGAGCCCCTCAATCCTTCTTGGCCCCTTTGGCGTGCGCCCGCGGGTGCGCCGCGTCATACGCCTTGGCCAGATGCTGGAAGTCCAACCGCGTGTAGACCTGGGTGGTGGTGATATTGGCATGGCCCAGCAGCTCTTGCACGGCGCGCAGGTCGCCGCTGGACTGCAGCACATGGCTGGCGAACGAATGGCGCAGCATGTGTGGGTGCACGGGGGTGGCCAAGCCAGCCTGCAGGCTGCGGCTGCGCAGGCGCTGCCATACGGACTGCGCGGTGAGGCGTGTGCCGTTGCGGCCTAGAAACAAGGCCGGGCTGATATCAATGGGGGCCTCTTGCGCCTTTGCGTCCGCAGCATCGTCGGGCTGCAGCGTTAGGCTGCGCAGCGCCACAAAATCCGCCCGGCATTGCAACCAGGCCTGTAAGGCCAGCAGCGCCTGGCGCCCTACCGGCACGGAACGCCACTTGCTCCCCTTGCCGCAGACATGGGCCTGAGCGGCATCCATGTCGATCCAGCCTTTTCCCTGCGCACTGCCGACTGCGCTGGCCTGGGCGTCCAGGCCCATCAGCTCGCCGACGCGCAGGCCGCTGGAGTACAGCAGCTCGACCATGGCGGCATCACGCAGCTCCAGAAACTGCGCCTGGGCACGGTCTTCCGGCGTCATGTCATTTGGTGAAATAGCGCTGTAGCCCTCGTCGCCATTGCGTAAGCCGCTATCTTTTTTGAAGTTCGCCAGCTGCACCGCCTCGTCCACACCCAGCGCCTTGGGCAGTGGTTTGGGGGCCTTGGGGGCGCGCACGTCTTGTACCGGGTTGCTGGCGACCAGGCCCTGGCGGCCCAGCCAGACATAGAAGCCGCGCCAGCCGGACATGATGAGCGCAATGCCACGCCCGCTGCGCCCGCCGCTGTGCATCTGCGCCACCCAGCGGCGGATGTGGGGGTTGCGCACCTCGGTCAGTGCGATCGGGACTTTGGCGGCGTTTTCCTGGAGTTTGAGCAGGTCCAGCGCGTAGAGCTCTACAGTGCGTGCCGCCAACCGTTTCTCGACGCGCACGTACTCGAGGTAGCCCTCGACTAGCGCGGCATCGGTTTCCACGGTTTACTTCAGCCTTGACAGCGCGGCGCTGGCCAGTTCGCCCAGGCGGGCCAAAAAGTCGGTGCCCATGCCGCTGTGGAAGCGGTGGGCGTCCGGCGATGCCAGCACCAGCATGCCAAAGGCCGGGCCCGTATTGCCGGTAGAGCCGCCACGCAGCGGGATCAGCACCAGCGAGGTCACGGTGGCGGGCTCGGGCAACCAGCCCACAGCCTCGAAGCCGGTGTTCAGACCGCAGAAGGGCTCCATCAGCGAGGACGCAAACACGCGGGCGTCGTCGCTGACCTCTTGCGACACAGTCAGCCCAGCAAATTCGGGTGCCATGCCCCACAGTCGCATGCCCACCTGGGGGACGGAAAACTGGGTCTGGATATCCAGCTCAATCGCGCCGGGCAGCGCGTGCAGGTCGGTGGCCGTCAGCAGGCTGCGCGCCCAGCGCAAGATCTTGTCGGACAACATGACGTTTTCACTGCCATGGCGGATCATTTCCATGATGCGGTGTTCCAGTGCCTTGATTTTCTCGCGCAGCATCTCGGCCTGGCGCTCCTGCAGGCCCACAGTGCGGTTGCTGTGCGGGCTGGTGAATTGCACGGCAGCCAGCAACTCGGCATGGCGCAAAAAGAAGTCGGGCGTGTTGCTCAGG
Source organism: Rhodoferax sp. (assembly GCF_025356155.1). Lineage (GTDB taxonomy): Bacteria > Pseudomonadota > Gammaproteobacteria > Burkholderiales > Burkholderiaceae_C > Allorhodoferax. Next base: position 3,566 of record NZ_JANXUQ010000243.1, on the reverse strand, counting down.
TAGTGGGCAATATCGTCTTCGGTGATCGGGTTGTTCATGGCGGGATTGTGGTTGTTCATGGGTTGTCGGGGATCTCGATTTCTGCCTGAAAAACCGTGGTGGCGGGGCCGGTCATCATCACGGGCGCAGGTTCGCCCGCCCACGCAATGCTGAGCAAGCCGCCGCGCGTTTGTACTTGCACGTCTACACCGGCGTCCAGCAGGCCCAGGCGTATGCCGGCAACAACGGCCGCACAGGCGCCAGTGCCGCAGGCCAGCGTTTCGCCGACGCCGCGCTCATACACGCGCAGGCGGATGTGACTGCGGTCCTGCACCTGCATGAAGCCGACATTCACGCCCTGCGGGAAGTGTGGGCTGGCTTGCACCTGCGGACCCATGGTGCCCACGGCAGCAGCGTCCACATCGGCCACCAGCAGCACGGCATGGGGGTTGCCCATGGACACGGGCGCTATAAAAACAGTAGCTTCTTGTGGAGTACCGACGAGGGCTAACGGCCAATTACCCCAATCGCCTTGGATGTGGAAGGCCAGGTTGTCGGCGTTGAACGGGATCTGCACCAGGTCAAACACCGGTGCGCCCATGTTGACGGTGACACGCCCATCCGCAGTGAGGCGCGGCTCGATGACGCCCTTCATGGTTTGCACACGAATGACATCCTTGTCCGTCAGGCCGCGGTCATGCACGAAACGCGCAAAGCAGCGCGCGCCATTGCCGCACTGCTCGACCTCGGCGCCGTCGGCGTTATGGATCACGTATTCGAAATCGATGCCGGGCGCCGGTGAAGGCCGCACGGTGAGTATCTGGTCGGCGCCCACGCCAAAGTGGCGGTCACCGAGGAAGCGGTAATGGGCTGCAGTCAGGCCCAGGCGGCCACGGGTCTCGTCGAGCACGACGAAGTCGTTGCCAGCCCCTTGCATTTTGGTGAACGGAATGCGCATGGCGTCGATTATCAGGCCAAGGCGGTGGCTGGGACTCGCCCCTGCCCCGCTAACGGCTATCTAGCCACTATTGCTTGACCGTAAAGCCCTGCGAGCTCTGCGTTCCGAATGGTACCTGCACATTGACGATGCGATATCGCACAGGCCCATCCTGCCACTGGTTCTGGCCCTTACGCTCGATCGGGACAGACCCCAACGTCAGGTCGGGCACCAAGGTATAACGCTGGCCGTTGAAGAGTATGGAGGCCGTGCCATCCAACTGAACGCTTAGCGTCGCGTTACGATCCAGGCCCTGCAGGATGTTGCGTAGCGTACCGGGTTCTTTGAAAGCCGGGTACAGCACTTGGTTGTTGCCCAGAGCGTCTATGAAGTGCAACAAGCCATCGTTCCCGGTCACCAATTGGGCGATACCGCTGGCCGGATCGAGCTGCACCGCCACCCCGGCCTGCACTGCATAGGTCACACCATTGAGCGTGGCGGTGATGGCCCCGTTGTCACCCTGGCTGGTCACGCTGCCCGCAAACAACGCGATGAGCTGGTCCAAACGCACCAGTGCGGGGGCCAGGGTCACTTGATGGCCGTTGCGCAACACCACCTGATACTGACCATTGCCCACCGGGTAAATGCCAGGGGCACGGTTGTCGCCTGTCAGAAAGCCGTAGGGAATGAACGCTAGGTTGCCACCGTTGAAGCCCCGCAAGACAACCGCACCGGTCGCGTTTTGCTCCACAAACTGCAAGGGTCGACCCACCGCGTTGGATAAAATTTCCACCAGGCCCGCCATGAAGTCAGGCCCCGCGCCGGCGGCCATGTTTAGCAGTTGGGGCCCGCCAGGAGACAGACCGGGCAAGGTGTTACCCAGTAGTGGGATCAAGGGTGCAAAACTGGCCGTGACGCTCTTGGCAGACGTGACATTGCTCAGCACGCAGCTTGCGCCCGTGCAGTCGCCGCTGAATGTGCCAAAGGTGTAGCCGGCGAAGGCAGTAGCCGTGCAGGTGCTGGAGCTTCCATAAGACACCGGGTTGGGCGTGCAACTTACCGTGCCACCGGCCGGCGGACTGGCCAAAGCGGTAACGGCATAGGTGTTGCGTGTGAAGCTGGCCGTGACACTCTTGACGGCAGTCACATTGCTGAGCACGCAACTTGCACCCGTGCAGTCGCCACTGAATGCGCCGAAGGTGTAGCCGGGGTTGGCAGTAGCCGTGCAGGTGCTGGAGCTTCCATAAGACACCGGGTTGGGCGTGCAGCTTACCGTGCCACCGGCCAGGGGACTGGCCACAGCGGTAACGGCATAGGTGTTGAGTGTGAAGCTGGCCGTGACGCTCTTGGCGGAATTCACATTGCTGAGCACGCAGCTTGCACCCGTGCAGTCGCCGCTGAATGCGCCAAAGGTGTAGCCGGGGTTGGCAGTAGCGGTGCAGGTGCTTGCGCCACCAGATAACACCGGGTTGGGCGTGCAGCTTACCGTGCCACCAGCCGGCGGGCTAGTGGTGATGGTCACCACCCACACCACCGGGTCGATCCATGTGATCACGATGGAGCCGTTGCCACCACTGGCACCCGCTGCGCCGCCGTTGGACGCCACCGAGAACGTTCCACCCGTGCTGCCGCCGCCGCCGCCGCTGCCAGTGCCGCCGCCAGCGCCGCCGCCGAAGCCACCGCCACCGCCGCTGCCGCCAAAGCTGCCGAAGCCGCCGCTGCCGCTGCCGCTGCCGCTGCCGCCGCTGGCGCCGCCGCTGGCGCCGTCGCCGACGCCGGCGGCGCTGGAGCCCCTGCCACCGGCGCCGCCGTTGCCGTTGCCGCCGTTGCCGGCGCCGAAGATGGCTAGTGCGCCGCCGCCGCTCCCATTGCCACCGTTGCCGATGTCCCCGTTGCCGCCGACTCCGTTGCCGACGCCGCCGCCGAAGCCGCCAGCTGCGTTGCCGGCGCCGCCGGCGCCGCCGCCCGCGATAATTTGTGATGGGCTTCCCGCATTCACATTGCTGGAACCCCCGCCGCCGGCGTTGGTGCCGCCGGAACCGCCGCCGCCACCGACAAACAATGTCAAGGTAGTGCCACCGACGCCGGAGAGCGTTGCTGTAACGATACCCCCCGCACCACCGCTACCAAAAAACCCACCACCGGCACCGCCGCCACCGCCGCCGGTCGCAACCACCGCAACCGAAGTGACCCCGACTGGAATGGCACAGGTAGCAGCACCGGGTGTATTGACGTTGCAGGCCCCCGCATGGGCTGCCGCGCCGAACAGGCCGAGCGCAATGGCAAACAGCAAAGGCTGAAGTGCGCGCAAGGTGAGGTTCAAACGAGCACGTGGTTTTGGAGTCTCTGTCGATTGCCTTGGGGGATTGAAATGCATAGTGTTCACTCGGTTAAGTGATAGGGATTCCGCTAGCCGCCAAGTTCTATTGTTGCATGCGTCCCATTACAGCATCGTCTCAGAAACCCGCATGTAGCCACTGCTGACGCCTCCGGCAATAATTTGCGATGCTGAGGGACTTGCAGAATTCAAAACCGCAAAAGGCCTGGATTCCCTCGGTGCTCAAATTTTGGGCACTTTCGGCGTTCGGGTAAAGCACTGAGCGCTATCGCATCGGTTTGCCCTTGCTTGGCCCACAACCCATCCTCGCCG
>NZ_JANXUQ010000239.1 GCF_025356155.1 Rhodoferax sp. | reverse complement strand
CATCCTTTTGTGCGTGGCTGAGTTGATTGAGGTCGGGCACGTTTTGCATTAAGCCCGATTGTCGCTCACTATTTCATAGCAAACGCTGATGGAACTCCATTGGGAGCTGAGTAGTTACAGCAACAGAGGAAAATCTCTCTGTAGCCCTCGTCGGATGGACATCTGTAGCTATATTTACGATAGCAGACTGTATTGCGCCTGCGTGCGCACACTCGTCATAAAACTGCACGGGTGTCAACACACATTCTAGGGAGTGACGGTAGGCGGCAAACGCAGTAGTCTTGCAGTCCGTCACCCATCCATGGAGATCGCATGAAAATCGAAGACATGGTTGCAGCAGTTCAAAAGAAACTCGGCATTAAAGTCGATGGCAACCCCGGGCCAACAACCTGGGGGGCCATTTACAAAGCGATTGTGGGCGGCGGCGCACCGGTAGCCGTGGTGCCCAACGCGATTGCGTATGTAGACCCCCGCGGCGAAAAGAACATCGCCACCCTGCTGCCACAGGTGCAACCCATGGCGCGTGAACTGGTCCACGAGATGCTGGCGCAGTTTAGGGCGCGGATAGGGTCGGGTAAGACCATCTTTGCATGAACAGTCCCGCTTGACGGTTTAGACTGGCGGACATGTACCTGGATTACGAACCCGACGACCTTGACGTCAAAATTTCGGAGTTGCTGGTCGCCACCAGCGACTCCGCAGACCCCGATCTGCCGGCAGCAGTACCGGAAGTGCTGAAATTGCTGCGCACGCGGCTGGGTATGGATATCGCCTTCGTGTCCCAAATCGCGCACGGCCGCCGTACCCTCATGGCGGTGGACAACGCGCCGGGCTTCACTCCTATCCAGGCAGGCATGTCCGACCCGGTCGAAGAGAGCTGGTGCCAACGTGTTGTCGAAGGCAGGTTGCCAGAGCGGATGGGGGATGCGACTGCCTATGTCGCGTCGGGACAGGCGCCTGACCCCGGGTTTCCAATCGGCACCCACCTGAGCGCGCCGGTGCGCCTGTCGGGGGCACGGTGTACGGTACGTTGTGCTGCTTCAGTCGCGGCGTTAGCGCCGATGCAGACATCGACCGGTTGCGCTACAGGGCTTTGAGAATCTCGGTCAACCGATCGGGCGTGCCCACCATGCGTTCGAGCTTGGGATACCGCTGACCATCGCGGTAATCAATTCTTACGGTTTTGTAGCGATCCTCAAATTTGACCAGCAACTCCAGTCCAGTGCCATCCCTGGCTTTGGTGATGGCGTCGCGCAGCAGTTCCGCCTTGTAGCTGTCGGAGTTGACGGCCAGTAGTTGCATGGAGCCGGTCAACCCAGCATTGAACGCAGGCCCACCCCATTTGACGCCGGTGATTTTGCCGTCCTTGTCCACTCCAAAGCCCAGTGAATAGTAGAAGTCGGTGGTGCGTTGTGACGTCTCGTTCGCCTTGGCGAACTCGCTTTGCTTGTCGGTGAAGACCAGCTTCCAGCCACCGCGGGTGATGCCGTCGAGCAGCGTGGCGCCGGAATGGGTGTCCAGCCGCTGGCGCAGAAAGCCGGACCAGTCAAATGGCGCAACGGCATTCAACTCTTTGACATACTCATCAAAGTTGTACGTCAGCGTAGTGACCCGACCGCCCTCGACACCAAAAAAGGCCTTCGCAACGTCGTTCAGGCTTTTGGCGCCCTGCGAGAGTTCGCGAATCTTGGTGTCGGTGTCCAGCCAGACCATCTGGCCTTCGTTGTAATACTCTTCGCGGCGCTGCCAGTCGGACCAATCCTGATGGCCACGGCCACTGACAATCGGCTCATTGGTGGTATCTTGCAGATTGCGCCAGGCGCGCCCGGCACGTCCGTCCAGTCCGGCCGCTGTCATGGCCAGGCTTTCCAGAGCATCGGCCACCGGCACCATGCCAGACCGCGCGGCCAGCACAAAGCCCCAGTATTGGGTTTGCCCTTCGTAGACCCACAGCAGGCTGTCTTGCATCGGGACATTGAAGTTGGGCGTCCACAAGTCAACGGGGCGACGAAACTTTCCGTTCCACGAGTGGGTGTATTCGTGGGGCAGCACGTTGCGCGCGCCCAAGGTCTTTTTCCACTCAGTAAAGTAGTTAGCGTGCAAGCCGTTTTCGCTGGACTCCGAATGCTCCAGTCCAATACTGGAGAAGCGTTCACTTAACGCGAGCAGAAATTCATAACGCGCAAAGTGGCGTGCACCAAACAAGGCGTCGGCCTGCAGCACTATTTGCTGGTGCGCAGCAATCTGCTCGGATGTGGCCTCCAGTTTGGACGGCGAGTCGGCAAATACGGTCAGATAGACCGGCGCCTTGTTGACCGCATCTAGCGCAATACGTTTGGTGTACTTGCCCGCCCAGAGGGGGGAGTCCACCAGGCGTTCCAGGTTGGTCGGTTGAAACGTGACCCGGTCGCCGTCGCGTTTGGCTACGTCCAGCGCGCTGGCGGCTTGCCAGCCGACAGGCAGTTTCGCAGACACCTGGGTCTGAATCGCAGACGCGTAATGACCGGCCGGGTACAGCACCACGGTGTTCCATTGCAGCCCGATGATTTCCTGCGTCATCACCACACGGCCTGCAGCGGGAGTGACGGGCGACAGATGCTGAAACGCGATGTTGAGCGCGCTGACACCGCTGGGCACCTGGAGATGGAACGCGTAGACGTCCAACGGGTCGCGCGTCCATTCAACCGGTTTGCCGTTGGCCGTGATCTGCAGGCCGGCCATGGTCGTCACCGCGCCGGCGGGTGAGTGTTTGCCAGGCAGCCAGCGCGGGTACAACAGCGTGAGAGGACCGGGCTTGACCGGCAGGGTCTCACGCACTTCCATGATGCGACGATCAAGGTCGGTCAGATCCACATCGATGGTGATGGTGCCGACGTAGGGCGTGTCGGCTGGTGGGGGAATGCCGGCTACAGGCGGTGAGAACGATTGCGCGCCGGCCAGGCCTGCTTGCAAGGCCAGGCCGAGGGTGAGCAGCCTTGCGCTGTGGCGGATGGATGAGGAAAGTGTCATATTGGATTTGAAAGAAATGTCACTGCACCGCAGAAAACAGGCACTGGGTGGACGTGCCGGGCGACCTGGAGCGAGCAAGTATCGCACCTGGGGATGGGCTTCTATCGGTGTGATCTGTGGGGCTATAGTTGGCAGTCCATACTATCCAAAATGCGCTGAATTAAGCCGCTGAAGCGGTGGCGGAACGAAATTCAATCAAACACCAGGAATAGAAATGCACGGTCAGAAATCAAACGTCACCACCGCGGCAGTACTTTCACTTTGTCTTCTTGCTGGGTGCTCAAAGGGACCAGACAAGGCCGCACTGAATGCCGGCGTTCAGGAATATTGGGGCGACTGCAAAGTAGTCAAAGCTGGCCCGATATCCGTTGAGAGTTCAAAAGGCAGCAAAGTTCGTTTCAACTACAAAGTGACACTCAGTAAAAATGGTGCTGCTGTGCAGCCCGCTGAATGTCCGGCCAAAAATTGGACGATGCTCCAAGCGGTCGCAAACGAAGATTTCCCCAAAATGAAAGCTGGCGCAGAAGTATCAATTACGGTGGAGAGGGACACGAAGTCGGGAGCGGACATCATCATCATGCAAGGCCTCTTCCAATAAAGCTTATTGGCGTATGCGTAGGCCGCTACATTTACGATAGCAAATGCACACACCCTACTGCACCGACTCCACCACCAACTCTCGCGCGTCCGACCGCCCATCGGCATCCACCACACGCACCGTATAGCGACCGGCCTGCGGTGGCGTCCAGGCTAAAGTTTCACCGGGGCGACTCTGACCCAAGAGCGTGTCTTGCGCAAACCAGTGCAACACCGCGCCATTGCCCGACTCAGCGCGCAGCTGGATCGCTTGCGGCTGGTTGACACGCTGCATATGCGTGACGCCCCGCAAGGGCAAAACAATGTGCGGCGCGCCGTCAAGCACGGCGGCATGGGCACATTCCCCGCCGGGTGGCAGGCGCAACGGCAAACCCGCGCGCTTGAACAGGGCCAGCATGTCCGACGACCAGTACTCAAAAGTCTCCTCGCGCGTATGCGGGCCGGGCGCACAGGCCAGCTTGCCGGTGCGGGTATCGACCAGCACGGTGCGGTGCAGTGTGCTTTGGCGGATGGGGGATTTGCCGGCGATGAACCAGGCGGTGTGGCGCACCTTGCAGGCGTCGTTGGGTAGGTCGCCGCTGGCGGCGCAGACGTCGATCTTCTGCAGATCTGCAGGCTGCGCAAACACCGTTTCGGCAGGGGCCAGGCGTTCGGCACGCAGGGCGTCGACGATGCGCAGGAACAAAGGTGCGGCAGCCTCGATGCCGATCAACGCGGGGTTGCTGGAGCCGTCGAAATTTCCGACCCACACCACCAGCGCATAGCGCCCGAACACACCTGCCGTCCAGGCATCACGAAAACCCCACGATGTGCCCGTTTTCCACGCAACGGCCGGACGCGCGGGGGCAAAGGTGTCGGGCCGTGGTGTTTGGCGCAGCATGTCCAGCGTAATCTGGGAAGCGGCTTCGCTCAGCAACCGCAACGCGGGTTGCGCGGGCGCAGATTTAACAAGGTATTGCAGCTCTTGCCACTGGCCGCGGTTGGCCAGCATCGCGTAGAGTTGCGCCAGCTCTTCGGGCGTGAGCTCGCCGCCGCCCAGCGCCAATGCCAGGCCGTAATGGGATTCGGATGCAAGCTTTTGCACGCCGCCCAGTTTCAAAAAATCGTACAGATTGGGTTTGGCAAGGCGCGAGGCCAGATCCACCGCCGGTACATTGCGGCTGCGGATCAAGGCATCTTGCGCGGCCAATGGCCCGGCAAAGCGGCCATCGAAATTCTCGGGCGAGAAGCCGCCAAAACTACTGGGCGCGTCCTTGAGGATGGAGGCCGAATGGATCAGCCCCTGGTCCAGCGCCAAGCCGTAGATAAAGGGCTTCAACGTGGAGCCGGGTGAACGCCGGCCCAGCGCGCAATTGACCTGGCCGGCAATGGCCTCGTTGCGGTAGTCCGCCGATCCCACAAGCGCCTTGACCTGCATGGTGGATGCATCTACCAACAGGGCACAGGCATTGTTGATGCCGACGTCGCGTCGCGATTTCACATACTCACCCAACACCCGCTCCAGCACCATTTGCGTGGGCAGGTCGACACTCGCCACCAGTTCGCGATCACCACTTTGGCGCAACAAGGCATCCACCAGGTGGGGCGCATGGAACGGCAGGCTGGCGCGTGTCATGAAGGGCGTCTGCAAGGCGTTGGCCTCCAGCAGTCGCGCATCCGTCGGATGTTTGGCCACCCAGCGCTGCACCAGGCGTTGCCGTGCGGACCGCAATTCTGCAGATGCAGTGGCGCCCACAAATTCGCCAAGCCGCTTGCGTGGGTTTTGCGGAATGACGGCCAGGTTCAATGCCTCAGCCACCGAGAGCTGGCGCGCGGGCTTGCGCAGATATACCTGGCTGGCCGCACCCACGCCTTCAATATTGCCGCCGAAGGGCGCCACGTTCAGGTACGCCTCCAGGATGTCGCGCTTGCTGTAGCGCCACTCCAACCATAGCGCCGCTGCCACCTGGCGCAGCTTGCCGTTGAAGTCGCGGCTGTCGATGCCGTAGGCGCGCCGGGCCAGCTGCATGGTGATGGTGGAGCCGCCCATGCGGCGCTGCCCTACCGCCGTAGACCCTGCGGCGCGCACCAAGGCCCATGGGTTGACGCCGATGTGCCAGTAAAACCAACGGTCTTCATACAGCAACACCGCCTCGCGCATGGGCGGCGCAATGTCGTCCAGCGGCGTCCACAGGCGGTACTGCTCGTCAGAGGCCAGCGTCAGCCGCAGCAGTTCGCCACCCGCAGCCGTGATGCTGCGTGACGAGGGGGCCAGGCTGGACAGCGGCGGCTTGGGCAGCCAACGGGGCAGCACCAACAGAACCAGCAACACCAACGCGCACAACACGCCAGTCTTTACACGCCGACCCAGGCGCCCTAGCCCATCACCTGCCCTATAAAACTTTGCGCAATTCACGCTAGACCCCCTTCCGTTCACCCTGAGCCTGTCGAAGGGCTCACTGGCTTCGACAGGCTCAGCCGGAACGGGGAGGCGCAATGCGGCCATGGCTTGCCGCAACCAATGCATCATTTGCCCGCCGACTTGACCACGAATTTGCCACCCGCCGAGCGGCCGAAGATGCGGCGTTCGTACATCGCCTCGGCATAGGCGGCGGGCACAATGAACTCGCCAATATTGGTAGCCCGCACCTTGTAGGTCACCTCGGTCAGCCGGCTTTCCACGCCACCGTAAAACACGACACGGTCTTCGCGGATGTCGGCGTATTCGATGTTCCAGCTGCTCTTGCCTCCCAGGCGACGGCGCCATATAGGCATATCAGGCGCATCGTCGTCCGACGGTGCAGACAACACCGGCTCAAGGCCGCCGGGCAGTATGTCTACCAGCGCCACTTGCGGCACCTCGTTGCGCTCGGTGGAGCGCACGCGCACCCGCACGGTCAGCTCATCACCCACGGCGGCTTCGGTCACCACATTGCCCTTGGCATCCAAAAATTCATGGATGATCTCCAGGCCCTTGTTGACGGCCTCCTTGGGCACGGTGCGCTCAAAACCCGATTCGGCCCAGGCGTAGAACAAGGGCAACTCACCGCCGTTGTTCATGGTCAGCTTGGCACTGTCCAGCGGCACGGCCAGCTTGGCCAGCGCCAGTTGCTGGGGCAGCTCCAGCGCCTTGGCCACACCGGCTGCATTCACCGCGCTGATGCCGACCTTGCCCGCAGCCGACTGGGCCGCCAGGTTGGCATAGGCATCGATAGCCATCAGCATGCGCGCCGCAGAGAGGCTCTGGTAGTAGTTGTCACGGATGGCAGTTGCCATGCGGCTCCAATAGTCAATGGGCAGCGCCTTGATCTGCGCCGGGAAGTGCTGGGCCAGCAACTGCACCGTGGTGGACTGGTGCACCAGCGGGTCGTAGTAGTAGCGCCAGTACCAATCCTTCCACGGGTCGGTATTGCCCAGCAGTTCTTTGAGCGCCGGTTGCAGCAACTCTTGCGCGATTTTTTCCTGCTTCAGCATCTGGAAGCTGGCTGCCAGGTAGACGGTGCCCAAATCGCGGCGCAGTATTTCACGCTGTCTATCGTTGCTGGCGCTGGCCGTCAGTTGCCGCAATCCCTCGTTGAGGTTGGTCAATGCGGCCGTCGTCACCACGCCCTGGCGCGTCAACAGATAGGCGGCCTGGGCCTGGATGCGCCAGGTGTAGTCGTAGCGGTTCGTCACCTCGGCAATGCGGGTCTGCAAGTTCACATTGGCCCGCTGCAGCATGTCGCTGGGTACGGCAAACTTGCGGTCCTTGGCCTCCACCAACAGGTTCACCACATAGGTGGTGGCAAACAGGTCCGACGGCCCGCCCGGCCACATGGCAAAGCCGCCATCGGCCGTTTGCCGCGCACGCACCTGGGCCAGGTAGCGTTCGAACGATTTTTTGGGGTCCGGCGCCTTGGCACCCTGCTGGCTCATCTTTTGCAATTGCTCGGCCACGCCAGGTTGTGCCGCCAGCAGCACGGCCGGAAAAATCTGGCTGGTGATCTGCTCGGTGCAACCATAGGGGTAGACCTCCAGGTACTGCATCAGCCCGGTCGAGAAGGCCCACGGAGAGGACGACAACGCGGCTTCGCTGCGTTTGAAGTTGGGGTACATATCGGCCTGCGACTTGATTTCCGCATCCCCACGGAACATCCCGGTTTGCACCAGCGTGACAAAGGCCGATGCCGGGCGCACGCTCACGTCCGTGGACAAGCGAGCCTTGGCCTCCCCCACCTGGGCGGTGAAGATGACACTGGCCGAACCCAGCACTGCTTGTGCACCGGGCTTGGCGCGTACACGGAACTTGGTGGCAACCTCCGAGCGCTCGCTCACCTTGAGCTGCTGCGTGGCGGGGCCTACCACCTCCAGGCCGGGGGACACAGTCAAGGCCAAGGACAGCGCTGCGTCCTTGCCCGAACCCTTGGTATTGTTGGCCACGCCGACGCCGATTTCAACTTCGTCGCCGGGGGTGATGGCCACCGGCACGTTGGGCAGCAGCACGATGTCACCGCGCACCACCGTTTGTTTGGTGGCGGCCGACACAGTGTCGTCGTTGATGGTGACCGCCATCACCCGCAGGCTGCCGTTGAAACTCTCGGGCACGGTGTAGCTGAACTCGCGGCTGCCATTGATGTCCACCACACCAGACCAGAACACCACCGGCTTGTCCGTGCGGCGCTTGAAGGGGTTCAGGTGCTTGCCGGTCTGGCCTTCACCATCGCCACCGGGTGCGGCCTGCATCAGCTTCTTGAATTCCGGCAGTATCAGGTCCAGCGTCTGCTGGGTGCTGACCTCCAGCGCCCGCTTCTGGAAGAAAAACTTCAGCGGATCGGGCGCCTGGTAGCGCGCCACCTGCAAGATGCCTTCGTCCACCGCAAACAATACGGCGCGGCTGGGCACTTTGGATTCGAGCTTGAACTTGGCGGTCTGCCCCGGCTTGATCAGCTCGGGCACTTGCAGCGTCATCGGGTTGGTGCGTTTGGCCAGGCTGGTGGCAAAGGGCACGACGCCATAACTCATGGGGCTCATGTAGATTTCATTCGAGCCCAGGTCGCGCGCAAACTGCACCGACACATAACCATTGCCCTCAAAGTCCTTGGGCAGCGTGATTTTTTGCACCGATGCCGTGTCCTTGGCCATGAACCACTTGTGGGTGAACACCTTGTCGCGCTCAATGGTGATCAGGCCGGCGCCGGCATAGGGCGCGCGGATGCTGATCTCAATTTCGTCGCCGGGTTCATAGTCCTTTTTGTTCAGCGTCATCTGCAGTTCGGCATTGCGGTCCAGCGAGCGCGACACATTGCCGGTGCCCGCCACGCTGTAGGTCACGCGCGACAGCTCCAGCCCGTTGGCATCGCGCACGGCGTAGGCAAAGTTGCCCGGCGTCTGCGTGGCCAGCATCACATTGCTGCCATTTGCGGCGATGGTGAAGGGCTCTTCCTTCAGCACGCTTTCCTTGGCGCGCGACTCGTACTTGAACAGGCCGTTGTGTTGCTTGACCAGCACGGAGACCACTTTACGCTCAATACGCGCCAGGCGCAGCTCGCCCACGGCCTTCTTCTTGGCATTGGGGTCGATGGCAATAAAGCTGACATTGCGTACACCGTTGCGGGTGATGTAACCCACGTCACCATCGGCCTTGCTGCCCACCAGGTAGGGACGATCGGACACCAGTGCCGTGGCCTCGGCCGCCACGCTGCGCCCGCCCTCGGGCTCGAAGGCTTTGACCAGCACATGCACTTGGTAGGTGGCCTGGGCGTAGCGCTGCAGGCCCAGCGCAAACGCAGTGCTGCCTTGGTCGTCGGTTGTTCCTTTTTCCAGATCAGCACGGAAGCTTTCCTTGGCCCGGCTGGGGTCAAAAAAGCTGTAATCCGGGTGGCTGCGGAAGGCCGGGAAGGCAGGTGCCAGCGTCAACGCGGCGTCCACACGGCGGTTGGGTGCGGGTGTACCAAACAGGTTTTGTACGTTGACCAGCGTCTTTAGGTCCTTGGGTGATATCCAGCCCTCGGCCACTTCACTCGACAGCTTGGCGGAGACCTTCATGCGGTCGGGCATAAATTCTTGCACCTTGACGCTGACGCTGCCTAGGCGCTGCGCGGGTGATTCGGGCGCGCCGGGGTTGGCCGAGCCGGAGTCACGCGCCAGGTTCAGGTTGATGGTGTAGTTGCCAGTAGGCGAGACGTCTTGCGTGGTGTGAGAAAATTCCGCCATGCCGCTGCCACCCAGCTTGAGCATGTCACGCCGCACGGTCAGGCCGCGCGCATCAATCACCTCTACCTCCACCGGCAGATCGACCAGCTTTTGCGCCCAGTTGGTGGACTTGGCAACGATGCCGATATTCATGGTGTCACCGGGGCGGTAGATGCCGCGGTCCGAGAACAGGTAGGCCTGGATCTGGTTCGGCAGACCGGCGAAGCGCACACCGCCGACATCGAAGCGTGACAGGTCCAGGTTGCGGTCCGCGCGGTTCAGCGGCAAGAAGCTCAGGTCACCGGCCTTCTTGACCACCAGCACCACTGGCGCCTTTTCACGCACCAGGCCAGTCGTGCTGGGCAGGCGCGCGCGCCCTGTGGCATCGGTCACCTGGGTCGACAACACGCTGCCGTTGCGCGCCCAGATTTCCACCGCGGCACCGACCACCGGCTGGCCATTGGCGATGGACTGCACGAACACATCGCGCGTGCCGTCTACCGCAAGTTTGGAGACCAGGCCCAGGTCGGTAACGATGACCAGGCGGCGGTCTTTCATTTGTGATGGGGGGACCGCCTCACTCGGATCTAGTTGCTCGCCTTCGCCCTCATAGCCTTCCTGGTCCGCATTGCGTTGGCGGTCGGGCTCTTGTTCTCCTTCTGGGGCTCCGCCCGCCTTAGGGTCAAAGCCTTGCACCGACACCACAAACACGCCACGGCGGTCCGAGACGTCGGCCTTCAGGTACTCGGAGAAGTCAATGGTCTCGTAGTGGGTCTTGCCGGGCTTCTGGTTGTAGGTCAGCTTCTTCTCAAAACGCTCGGTCAAGTTGTCGGGTGTGATGCCGGCATAGAACTCGGGCTTGGTCATGTCGCCCTGCGACTGTGTAATCAGGTGCTGCAACTGCTGCGGCAAGAGCCGACCGATTTCCAGCTTTACGCCGGGCAGATCACGCACGATGATGGGCAGCTTTTTGTCGCCCGACAGAGCCAGCAAAGAGCCCTTGCTCATGATTGCCAGTTCGGGCGCCGAGCGTTTGACACGGATGATCTCGTCGCGTGTGGCGCCTAGCTGGTAACCACCCGCAGACTTAAGCCCTTTCTGGATGCGCACCAGCAGGTAGCGTCCAGGTTCGGTCGCAAATTTGAAGGCATGGGTTTCGTTGATTTCACGCTCCACCGGGGAGGCATTCAGCGCAACTTTCTTGGCCTGCTTCAGCACGGCCTCCGTCACTTCTTCGGGGTCGCTCCAGGCGTAGACCTCGTCCGTGTTGCCATTAGCTGCATTTTTCTGCGGCAACAACCAGGCGCTGACACCACGCGCCATCTCCTTCTCGTGCACCGGCATGCCGGCGGTTATCTGCAACACGTTCTCTGGCTCGCCGGTGTCGGCCGTGACGATCATCTGTTTGAGTTCTGCAATATCCAGGCTGAACAGGCCGGGGATCGCCACCGCCTTGACCGTTTCTTTTGCCGTCGCATTGCCGCCGCGCTGCGCCACCACACCCGGTGCGATGCGCAAGGCCATGCTGGCGGATACCTGTGGAATCGGCAGTGGCTCCGAGTGCACCGAAGCGTTCATCCGCGTCTTGTCATAGGTCACCGTAAATTTAAGCGCGTCGGCCGATTTGGAGAATACGCCGGACGCGGCGCCATCGGTCTCCAGGCGCAGACGTTTCTCAAACGTCTCGGGGTTGACCGGGTGCGAAAAACCCACATCGAAAACGGCCTTGCGCAGCGTCACCTGGACCGGGTCTTGGTAGAAGGTGGCATTCTTGAAATCGACTTCAAAGGCTGGTGAGCGGAAGGTCAACGTGCGGTCCGCCGACACGTGCGGTGCCAGCGCCTTTGGGCCCAGGGTCACGGTATAGGACTCGCCAATCGGCCAGTCCTGGTCTGGCAAAAATTCCAGGCGGTTGACCGTGGCCCAGGTCCACTTGCCCGCGAGTGCGGGCGACAGGGTCACGTCCACCGCCTCCTTTCCCATACGGGACAGAGGTGCTGCCGATGCGGAAAAGTTCAGCACCACAGGGCGCGGTTTTGCGTCGCCGTCATAGGGCGTGCGCTCGGGGCCTGACACGTCAATGCCGGTCGCGCTGATCTTGGCTACATCCTCCTGCGCCCCATTAAAAGTCTGCCAGCTCCACCAGTTCTTCCAGCCGCCCTGCGGACCGTGCAAGGCGCCCCAGGCACCGCCCAGTGCCAACGCGGCCGCCAGTGCCACCCAGGCCGCATGCGCGTTCGCTTTACGCCCAAGTGGCACCAACCGCCCGCCCGTCCACTGCAGCCAACTGGGGGCCTGCCAGTTCAGCTTGCCTAACAATTGCCGCAGCAACCAGGCTAGCGGCGACAACGCCAACAAAAAAGCGCGCCAGACCCATGCGGCCGCGAACCGAACCTTCTCGTGCAGGCTTTGCATCAAACCATCTCCCTGAGTTGCTGTAGTGGTGGGGCGCACAAACATTGCCCTGCGCCGAGCGGGCTATCGTAGCGTGGTCCGCAGCGGGTGGGCTACCCGACAAACCCGCGTTGACATAGGCCCATGCTAGCGAAGCGTGCGTGAGCAATCCAGGTGCACATGTGGCAAATAGCGTAACGCCGCGGTACGAGTATTCCCGGGGCGTGAGCAAACATTCACGCGGCCGGGCGAGCTGCGAAGGCCCTGAGTGGATTCAACGCACGGTTAGGCAATCGTTGCCAGCAGATGAAGGGAGATAGGGAAGAAAGATAGAAGAAATTAAACCCCAAAATGGGGTTTAATTAACATGCGTAGAGAGCCGCGGATTCAAGTACGAAGTGCAACGTTCCTAAACGGGTTGGGCCAAGAGTGAATAGGATGCGCTCTTTGCGACCAGCCAGTCTCAACGATGCACCATGACCTACACACACTTGACCCAAGCAGAACGATACCAAATTTACGCCCTCAAACTCAACGGCATCAGCATTGCACGCATCGCTGCGACCGTTGGGCGC
>NZ_JANXUQ010000233.1 GCF_025356155.1 Rhodoferax sp. | reverse complement strand
CCAGCACCGTTTTGGACCAATATCCTACTTCTCCCTTCTATGACGCCACAGCCGCTCAAACTCCAGGTCGACAATATCCACAAACGCTTTGGCGCCAACGAGGTGCTCAAAGGAGTGTCCCTGTCGGCCCATGCGGGCGATGTCATCAGCATCATTGGCAGCTCGGGCTCGGGCAAGAGCACTTTTCTGCGCTGCATCAACCTTTTGGAGAAGCCGCACGAAGGCAGCATCGCGGTAGCCGGTGAGGCGCTGAATCTGGTCAAGCAAGCCAACGGCGAACTGGGTGCCGCAGACCCCAAGCAGTTGGCCCGCCTGCGCACCAAGCTGGCAATGGTGTTCCAGCACTTCAACCTGTGGGCGCACATGACGGTGCTGCAGAACATCATTGAGGCACCCGTCCACGTGCTGGGCGTGCCCAAAGACCAGGCCATTGCGACCGCCCGCAAATACCTGGCCAAGGTCGGCCTGGAGGGCAAGGAAGACAGCTACCCCGCGCACCTCAGTGGCGGCCAGCAGCAGCGCGTGGCCATAGCGCGCGCGCTGGCCATGGAGCCCGAGGTCATGCTGTTCGACGAGCCCACCAGTGCACTGGACCCTGAACTGGTGTCCGAGGTGCTGAAGGTCATGAAGACCCTGGCGCAAGAAGGCCGCACCATGGTGGTGGTGACGCACGAAATGGGCTTTGCGCGCGAGGTATCCAAACACCTGATCTTCTTGCACAAGGGCCTGATTGAGGAGCAGGGCCACCCGGCCACGGTGCTGGCGGCGCCCAAGAGCGAGCGGCTGCAGCAGTTCCTGTCAGGCAGCCTCAAGTAGAGAAGGTTTGCGGGGTTTTAAGTATGGTCACTCGCGATGTATCTAACCTGCTGGAGACCATAGCCGACCGTGTCTGGCTTAAGGACACCAACGGCATCTACCTGACCTGCAACACCGCCTTTGCAGAACACTTGGGCGCCACCCCCGCGCAAATCATGGGCACGGCCGATGCGCAATGGGTGGGTGCTGCCCTAGCACAAGAGTTCTTGAAGGCGGACCGCACCGTCATCGCGACTGGGCAAGCGCTCATCATCGAAGGGCCCATGCCTTCACCCGCCCACCAGGACGCAGCCATCTTTGAGGTCATCAAAACCCCCATGCGCGGCGCAGACGGACACATCACGGGCGTGCTGAGCATGGGGCGCAACATCCAGGCGCGCAAGGACACCGAAGCGCGGCTGCGCGATGCCACTGAACAACTGGAACTGGCGCTGCTGGGTGCTGACCTGGGCCGATGGGACCACGACCTCAGCATCGAGAAAGGCTACTACCTGGACGAGCGCTCATGCGCCATGCTGGGCCGTGATGCGCTTGAGAGCACACACGGCCGGGCGTGGGGCCACTTGATCCACCCCGACGACCTGCCCGGCACGCTGGAGGCCATGCGCGCCCACCTGAGCGGCGCCGTGCCCGCCTACGAAGCCGAATACCGTGCCCGCCATACCAGCGGCCATTGGGTGTGGATGGGCAACCGTGGCAAGGTCGTACAGTTCAACCAGAACGGCCAGCCGCTGCGTATGGTTGGCACGCTGATGGACATCTCCAAGCGCAAACAGGTGGAAGGCGAACTGCTGGCCACGCAGTCCGAACTGCAATCCACGCTCAGGGCGATTGAACACCTGGCCTTCCACGATACCCTGACTGGCCTGCCGAACCGGCGCATGCTGAGCGACCGGCTGGAGACTGCGCTTGCCGCCAGCCACCGCAACAGCACCTACGGTGCCCTGCTGTTTCTCGACCTAGACAAGTTCAAGGATCTGAACGACACCTATGGCCACGATGTCGGCGACCTGATGCTGCAAGAGGTGGCGCAGCGCCTGCTGCAATGCATACGCGCCGTAGACACCGTGGCACGCCTAGGTGGAGACGAGTTCGTCGTACTGATCCAGAACCTGACCGTCGACCATGGCGACGCCAAATTGCACGCAGCCACCGTGGGCCAGAAAATCCTGGCCAGCCTGAACGGGCTCTACCAACTTAAGGGTGTGGAGCACAACATCACCCCCAGCATTGGCGCCACACTGTTCCTGGGCCGCGCCATGGTTGCGGCCGAACTGCTAAAGCAAGCCGACATGGCCATGTACGAGGCCAAGGCCCAAGGCCGCAACACGCTGTGCTTCTTTCAAGAAAGAGGCCTCTAGCCCTCGCCCAAGTTGCGTAAGCAGCTATTACATTGATAGCAGTTCTCGCGCTAGCCCTTAACAACCCATACCCGCGCACCATGCTCTCCTTTTTGCCGTCACCCTTGAGGTTCACCATTGCGACCCTGCTGATGGTGCTCAACGCGCTATTCTGGGTGCCCATACTGCTGATCTTTTCTTCGCTCAAATTGGTGCTTCCGTTCAAGGCCGTGCGCCTGCGCATAGACCCCATGCTGCTGGGCATTGCCGAAAACTGGATCTGGGGCAACAGCGCGTGGATGGCGCTGACCCAGCGCACCACCTGGGACGTGCAAGGCCTGGACGGCCTGGACCCGCACAGCTGGTACATGGTCAACAGCAACCACCAGTCGTGGGTCGACATTCTGGTGCTGCAGCACTTGTTGAACCGCCGCATACCACTGCTGAAATTTTTTCTGAAGCAACAGCTGATCTGGGTTCCGGTGATGGGCCTGGCCTGGTGGGCACTCGAATT
Source organism: Rhodoferax sp. (assembly GCF_025356155.1). GTDB lineage: Bacteria > Pseudomonadota > Gammaproteobacteria > Burkholderiales > Burkholderiaceae_C > Allorhodoferax. Next base: position 39,074 of record NZ_JANXUQ010000233.1, on the reverse strand, counting down.
CCCCTTCATGCGCCGCCACACTGAGGATTACCTGAAGAAGCACCCAGAGATGCGCGGCAAGGACCAGGAAACCACACGCAAGGCCTGCGAGAAATATGCGCTGATCCCAACCAGCGTCATGAACTTCCTGGAAGGCACACGCTTCACACCGACCAAACACGCCAAGCAGCAATCGCCCTACCGCCATTTGCTCAAACCCAAGGCCGGTGGCATGGCCATGGCGTTGAACGCGATGGGCGACAAGTTCCAGGCGATCCTGGACGTGACTATCGTCTACCCCGACGGCCCCATCAGCTTCACCGACTTCTTACGCGGCAAGCTGCGCCGCGTCATTGTGCGGGTGCGCAGCCTGCCCATACCGCCACATCTGATGGCTGGCGACTATGCGCAAGACCCGGCTTTCCGCGAAGCGTTTTCGCAGTGGGTGCAGCAGCTGTGGCGGGAGAAGGATGCGCAGATTGACGCACTGCTGATGCAGGCGCGCGCTTAGTTCAGCGGGTCCAGGAACGGGGTATCGGGTTCACTGACATAGAAAATAACCAGGCGCAACGGGTCGGTCGTGCTGCGGTTGTAACCTGTCATGTTGACGTTCGGCGGCTCTACGAACGCCTGCCCTGCCTTCACAACAACGGGTGGACGGCTCTGGATCGCCCCGCGGGGCATACCGGTTACTACCTCGCTGTAGACAAGGTTCGGATTGGCAGTGTCATGCGCTCGCGCGGTCAAAGGCAAGACAACACAGACCACTTCAGCACCCGGCCTCCCCACAAAGCTCAGTACTGTTTGTAAGGCAAAAACTTGCCCGACAGCACCACATTCACGCGGTCGCCCTTGGGGTCCGGCTGGCGTACGATGTCCATGGAGAAATCGATGGCGCTCATGATGCCGTCGCCAAACTCTTCGTGGATCAGCTCCTTGATGGTGGTGCCGTAGACACTGACGATCTCGTACCAGCGGTAGATCAGCGGATCAGTGGGCACGGGCGTGGGCAGCGAGCCTTTGTAGGGCACCACTTGCAGCCACTTCTGCTCCTCGGCCGTCAGGCCAAAGATCTTGCCGACGACTTTGGCCTGTTTTTCGTCCAGCGTCATCTGGCCCAGGCAGGCGGCGGTGACCCATTCCTTGGACAGGCCGACCTTCTTGGCCACGTCCTCCCATTTGATGCTCTTGGCCACTTTGGTGCTGATGATCTTTTCGGTAACTTCCATGCGGTTCATGCTGCGGACTCCTGGGATATGGGTTTTGGGTTTTGGGTTGAAGGAAATAAAGGCCAGTGGCTTGGCACGGTCTCCTCCATACGGCAAGCAATGCTTGTGCCAACCGACATCCTAAAGCCATTGGCAGCACCTTCGGTGTTAGTCGGTGCGACGCAAAATGCTACGCAATTGATAGCTAACCGTGAATATTCCACGAGGGCTAGCGGAACATACGACTCCGATGGGAACCAATAAATGCGTTAAAAACCCATTTTGGGTATAAATGGAGTATTTTGAGCAACTGCTACGCCGGCAGGCAGGCCGCCCGCACGGACAGTGCAGTAGCGCCGCGTGCCGTATAGTTTGCTGTGCCTGTTACTGTATTGGAAGAACAAAATGAAGCTTGGTCACCGCATCGCTTTCGCCCTGGTCCTCACAGCCACCGCATGCCCTACCCTCGCGGCAGCCGATTATTTTTGGAACTGCACCAAGCCCGACGGAACCAAGTATGCTGATGCGACCCAGTGCGACAAGGGCGACACTGCGGTCAAGGTCATCAAGGGCGACCGCACGGTGCCAGTGCAAACGTCAATGGTGCAAGCTGAAGCCACACCCGGCAGCAACCTGGACCCAGGTGTTTGCCCCAGCAACACGGTCTACTGCACACGAGCCGACTTCGGTATGACTGACGCATCACCCCGCATGCAGGCCATCACCCAATTCATGCGTAAAAAACAGTGTGAATTTTTGAAGAAGTTTCCGGAGCGCTGCGCGAAGCCTCAGTGAGTGCAACGCAACTGGAAGCCAAACGGCCGGCGCAATACAGCTTCACCGGTTAAAAGCTTTTCTTGGTTAACTTTTTGTGGACTTCATTGACCACCATCATTGCCGCCGAGCCGTAGTACTTGTGAAACTCGGCGACCATTTCACCTTTGATGATGACCGGATCGACAGCCACCGGCGCCTTGGCTTCTTCAATGTCTTCCACCGCAATGACAAACAGACTACGCCAACCATCCACGCCATCCAACGGGCCGGCCAGTGCCAGTTTTTTCAGCGCTTTGCGCATAAGAAGCGCATAAGAAGCGCATAAGACGCACAGCAGGCGACAGCCAACGACACCGTGCACACCGCTTCTCTGATCCACTGTGATCGCATAGACGCCCGGGCGTTTATTTGCGCAGCACGATGTGCACCAGCACACACGCGTCTTTGATGCCGGTGAGGCTGTGCACCACACCGCCATCCAAGTACAACAACTCACCTGCCTCCAGGACTTGGCTGGAGCCCCCCTCGCCGACAAAGGCGATGCTGCCTTCCAGGCACTGCACGGTGATGTCTCCGGCCACCTTGTGCGCGGGCATGGATTTGCCGGCAGGCAGCACGACACGCATCACTTCCAGCTCGTTGGTTTTGAACAGTGCGACGGTTTGTCGCTCGCCCGGCGCATTGGCGGGCGGCAGAACAATGACGGGTTCACCGGATACGGCGTGTTGGATGGCCATGGTGCGTTACCTCCTGGGCATACGGCGCACGCCGCTTGGTGGCACTATAGCGCCAATGGAGCCACACGTCCCCCACAGGTGGACATACAGGCATATAGTGTGCGTACCGTATTGTTTGTGGTCACGCACACGCTAATGATGAATTCACAACGCTTGTTTTGTATAGGCTTCCTGCTCGCACTTATGACCTTGGGTGCTGGCCCTGCGGTCGCCGCCGGACCCGAGTGCATGCGGCCTTTCACTTTGGCCTTGCACGACCATGGACTCTTATATTCCGCAAACTCGGACGCGGGCATTGACAAGGACTTCGCGGATGAGCTGATCCGCCGAAGCGGATGCAAAGTGACGGTCAGCTTCCTGCCCCGGGCCCGTATTTGGCAACTCATCGAGTCCGGCGCACTGGACTTCAGCACCTCGGGCATCAGCAATGCGCAGCGCGAGCGGTTTGCAGGCTTCGCCTGGTATTTCAGCAACCGGTATTACCTCTTGGTACGCAAGGATTCCGGCGTTACCAGTCTGGGCGATTTTGAGCGCAATGCCGCCCTCAAAATGGGTGTCATTCGGGGCTTTCGTTACAGTGAAAGTGCCAACCGTCTGGTGGATACGCTGCAGCTTGCCGACCGGGTGAGCCAGGCCGGCGGGCTGGACCCCCTGTACCAGACGCTGATGCTCAACCGCATCCAGGGCATGATCATTGAGCCCTTCGACTACCCGGCGCTGGACGAGCGGGCCATCCGCGAAGTCTCCAACATCATCGAGTTCAATGACCCGGCAGTGCCGCACGGACTCATCATGTCAAACAAAGCCATACCGCAGGCCGAGCAGGAAAAGTGGCGGGCTCTTGTCAACGCCATGCGGGCCGACGGCACCGTGGGGCGGATTTTCGAAAAGTATTTCAAATCAGACCTCGCCGCCAAGCTGGTCAATTTTTGATCAGCATGGTGAACAGTGCGCGCTGGCTACTGGTTCCCCTGCTGACGCTGGGCGTTGCGCTCAGCACAACATGGCTGGTGTTCGACCATGAGCGCCAGGCGAACAGCAAAGAACTGCATTCCCAGTTCGATTTCGCACTGCGTGAGACGGTTAACCGTCTCGAGCAACGTGTTGCCAGTTATGAGCAAATGTTGCGCGGCGTGCAGGCTCTGTTTTCCACTGCCGCACCGGATCGCACGCGCCTGCATGATTATGTTGAGCTGCTGCCAGCAGGTGCCAGTTTTCCAGGGATTCAGGTCATTGGTTTTGTGGAACACGTACCCGCGCAAAGCAAGAATACGCATATTGCCGCCATGCGCCGGAACGGCTGGCCCCGTTATGAAATTTCCCCGAGCGGGGAGCGGGATGTTTATGCGCCAGTGACGATGCGCGAGTCGTACGGTAGCCAGACCCGTGCGGAGCCCGGCTTTGATACCTGGTCAGACACCCCGCGGCGCGCAGCAATGGAACTGGCGCGCGATTCGGGCATGGTCGCTGTTTCTGGCAAGGTCCAGCCAAAGGCTGATGCCGACGCCAAGACACCGCCCGAGTTGACCCTGTACCTGCCCGTCTATGCGCGCGGACAAGCGCACGACAGTGTCGTCCAGCGCCGCGCCAACCTGATCGGTTGGGTGTATGCGTCTTTTCACATGGAGCAACTGGTTGCCAGCCTCTACGGTGAACAGCTTCCCGGACTCTGGTTCGCGCTGTTTGACGGCGTGGAGACATCCGAGGCCGCGCTGCTCTACCGCAGCGACAAGGCCCAACACTCCGATCGTGCCGGCGCTCTGACTGCGAATGAATACGTCGTCGCAGGCGGCCACACCTGGACACTGTCCATGACGGCATTGCCCGCCTTTGAGGCCCGCTTTGGGCGTAGCGCATCGCCATTGATTGCTGGCGCAGGCATAGGCTTGAGCGTCCTGCTGGCGGTGTTGGCGTGGCTGCTGACCACCGGGCGCACACGTGCGATTCGCCTGGCGGACCACATGACCGCTGAACTGCGGCAAAGTGAGGAGCACTTCCGCACTTTCTTTGAAAAAAATTCATCCGTGATGCTGCTCATCGACCCCGAATCCGGGGAAATCGTCTCCGCCAACATAGCGGCAGCGGCCTTTTATCGCTATTCGAACGCAGACCTAACGGGCATGTTGATCAGCAACATCAACACGCTGGCCCCAGAGCTGATTGCCGAAGAGCGGCAACGAGCCTGGCGTTCGGATCGCAGCTACTTCCTGTTCCAGCACCGGCTGGCCGACGGCAGCATGCGCGATGTGGAGGTGCACTCCACGCCCATCAGCCGCAATGGCCGCCCCATGCTGTTCTCCATCATCCACGACATCACCGACCGAAAGCAGGCCTTGGAGAAGATTGAAGAGTTGGCCTTCTTCGATACCCTGACCCATCTACCCAACCGCACCCTGCTGCTGGACCGTTTGAAGCAGGCCATGACGATTGGCAACCGCAACAGCACTTTTGGTGCAGTGTTGTTCATTGACCTGGACCAGTTCAAAACCCTGAACGACACCTTCGGCCACGACAAGGGCGATCTGCTGCTGCAACAGGTCTCGCAGCGGCTGGTTGACTGCGTGCGCCAGGGCGATACCGTGGCACGGCTGGGTGGCGATGAGTTCGTCATAGTGCTGGCCAACCTGAGCGACTCACTGGAGGATGCCGCTGGCCAGACCGAGACGGTCGGCACCAAGGTTCTGGCGGCGCTGAACCAGAAGTACCGGCTGGGCGATCTGGACCACCGCAGCACGGCCAGTATGGGTGCTACCTTGTTTCTGGGTCTGGAGACATCCATCGATGATTTGTTGAAGCAGGCCGATCTGGCCATGTACAAAGCCAAGGACACCGGCCGCAACGCGCTGCGCTTCTTTGACCCGCACATGCAAGTCGTCGTCATGCAGCGTGCGCAACTGGAAGTGGAGCTGCGCCAAGCCATCCAGGAGAACCAATTCGTTCTTCACTTCCAGCCCCAGGTGCTGGACGGCGGTCGCGTGACGGGGGCCGAGGCCCTGGTGCGCTGGATGCACCCGGAGCGGGGCCTCGTGCCGCCTGCGCAGTTTATTCCGCTTGCGGAAGACTGTGGCCTGATTTTTCCGTTGGGCCAATGGGTGCTTGCCCGCGCCTGCGAGCAGCTCACCGCCTGGGCTTCACACCGTGCGCTGAGCCATTTGACACTAGCGGTGAATGTCAGCGTGCTGCAGTTTCGAGAGCCCAGATTTGTGGATGAGGTTCTGGCGGTGCTAAGGCATACGGGGGCCAATCCTGCGCGCCTGAAGCTGGAGTTGACCGAAAGCCTGCTGGCCGACAGTGTGCAAGAAGTCATTGACAAGATGACCACGCTCAAAGCGCATGGTGTGGGATTTTCCCTGGACGATTTCGGTACCGGTTATTCCTCACTGTCTTATCTGAAACGCTTGCCGCTAGACCAGTTGAAAATAGACCAGTCCTTTGTCCGCGACATATTGACGGACCCCAACGATGCGGCGATTGCGGGGACCGTAGTAGCGCTGGCAAAAAGCCTGGGTCTGGACGTGATTGCCGAGGGTGTGGAAACAAGTGAACAGCGCGATTTTTTGGCGAATGCCGGCTGTCACGCCTACCAGGGCTTTTACTTCAGCCGACCATTGCTCGTCGAACACTTTGAGGCGTATGCCACGGACACAACAGTCCCGTCCTGATCTGTCAACCCTTGACCTTGAAGGCCGGCATCTTCTCCGCCAGCCGCGCACCCATTTCGGCGCCCAGCGCCTGCAGTCCGCTAAGGGGGCGCACCATCACTTCGAATTCGACGATCTTCCCTTCGTCATCAAAGCGGACCAAGTCTATGCCCTTGAGTTGTTTGTCGCCGACACGGGCGCTGAATTCCAGCACCGCGTTCAGGCCATCGTCCGATGCCAGTTGGCGGTGGTAGGTGAAGTCTTCAAACACCTTGAGCACCGTGTTCAAAGCCAGGATCAGCGCCGCGGCAGGCTGGTAGGGGTGGATGGCCATCGGTGAGCGGAACACCGCGTCGGGGTGCACGATGCTGGGCAGGTCTTGCAGGTTACCGCTGGCCACCATGGCATGCCATTTGGCGAGGGATGCGGCGACGGCGGGTTTCAATTGGCTGGGTGCTGGGTGCATGGATTGCTCCGGTTGTGTTGTGAACTGAGAAAAATCAAATCGTGGCAGCCAGGCGTGTGCCCTGGTTGATGGCGCGCTTGGCGTCCAGCTCGGCGGCCACATCGGCGCCACCAATCAGATGCACGGAGCAACCCGCAGCCTGTAACGCGGCATACAGCTCCCGCTGCGGCTCCTGGCCGGCGCACAGAATGATGTTGTCGACGGCAAGCACCTGCTCTTGGTCACCGACACGAATGTGCAGCCCGGCGTCGTCTATTTTTTGGTATTGCACACCGGGCGTCATGCCCACGCGCTTGGCCTTGAGCGAGGTGCGGTGTATCCAGCCGGTGGTCTTGCCCAACTGGTCGCCGACCTTGCTCTCCTTGCGCTGCAGCAGGTGCACTTGGCGCGGTGAGGCTTCCGCATGGGCTGCCTTGATGCCACCAGCTTTGGCGTAAGCGGTATCGATGCCCCACTCGGCATAAAACTTGGGTGCGTCCACGCTGGGGCTGGTGCCGGAGTGCGTCAGGTATTCGGACACGTCAAAACCAATGCCACCCGCGCCGATGACGGCTACCGACTGGCCCACGGCCTTGCCGTCGCGCAACACATCCAGGTAGCCCATGACCTTGGGGTGGTCGACGCCTTCGATATCGGGCGTGCGCGGCGTCACGCCGGTGGCCAGAACCACTTCGTCAAAGCCGCCGGCCTTCAAGGCATCAGCCGTGGCGCGGGTGTTCAGCGACACCTTGACGCCACGCAGCGCCAGCTGGCGGTCAAAGTAGCGCAGCGTCTCGTAAAACTCTTCCTTGCCCGGCACTTTTTTGGCAATATTGAACTGACCGCCAATCTCGGTTGCAGAGTCAAACAGCTCCACGCTGTGACCACGCTCGGCGGCGGTCACGGCAAAGCTCAATCCCGCGGGGCCAGCGCCCACGACCGCAATGCGCTTGGTTTGGGCCGCGGGCGCAATCACCAGCTCGGTCTCGTGGCATGCGCGCGGGTTGACCAGGCAAGACGTGATCTTCCCGCCAAAGGTGTGGTCCAGGCAGGCCTGGTTGCAGCCTATGCAGGTGTTGATCTCGTCGGCACGGCCCTGTGCAGCCTTGCGTACAAAGTCGGGGTCGGCCAAGAACGGGCGGGCCATGGACACCATGTCGCAAAAACCATCGGCCAGCAGTTGATCGGCCACTTCGGGCGTGTTGATGCGGTTTGTGGCCACCAGCGGAATGCCAACCTGGCCCTTGAGCCGCTGCGTGACCCAGGCAAAAGCGGCGCGCGGCACCTTGGTGGCGATGGTGGGGATACGCGCCTCGTGCCAGCCAATGCCGGTGTTGAGGATGGTGGCGCCGGCCGCTTCAATCGCTTTCGCCAACTGGATCACCTCGTCCAGCGTGGAGCCGCCCTCCACCAAGTCCAGCATCGACAGTCTGTAGATGATGATGAAGTTGGCCCCGACGCGCGCCCGCACCCGGCGCACGATCTCGACCGGAAAGCGCATGCGGTTGGCGTAACTGCCGCCCCAATCGTCATCACGGTGGTTGGTGCGGGCGGCGATGAATTCGTTGATCAAGTAACCCTCGGAGCCCATGATCTCCACGCCGTCATATCCAGCGTGTTGGGCCAGCGCGGCGCAGCGCACGAAATCCTCAATGGTCTGCTCCACCTCGTCCGTGCGCAGGCCGTGTGGTGTGTACGGGTTGATGGGCGCCTGCAGCGCACTGGGCGCCACCAAGTCCTTCTGGTACGAGTAACGGCCAAAGTGCAGGATCTGCATCGCGATCTTGCCGCCTTCTTTGTGGACCGCATCGGTCACCACGCGGTGGTGTTCGGCCTCTGCCTCCGTGGTCAGCATGGCGCCACCCTTCATGGGTCGGCCGCGCTCGTTGGGCGCAATGCCGCCTGTCACGATCAGGCCCACATCACCCCGGGCCCGCTCTGCGTAAAAGGCCGCCATGCGGGCAAAACCGTTGGGCACTTCTTCTAACCCCACGTGCATGGAGCCCATCAGGACGCGGTTTTTGAGGGTAGTGAAGCCCAGATCAAGCGGCTTCAACATGTTGGGGTAAGCGGTCATCAAAAGGCCCTTTATGCAACTGGTTGCACAATTTTACGCAGAAACCTACTAACTATGCAACTGGTTGCATAAAATAGGGTTTCCGCCGAACCGTTCTACCCATGTCCCTGCCCCACGCCCTACTTACCGCCTTGGTCGAGCAACCCAGCTCTGGCTCCGATCTGGCGGGCCGCTTTGACCGCTCTATTGGTTACTTCTGGCACGCCACGCACCAGCAGATTTACCGCGAGCTGGGCCGGTTGGAAGAAGCCGGCTGGCTGGAAGCCCTGCCGCCGGAAAGCGGCCGGGGTCGCAAGAAGGTGTACCGCGTGCTGCCTGCCGGGCGCGACGAGCTCAGGCGCTGGGTGGCCGAGTCGCAAGACCCCAAGCCGCTGCGCGACGAGCTGATGGTGCGCATGCGTGCCGAATCCGTGGTCGGCCCCACGGTGCTGGGCGACGACATCCAACGCCGCCTGGCGCTGCACCAGCAGAAACTGGCGCTGTACCGCGAGATTGAGGCACGCGACTTTGCCAACGGCAGTGCGTCGCGCAAGGCGCAGCTGCAGCACCTGGTGCTCAGCGCAGGCATCATGCAGGAGACGATGTGGATTGAGTTTGCGGAAAAAGCGCTGGCAATACTGGAAACGCCGGAACAATAATTTGCTATCAATTTTGTAGGCCACAGTTTCTATATCCAGAGCATTCGCATTTAAATCTCTCCCCATACGGAGCACAGCTTCCAGATATTCTGCATTTCTGCATTCCAGAACACTGGCGGGCGAGGTGTTGATCTTGTTCCCCGTGCCCATGGACCGACTGGACATCTATGGCAGAGGCGTGGCAGCCCTGCCCCGGATGTTTTTTAGGCGCGCGGGAGGCGGATTGTCGGCGCCGATTGAATATTGAGCCACCCTGCCGATCCAATAATGAGCCAGGGCAGGTTGCCAATTCTTGAATCAGCAACTGTGGATAAGTGTACTCAATAGCTGATTTTTGCTTTGTCTCCTTGTTTTTGATTACTAACAGGGGAAAGGAGCGAAGGGCGTAGCCCGTAGCGGATTTCCCCTGCTTTGGCGCCCTTAAAACGGCTCGTCATCCTCTGGTGCATCTGGCACCGCTTTGCCACCCTTGCGCTCACTCTCTCGTGCCTTGATGCGCGTCTTGGCCGCCATGGTGCTGTGCCTGAATCGATAAGACTCGTTGCCCGTCTCTACGATGTGGCAGTGATGGGTTAGCCGATCCAGTAGTGCCGTAGTCATCTTGGCATCCCCAAATACGCTCGACCACTCCGAGAAGTTCAGGTTGGTGGTGATCACCACACTGGTGTGCTCGTACAGTTTTGACAGCAGATGAAACAGCAAGGCGCCACCGCTCTGGCTGAATGGCAAGTAGCCCAGCTCGTCCAGGATGACCAAGTCCATGCGCATCAGCGCCACAGCGATGCGCCCAGGCTTGCCTTCGCGCTTTTCCTTCTCCAACTCATTGACCAAATCGACCGTGGAATAGAACCGCACTCGTTTGCCTTTGGCGGTAATGCCGGCGACTCCAATGGCCGTGGCCAGATGCGTCTTTCCCGTACCCGGTCCACCAATGAACACTGCGTTTTGCGCGGTGTCCGTGAAGTCCAATGTGCTCAATTGACTAACCAACTTCTTGTCCACTTTGGTGCCCTCAAAATCAAAGCCCGCCAGGTCCCGGTGCAATGGGAATTTGGCCGCTTTCATTTGGTGACGTACCGAAGCAAAGGCACGTTGTGCGTGTTCGGCTTGCAGCAAATGCTCGATCAACCATCGCGATGTCTGGATGCCTACATCGTTCCTTTTGCCCTCGTGGGTAGTCAGCTCCTCCCAGGCCTGCACCATGCCGTGCAGGCGCAGCTCCTTGAGCTCCGTGGTGATGTCACGCTGCATGATCCACCTCCACCATGGTGTCGGCACCCTGCACGCCACGCAGGCTGTCATAGCGGCCTGTATTGGCCACTGGAGCCTCTTTCAAATGCAAGCGGCTCTCCACCGTCTCAGGCGTTGGCGGCGCATTGAGTCGGGCCAATACATTGAGCACATGCTCGGTGCTTAGCGCGCCCGATTCGATCACCAACTCCACGGCCACCAGCACCGACTCCAGGCCATGGATGGATACGCAATTGAGCACCTGCGCCATGGTTTTGTCGCCGCCATCATGGCGCATCAGCCCTTGGCGCAAGCGCAGTAACGGCGCTGGCATGTCGGCAAAGGGGGCACCGTTGCGCAGGGCACCGGGCTTGCGCTGTACCAGTGCAATGTAGTGCTGCCAGTCGTAGCAGATGTTTCCGCGGTCGGCCACGCGTGCGTGGCTAGCCACGACAGCCTCGTCGCTGGCGATTTCCACCCGGTTGGGGTACAGCCGGGTGGAGACCTGCTTGCCTGCCAGTTCACACGGCACCGAATAGCGGTTGCGTGCCACAGCCACCAGGCAGGTGCTTGATACCTTGGCTGAACGCTCGACATAGCCATCAAATTCGGTGGGCATGGGCATCAACTCGGCACGCTCCTGTTCCAGCATTTCCGCTACGCTGAATTGCTGATATTCTGGGTGACGGATTTCGCTCCACAAGGCCCGGCAACGCTCACTCAGCCAGGCGTTGAGTTCCTCAAAGCTGCTCCATTTGCGAGTCTGTGCGTCGATCCAGATACGCCTGCGACTGTCCTGCACATTCTTCTCCACCACGCCCTTCTCCCAGCCGCTGGCGACGTTGCAGAAGTCAGCGTCAAACAGGTAGTGCGCGCACATGACGGCAAAGCGGGCGTTGACGGTCCGGCCCTTGCCTTTTTTGACTTTGTCCACGGCCGTCTTCATGTTGTCGTAGATGCCCCGGCGCGCCACCCCACCCAAGGCCGCGAAGGAGCGCGTATGAGCATCAAACAGCATCTCATGCCCTTGGCTGGGGTAGGCTACCAGCCAGAAGGCCCGGCTGGCGCACAGCTTCATGTGGGAGACCTGCATTCGGTGATAGATGCCACCAATCACCATGCCTTCTTCGCTCCAGTCAAACTGGAAGGCTTCGCCCAAGTCAAACTTTAAGGGCACAAATGCTTTGACGCTTTTGCCCGTGCTGGCGCGCCAGGCACGGATGAAGTCCGTCACTCGGCTATAGCTGCCAACGTAGCCGCTGACCCCAATTTGGAGAAGCAGCGCCCGTGCGCTGCGCCGGTCTTGTTTGTGCCGACTGGCATCGGCTTTGAGGGCAAGCTCGAGTTCCGCAGTAAAGGCATTCAATTTGCCAAAACCCTTGGCCCGCACGTACTTGGGTGCTTTGACTTCCTCTGGGGTCTGCAGCCATTTTTGTAGCGTGTTGCGCGACAACCCCGTGCGCTTCGCTATGGCCCGTATCGACATCTTGTCGCGCACATGCATGCGCCTTATCTTGCCTAACATTTCCATGGTGATCACCTTTTTTGCTCCTGCCTAAAAATCAGGCAGAGCTAGTAAAACACCTGGCTCAGTTTTGAATCGGCACAACCTCTATAAGTGGCTCAGTTTTCGGTCGGCGGCAACAGCGGATGTTGGCATCGACTACTTGCATGCCTTTCTTGACTTGGCACGGCGGGCGTCGGTTCAGTAAACACCCGTTTCATGGACGGCCGACGGTTGCCAATTTGCCTGGTGATGCGCCAACCACTGCTTGGGAGACATCCCCGTGCGCTGTGCAAAAACACGGGACAAGGCTGACGCATTGGCGTAACCCAGCTCTTGTGCGATCAATTTCACCGCGCACCCCTGGTGCAACTGCTTTTTGGCCAGCGTCATGCGCCAATCGGTCAAATAATCTGCCGGGGCAATGCCCACGATCCTTTTGAAACGATTCGCAAACGCGCTGCGCGACATCACGGCCTGGTCTGCCAGCGTTTCCACCGACCAAGACCGCTGCGGGCGCTCATGCATCGCAGTCAGCGCACGGGCCAGTTGAGGGTCTGCCAGGCCGGACACCAGACCGATCGAAACACCCCCCTCATCACCATGATCCAGCAGCCAGCGCAGAAGCTGAAGCAACACCACTTCGAACAAGCGATCCACCATCAGTCTGTGGCCACAACGCATTTGATCCGCCTCATGGAACAGCAGGTCCAACGCTGCAGAAAGACTCGGCACGCTGGCCAACGGCAACACAATCAGCGGTGGCAAAGCCCGAACCAACGGATGGCTGGCACCGCCCTCAAAGTAGACCGAAGCGCAGGTGAAGTCCGAGCCATCCACGGGCGCATTGTGGAACTGGTGGGCCAAAGGCTGGGGGTAAAAAAAGAGCGTCGGCTCTTTCGCAGCAACGCGCCGCAACACCCGTGCGCCTTTGCGATGGGTGACCACCATTTCACCCCTGCGCAGCACATGGAAAAACCCCCTGCCCGGTTGTACATCAAAGGTGCTCACACCGCATAAAGCACCCGTATGGAATAGCCGGGCAGACACCTGGAATCGCTCCAACAGCGCTGAAAGCCGGTCCAAAGCCTGGGCAGGTGGTGCGAGCATTATGTACGAATTGATATGTTTTATGGACTATAAGATACTAATCATACACGCTACCCGCTCAAACTTCTTCCTGTGCAGATTTGCACCAAATCCATCTCGAAGAGGTATCTCCATGAAATTGCATTCAACCCTTAAGCTGCTCACGGTGGCTATTGCATGTGCTGGCCTGAGCCAGCTAGCAGCGGCCCACGATGGCGAGCACACCGCCGGAATCAAAAGCGTGCCGAGCGCCAAAGTGAAAGCCACGTTTGACATCTTCCATACGCGTATCACCACCGAGGGCAACATTGCCACCTTCCATATCGCGGTGTCTGGCAAGGCAGGCGCCAACAAGCCCGGCAAGACCGGAAAGCTGGCCGGCAGCACCGTGTTTTCTTATGTGTGGCCCACCACCATCGACCCATCCGTCGTCGGTTTCGAAGCCAAGAGCGGCATACTGGCGTTTGCCGTGACCAGCCATCCCGACTTCAACGACACCCCACTGTTTGCTGGCGGTGGTGTCGAATGGCACACCCATTGGGTGGTGCTGCAAGGTGACGAAACCTGTGGAGCCGGCGCGTTGAAGGTAGTCGACATTCCCCAAGGTGCCAAACCAAAGTTGCCCAAGACCTGGCCAGGCCTGCCCATCCTGATTGACAGCCCCGGCTGGAACCCCGTCTTCAAGGGCAAATCGCTGGAAGTCAAAGTGCCATTCGACGACATCGGCGTCGTGCAGGCTGCCGGCTTCGACGGCGTCACCGCTGCGTTGCGCGTTAACGCTAGCGTGCACAACCCCTTGTTGTGCGTGTCTGACGTCTTCAAAGTTGCCTCTGGCAATTTGTCGCTACCCGGCAAAGTCGACCATTGAATCCAGCATTCCCCTCACCGCATTCCCCTCACCGCTCTCCATCCATTTACCTCTAGGAATTCACCATGTCCCGTGTCCAACTCATCGATCCAGCCCACACCACACCCGACCGCCAAGCCATGCTCGAGCAAATTCACAAGGCCTTCGGCGCTACGCCCAATATGTTCAAAGCGGTTGCCAATTCGCCCGCAGCCCTGAAGAGTATGTGGGGCTCGTTTGGCGCACTGGGCTCGGGCGTTTTGGGCGCAAAGCTGGGTGAGCAGATCGCCGTTGCAATCGCCGAGCACAACCGCTGTGAATACTGTCTGGCCGCCCACACGGTGCTGGGCAAAGGCGCAGGCGTAAGTGCGGAAGAAATGTCAGCCGCGCAAGCCGGCCGCTCCACCGACCCCAAGACGGCCGCCGCCTTGGCATTTGCGTTAAAAGTGGTAAGCGGCCGCGCACAACTCACCAACGACGATGTCGCCCAATTGCGCAACGTGGGCTTCGGCGACGAACACATCGTCGAAATCCTGGCACACGTAGCTTTGAATATTTTCACCAACTACGTGAACGTCGCCTTTGATGTGCCAGCGGACTTTCCCAAAGTGCCGTTGAACCCAGTGACCTCACACAAGGATTGGGCAACGGCGGGCTAAGCAACTGAGCGCTGTTGCACTTACAACCCACCGCCGTGGATTAAGGTCTCCCGACGGGTTGCGACGAGCATCTTGCCTCGTTCGTCGTTAACCCACCCGGGAGAAACACATGGAGCCATTGACCACCCCCACATCCCAACCGGCGCTTGCCGACAAAGACCTCGACGAACAGGCCAACCGGGGCCACGGCGTGCCGTCGCAAGATCCTGAGCCTGCGGCGCAGGTTCTGCTCGACCCCAAGGAAGCACAGCGCGAGGCGTATTCTAAAGTTACACCTGCACACCGGCGTGCAGAATGCACTTTTTTTCTCAACGAGAGGAGAACCCATATGGTCAGCAAAAATACGATTTGCCTTTGGTACGAGGGTGGCGCGCTCGATGCAGCCAAGTTCTACGCCACAACCTTCGCGGACAGCGCAGTGGGCGCCGTGCACCACGCACCTGGCGACTATCCCTCGGGGAAGCAAGGCGATGTGTTGACCGTAGAGTTCACCGTGCTGGGCATCCCATGCCTCGGTCTGAATGGTGGCCCCGCGTTCAAGCAAAGCGAGGCTTTCTCGTTCCAGATTGCGACAGACGACCAAGCGGAGACCGACCGTTTGTGGAACGCCATTGTCAACAACGGCGGCCAGGCCAGCCAATGCGGTTGGTGCAAAGACAAGTGGGGTCTGTCTTGGCAGATCACTCCGCGCGCCCTTACAGACGCAATCGTTGACCCCGATCCAGCGGCGGCCAAGCGCGCGTTTCAGGCCATGATGCAGATGCAAAAAATTGATATCGCCACCATCAAAGCAGCGCGACGCGGTTGAGAGCCTCATCCCGTTTCCTGTTTCCGCTCCTACACTTCTGACGGGTAGACTGATGCCATGCCCAACAGCCACAAGATCCAATGCGCATGCGGCCATATCCGTGGCCTGCTGACTTCAACCACCCCATCCAACCGCTGCGTTTGCTACTGCGAAGACCGCCAGGCCTTCGCGCAGCATTTTGATGCAGGCATGTTGCGCTGGTATGCCGCATGCTGCAACACCCCCATTGGCAACACGCCGCTCACCCCCCGCGTATCGTTCGTCGGCCTGATCCACAGCTGCTTGGTGGGTGACGCCCCATCCCGGCAAGCATCGTTCGGCCCGGTCACGATGGTCATGGGCGTCAAGAGCGCGCTAGGTAACGACAAGCCGCGCTCGGCGGGGCTTGTCAGCGGCATAGCCAAAACCATGGCCATGATCATCAAGGCCCGCCTGAGCGGCGCATACCGCCGCAGCCCTTTCTTCAACCCCGACACAGGTGCCCCTGTGGTCAAGCCCATGGTGCTGACCGCGGCCGAGCTTGCTGCAGCAAAAAGCGCTACGCGCTAAGCCGGTCCTCGCCTGATCAACCGTGCAGCACCCTACCCTAGCGCTCGTACATCCCAGCGCCCACCTGCGTGATTCGTACCGTGCGCTGATCGCCGAGTTTGTAGCTAACGGCGATGCGCTGGTCCCCTTCACACTGGCATTTGACAACACAGACTTCGACGCCTTCTTATCGAAGCTGGCAGACTGCGCCCGCGGCGTTGGCGTGCCCAATGGCTTCGTCGCCCACTCCTCCTTCTGGCTGGTCCGCGGCGGCACAGAGGTGATTGGCGTAGCGAACATTCGCCACACCTTGACACCCGCATTGCTGCGCGAAGGAGGCAGCATTGGATATGGCATACGGCCCACAGCCCGCCGCCAGGGCTTGGGCACTGCCATCTTGCGTCTGTCGCAGCTGCGCGCTGCAGAGCTGGGCCTCGCGCGCGTGCTCATCACCTGCGGAAAGCAGAACGCGGCCTCCGCAGCGGTGATAGTGCGCAACGGCGGTGTGCTGGAGTCCGAGGAGTTTCTGGCCGACAGAGGCGAAGTGGTGCAACGCTACTGGATCGCCCTTGCATCCCTCTAGCTAAAAAAATATTTTCAAATTATTTGCATCCGTTTGAAGCGTTCCATCGTTTGTCTTAGGTGCCGCAATGCAGCGCGAACCTTTAACCCCTTACTTACTACCGGGAGTCAAACATGTCCTCTTATTTCATCCGCAATCTGTTCCTAGCCCCCGTGCTGAGCCTCGCCATGGCAGGTGTGGCCCTGGCCGCTCCATCTGAAGCAGCGCCCTTGCAAAACGCAAAGGTAGACAACTTTGTCGCGGGAAAAAACGCCATTGACGCCAAGAATTGGGAATTGGCCGTTGCCAGCTTCGACAAGGTCGTCGCCCAAGACCCAAAGAACGCCGATGCCTACAACTACCTAGGCTTCTCCAACCGCTGGCTGGGGCGCTACGACGCGGCCTTTGCGGCGTATGGCAAGGCACTGGCGCTGGACCCCAACCACAAGGGCGCGTTGAACTACTCCGGCATCGCCTACCTGAAGACGGATCAAAAGGCCAAGGCCGAGGCACAACTGGCCAAGCTGCAAACCACCTGCGCCAACTGTGATGAGACCAAACAACTGGCCAAGGCCATTGCCGACTACAAACCCGCCGCGCAATAAACATGAACTCCGCGCCCGCCGCAACCCGCTACCACCCTGTATCCATGGCTCTGCACTGGATTCTGGCGCTGGCCCTGGCCTCGATATTTGCCGTGGGCCTGTACATGGCGGACCTGCCGTTCTCACCCCAGCGGTTGAAGCTGTACAACTGGCACAAGTGGGCCGGAGTTTTCATACTGCTGCTGTCTGTGGCCCGCCTGGCCACCCGACTGATCAGGCGCCCACCCGAGTTGCCTATCGCAATTGCTGCGGCAATGCCGGGTTGGCAGACACGGGCCTACCACGCAACCCACGGTATGTTGTACGCGCTGTTCTTTGCCGTGCCGCTGCTCGGTTGGGCCTACAGCTCGGCAGCAGGCTTTCCCATCGTGCTACTGGGGGTGTTGCCACTGCCCGACCTGGTGAATGCCAACAAGGCGCTGGCCGAGTCCATCAAACCCTGGCACGCGGCAAGCGCCTACGCACTGGCCGGTATTGCGGCCCTGCATGTGGCCGCCGCGCTCAAACACCATTTTGTGGACCGCGATGGCCTGCTGCAACGCATGCTGCCCGGCAAACGCTGAGTTGCCGTCAGGCAGCTCACCCGAACAACGATCCAGAACTTTAAAACCCGAGACCCCACACCATGAAACCCACAGCATTCCTCAGCGCCGCCGTCCTCGCCCTCATTTGCGGCGTCCACGCCTCTGCGCTCGCCGCGCCCGAGACCTACACCATTGACAGCGGCCACACCTTCCCCCGCTTCTCCTACAACCACATGGGTTTGTCTACCCAACTGAGCCGCTTCAGCAAGACGACGGGCACCGTCGTGCTGGACAAGGCCGCCAAGACGGGCTCGGTCGACGTGGTCATCGACATGAAAACGGTCGACACCGGCCTGGCTGTTTTCAACGGACACATCCAGGGTGAAGACTTCCTGGACACAGCCAAATACCCCACCGCAACGTTCAAATCTACCAAGGTCGTATTCGACGGCGACAAGCCCACGGCGATTGAGGGTGACCTGACGATCAAAGACGTGACTAAGCCCGTCACGCTCAAGATCGCCAGCTATGTCAACACCGTGCACCCCATGCTCAAGCGCGATGCCATTGGTGCAGATGCATCCACCGTCATCAAACGGTCCGACTTCCGCGCTGGTAAATACGCACCCAACGTAGGGGATGAGGTAACCATCAGCATCGCCATTGAGGCCGTCAAACAATAGCAATCGAGAGCCAAAGTGTTCAAGGGCGCGCCTGGATCATCTTCCACCCATTGCCCGCCGGGTCACGAAAACCCGCGTCCACCGTGCCATAGCGGTCCACCGGCTCCTGCGTGAACTCCACGCCCAAGGCCTGCATGCGCGCATATGCGGCGCGGCAATCGTCTACCTCTAGCACCAGGGGCGGCATCGCCCCTTTGGCCACCATGGCCTGCAGCGTCTGCGCGGTGGCAGCGTCATGCACCGGTGGCCCGGGCTTGAACAGCCCCAGCTGGAACGTGGACTGCCCTGGGGCTTGCACCGTCAGGTACCGGTAGTCGCCATTGCGCACATCGGTGTGCACCTTGAACCCCAGCTTGTCTACATAAAACGCGAGCGCCTCGTCTTGGTCTCGCACATACACCCCGACCGTTTGCACACCAGCAGTTTGACCCATTGAATTCTCCCTTTGGTTTCAAGAGCTTCGTTTATATCGCTGGCCAAACGGCGGCGCTTCTCCAAAACTGCGGTCTTGCCATCGGACCAGGGTAGGCGTATGGTGGGTAAACGCACAGATCAGACCCAAGGCTGTGCATATGGTGCACAACAACACGATGGAGCCCCCGATGGAAATACGCCAGAACCAACGACAACAAAATGATGATGCCTACCAAGGCCGCAGGCAGACGGATATCCAGGTCGCGGTTCTGGCCGCCGCGGTGCGGGCACTGATCAAGACACATCCCAACCCAAACATGCTGCGGTCGGAATTTGACAGCTTGATGGCAGGCGTACAAACCCAGCCCCAGCTCTTGCACTCCGACATGGAGCACAAGACGCAACTGCGGCGGCTGGCGAATGATCTGTTTGACGCGAAGTAGGGTGCGCCTTAAAGAGCCTCTTTTGTATCGCTTGCCAAACTGCGGCGCTTCTTTTCCAGAACGGCGGTCTTTAGGTCCGGCCGGTGTGCCGCGCTGACGATGCAGGCCGGCACACTGCGCAGGTCGCCGGCCGTCGCGCGCGCACGCAAGCGCACCGCGCTAGGCGTCTCACCGGTGATGTCGCGGAAGATGCGTCCGAACGTGCCCAGGCTGCGCCACCCAGTCTGGAAGGCGATGTCGGTGATGGCAGTGTCGCTATCACGCAGCAACGCCACCGCCCGCTCAATGCGCCGCGTCAGCAGGTAGCGGTGCGGTGGCACGCCAAACGCCTCTTTGAACGCACGCGCAAAGTGCGCTTCAGACACATGGCTCACCCCCGCAAGCCGCTGCACCGGCCAGTCTTCGTGCGAGGCGGCGTCCATGCGGTCCTTGGCGCGCAGCAGGCGGCGCAGTAGCTCGGGGCTTTGGGGTTCTGGGATTTTGCGCATGCGGCAGATTGTTTGCCGACAGCATATGCGACAGGGCGGCACGGGCCGGGCAACTACCATCACAGACCTCGTTGATCACTAGAAACAACCCACTATAGCCATGGCCTGGGACTATCCAACACCGTTTACCCTGCCCGCCGTCCCGCACAGCGGCGACATTGATGGACTGAACCACACCAACAACGCCGTCTATGTGCAGTGGTGCGAGAAGATCGGCTGGGCGCACTCAGAGTCGCTGGGCCTGGACCTGGCGGACTACCAGCGCCTGGACCGTGCCATGGCCATCCGCCGGGGCGAATACGACTACCTGCTACCCACATCGGCTGGCGAAGCGCTCACCATGGCCACCTGGCTGATGGCCACCACCAGCAAACTCAGCATGGAGCGCCGGTTTCAACTTCTGCGCGACGGCGACCAGGCCACCATCCTGCGCGGCCGCTGGGAACTGGTTTGCATTGAACTGAGCACCGGCCAAGCACGGCGCATGCCGCCGGAGTTTTGTGCGGTGTATCTGCCCGCTGGGGTGCACAAATAAGCCTCAATTTACCCAATATGGGGTTTATTAGGTATTTTTTGACCAACGTCCATAGGTAAATTCGGCTGTAGCCTTCGTGGAATATGCACAGTGCGCTACATAAAGCGTAGCAAGCACGACATCACACAATAGCGGCGCGCAATCCGTCTGCAGACACCGACAGCGCAATCCGTTGATGGCCAGACGGCCTACAACCGCACCCGCTTGTATCAACACCCTGGCCGGGCTATGCTGCTATCTCAGTGGCAAAATAAATTTTCGGCATGTGTCGATTGCCACCCACTTCGTGCATCAGTTCATCAGGAGACGCGATGGTCGCGGCTTCAACTTCAGGAGATTTCTTATGCAATACATGCTCATTCACCGCGAAACCACGGCCGAGGTGGCCCGCCGCGACGATCCGGCTCAGGCGCCCGCTTACTGGGGTGCCTGGAATGCCTACGTTGGTGCGCTCTATGGCGCTGGTGTGGTGATCAGCGGCAATGGCCTGCAGGCACCGCATACCGCCACTATGGTGCGTCTGGTGGATGGCAAGCGCCAGCTGCAGGACGGGCCTTTCCCCGACACGCGGGAGCACCTGGGAGGCTACTTCATCATCGAGGTGCCGTCGCTGGACGAGGCGCTGGCCTGGGCTGAACGCTCGCCGTGTGCGGCTGCAGGCAGTACCGAAGTGCGCCCCGTGATGCCGCCCATGAAGGCTCCTTAAAAACCCGTAGCCTGACCTGCGCATGGAGCCGCTTCCGGACACACAGGCTGCGTGGCAGGCCGCAGAGCGGGCCGCGCGCGAAGCCTACGGGCGGCTTCTGGCTTGGTTGGCCTGGCAGTGGCGCGATCTGGCGGCAGCGGAAGATGCGCTGTCTGACGCCCTGCTGGCAGCGTTGACAGACTGGCCCCAAAGCGGCATCCCCGATGCACCCCAGGCCTGGCTACTGACGGTGGCCAAACGCGCTTTGCTCCAGCGGGCGCGGCACCAGCGGCTGGTGGACTCGCCTGAAGTGCAAGCGCTGCTGGAACTGCCTGCAGAAGCGGTGGAGCCCGAGGCGGTGCCGGACGAACGGCTGCGGCTGATGCTGGTGTGTGCCCATCCGGGCCTGGCCCCGGCAGTGCATGCGCCGCTGATGCTGCAGGCTGTATTGGGCCTGGATGCAACCACCATCGCACAGGCCTATCTGGTGGCACCGGCCACTATGGCGCAGCGGCTGGTGCGCGCCAAGGCCAAGATACGTGCAGCCGGTATTCGCTTTGAGACCCCCGAAGCACAGGACCTGCCACAGCGGCTGGATGCGGTGCTGGAAGGCATCTACGGCGCTTACACCATTGGCTCCAACCGGGCAGCGTTGCCCGGCGAAGAGGTTGTGCCCGCGTTGTCCGGTCTGGCAACCGAGGCGCTGTACCTGGCCCGCGTGGTGGTGGCACAGCAGCCCGATAGCGCCGAAGCCTTTGCCTTGCTGGCTTTATTGCTGCACTGCGAAGCGCGCGCGGCAGCGCAATTTGATGCGCAGGGCGTGTTCGTGCCGCTGGCACAGCAAGACACTGCCCTGTGGAGCCGTGCATTGATACAGGAAGCCGAGGATTGCCTCTGGCGGGCGGCCCGTCTTCGCCAGAGTGGCAGTTTTCAGATCGAGGCGGCCATCCAGTCCGCGCACAGCCAGCGCCTTTTCACGGGCCAGATCCCGTGGGGATCCATCGCATGGTTGTATGGACGGCTGGTGCAGTATTTTCCCGGCGCGGGTGCGGTTGTCGGACAGGCGGTGGCGCTCGCAGAAAGCGGGCAGTTGCCCGAAGCGCACGCTGCTTTGGCGCGCCTGGCCGAAGCCGATATGGCGACCTACCAGCCCTACTGGGTCGCGCGGGCCTATTTGCACCGCAGGGCCGGCCGCAGCGCAGAGGCCAGCCACGACTACACCCGCGCAGCCGGGCTCACCAGCGACATGCGCATTCGGCGGCATTTGCTGTCGCAGGCTTGAGCATCTGCGCGAAGTCTTGCGTCTTGTAGTCACCAGCGAATTGCCGACCACTGATCGGCCGTCCCGCACA
The DNA here is from genome assembly GCF_025356155.1 of Rhodoferax sp. Taxonomy (GTDB): domain Bacteria; phylum Pseudomonadota; class Gammaproteobacteria; order Burkholderiales; family Burkholderiaceae_C; genus Allorhodoferax. Next base: position 16,616 of record NZ_JANXUQ010000233.1, on the reverse strand, counting down.
GCGGCGACATTGATGGCCTGAACCATACCAACAACGCCGCGGCCGCTGGGAACTGGTTGCATTGAACTGAGCACGGGCCAGGCTCGGCGCATGCCGCCGGAGTTTTGTGCGGTTTATCTGCCGGCAGGGGTGAAAAATACCTGATTCATGGGAGGCGAACAACAGACGCGCCGGGGAACAATCCCACAATGCCTCTACGCCGTCATCTTCTATCCGCCGTTGCCCTGATTTCCCTGACTGCGTGCGGTGGGTCTTCCACGCCGCCCGTTGACGAAGCCAATGCCAAGGAAGCGGAAGCCAGATCGCTGGCATCCGCCACTCCCTGTGCCACAGATAACCAGTGCGGCACGCTCCGATTCATTCCGCCAACGGGTGATTGCGGTTGCACCGTACCTCTCGCCTACTCGCTGGTAGCCCCATCAGCGCAAGCGGCGAGCGCGGCTGCAGCGCAGCAACAAGAAATCGCAACTGTGGCGCGAAGCTATCTCACTCCTAAGGGCATCTGCGGTTGCGCCGGGCCACCCCCACCGGTGTGCGATGCGGCTGTAGGTTGCAAATTTGACCACTTCCCTCGTTGACAAGGGGATCTGGCTAGATGAGCACAGGAAAGCCTCGACTTACCCAATATAGGGTTATTAGCCTATCCAAACCTGAATTCATAGAATTCGGCCTTAGACCTCGTGGAATAAGCACAGTGCGCTATATAAAACGTAGCAAACAGGGTTTCACGCAATTGCGGTGCGCAATCTGTCTGCACAGCCTTGGTTGAGCAAAGGCACTGGCCCCTATGCCTAGCTGGGCTAAGACTCTTTACTGCCCAGCCGCTCCGTCACCCGTGCGCTGAAGATGTAAATCGCAAGCAGGCTAATCAAGCCGGTTCGCATCAGCGCATCCTTGTTGGCCGCCACGCCGTAGTCGTTGAAAGTAATTGCCCACGCGACGGCGAGCATCAGACCGTAGGCCCACAACCCAAGCCTGGAGCCTGTAGCCAACAGCATCCCGCTGATCGCGATCAATAACCCGATCACAGGGTAGAAGAGCAGTGTGTCCAAAAACCCGGCAACGACCAGCACGCTTCCCAGAATACATAGCAGAGCGCCCAACAAGCGGGGCGGAGATTCAGGCGCGGCATCGCCGGGCCGAACCAGCCGAATAAGCCAGCCCACCCCTGCAACGATCAACGCAATCAGAATGCCCTGCTTGGCACCCGGTCCGATCTTCGCGTGCACTTTGGGCGGTGGCGTGAACGTCAACTCGCCGCTGTATACGCGCAGGCGCAACCGATGTGTTTCAAGCGTCTTGGGGGCCAATGCACGGCTCGCGTAGATATTGATGGGGGTGCCGGGTTTCACGCTGTAGCGAAGTGACATGCCACTGAGGACGTGTGCATCGCGTGTAGCGCCATTGACGTGCAAGGACGTTCTCGAAAAGCTGCCACTTGTCTCCAGATTCTTTTTGTGTCTGGCATAGGTGTCGAGATCGTCGCCACAGCGCCCATACTTCTCCTGCGGGCACTCCAGGCGGAGGTAGAAGTATCCCTGCCGCTCTGCGGGAATGTCCGACTTTCGCAACTCCCATCCTGCGTAGTCGACAACGATGGACAAAGGCAACTGCTCTGCCGGTACTGTGACGGTGCCTAAAAGCACATCCCGGTCGCGCTCCAGTTCGGCTGCAGACGATGCCTCGACCTCCTTGCCCCATACTTTTTCCAACAGGATACGGGGCGGGTTTTGCATGTTTGCAGCGAATGGCTCTTGAAACATACCGCCATCGGCATCAGCAGCAGCCATGCCAAAAGCTGCTGCGGCACAAAGGGTGAGGATCATTCCGAACCCGATGACCCTTAACAAATTACATTCGGTACGGGTCATTGCAGTCACACATTCTTCCGTTCATTTTGGACGTGTGGACTGTAGTGAAAAGTGCGCAGATAGGCCAATACACTTTTAAAACAAAACCATGCAAATTATGAATAGCATGCAATAAGCCAAGATGGCGTCGCCGACCTTACCGACAATACAGTCAACTTACTTGACTCAATGGAAATGGGAGCGTTATGGAGAAGAAGGCCGAAACGGCTACGGAATCTGAGAATCACATTGCCGTTTTTCAAGAATCCACCATTCGCCGCGTCTGGCACAACGAGGAATGGTGGTTTTCGGTCGTCGATGTGTGTGGTACTTTGACTGGCAGTGTTGATGCTGGCGCGTACTGGCGCAAACTCAAACAGCGACTCAATGCCGAGAGCAACCAACCCGTGACGTTTTGTCACGGGTTGAAATTACCGGCCCCAGACGGCAAGCAGCGCGAGACGGATTGCGCCAACACCGAGGGCCTGTTCCGCATCATCCAGTCCATCCCCTCCCCCAAGGCCGAGCCGTTCAAACGCTGGCTGGCCCAGGTGGGCTACGAGCGGGTGAAAGAGATCGAAAACCCCGAGCTGGCCAGCGACCGCGCCCGTGAGCTGTACCAGGCCAAGGGTTACCCGCAGGCATGGATTGAGAAACGGCTGCGCTCCATATCCGTGCGCGGGGAGCTGACCGACGAGTGGAAGGCGCGCGGCGTGGCCGAAGGCAAGGAATACTCCATCCTGACTGCCGAAATCGCCCGCGCCACCTTCGGCGTAACACCCACAGAGCACAGCCAGCTCAAGGGCCTGGATGTGGTGAAGACCGGCAACAACTTGCGCGACCACATGACCGACCTTGAGCTGATCTTCACCATGCTGGGCGAAGCCAGCACTACAGAGATTGCCCGCCGCAGCGACGCATTCGGATTTGTTGAAAACCGCACGTCCGCCAAAGAAGGTGGAACAATCGCCGGCAATGCCCGCAAAGCTCTGGAGGCCAAAACGGGCAATAAAGTGGTGAGCAAAGCTAACTACCTTGCAGCGCCCAGTGCCCCAGATTTACTGGGTGACGCCGCAACCGCAAAGCCAGGCAAACCCAAGGCGCGGGCGCGGGTCAAGGCACCCAAGTGACCATTGGGGAAATATGCCTCTAGCCCTCGCGGAATATGCCTAACCCGCTATACAAACCGTAGCAATAGCCACTGCCATTCCAGCCAGTTGATGTGACGCTGCTGGCTGCTGAATACTGGACGGTCCAAGGGCTGCTGAGCGAATCGTCATCAAAGATCCGCCTTCTGAAAGGTACTGAAGAATTGGATCAAGTGAACAGGGATTGGGTTCAACGAATGAACGACGTCTCTGTTCGGATGGCTGCGGTCTACGGCATCTCAACCCCTCAGCTCATGATTGCCAAGCAAAGTGGTCCGAACGCGTTCGTTACGCTGGACAAGGACAACCAGCCCCTGATGGTGATGAACACCGACATGCTGAAAATGATCGGCGACGACGATGACCTGATGGCGGCGGTCATTGGACATGAAATCGGCCATCTGCATGGGAAACACTTGACCAACGGCAAGGCCAAGGCCGCAGTGATTGGATTCATTGGGTCATTGGTAGGGCTCGTTGTTGACATAAGCCAAGCCAAAAAAGGGGTTGATACGGGCGGCCTGGGAGTGAAGTTGGGGACGGCTGGTGCTCTGCTGGTAACCGCAAAGTTTTCCCGCGACCAAGAGCGAGAAGCGGACGACCTGGGAATTGCGCGCATGGCCAACGCAGGGTTCAACCCGGCGGCTGCACCGCGACTCTGGGAGTTGATGGAAAAACAAGGCGGCGGGGGTAATGGTCTATGGATGTCGAGCCACCCTTCGAGCAGTGAGCGCCACAGCACATTGACAGCATCTGCTCAAACTTTGCAATCTGCATATTTGGCGAAAGTCAAGGAAAGAGAAGCAAATGCCCCGGCTACGGTTGCAGCTACCGATGAATCTGGTAGCTGGAGCAAGATAGGGGAAAACAGTTATTCCTATCGCTTGATTGACACTGCGTCCATTCAGCAGACGGACGCGGGGATAACTTATCTGGTCGCATACAAATACAAAAATGACAAGGACACCGGAATCCAGCACAGATCAGTGGCCGATTGCCAAAACAAACGTCGTTTTGTTGCTGCCCAAGAAGGTGATTGGACGACACGCCTATTTGACGACGTCATTGAAGGTACGCTGAATGCACAAGAGCTTGAAGCAGCCTGCCAGATGGCTTCAAAACAACTAACGGCGACTACCACCGATCAAGTTGCCGGGGTTGAAGATCAAAGCCGCAACCTGCGCACCGCCGTAGAGATGTCCCAACCGATAGGGCAAATCGAGGCCAAGTCGTTGAAAGTTGGTGAACGCGCAGTTGCACCTACTGCTTCTTTGCAAGGAAATTCGTCGACGGCAGCAATAGTCTCGCCAGACACCGGCGGCGGAAGCACCGCGAGAAGGCTTTGATTTCAGAACTCTAGCGTTGACCCCAAGTACGGCCAAGTCCGCAGCTTGCTGACTCCTACCAAACCCACCAACCGCTCGTTTGCGCTATTGGGGCGACTGCCAAGCCTTCACGGGGCACTGGTAGGCCCACCACACCACGGACGCGCGCGCCGACCGTGACACGCGCCCTGCCCCACCTGGACCGCGCACCGCGGGAAATGCGGCTGGGGCGCTCAACGGTATCCACGTCTTCGCCTAGCGCGGCTTGCCCGGTGCTGACGTGTGAAGCAAAAGCCATTTGCATCTAGCCCGATGTGTCAGCCAATTGCAGAGCCACCAGCTCCGACAACCTTTTGAGCTCCTTCAACTCGCCATTGGATAGTGCAGACATCATTTTTGCCACGATTTCGTCTTGAATAGCCAGCGTCTGCTGCGCGAGCGCCTCCCCCTTAGGAGAGAGGTAAAGGCGCTTGATTCGCCCATCCCTGGCGTCCACTTCCCTGCACAACAGCGACTGGGTTTCCATGCGCGTCAGCAACATGCTGACGCCGCTTCTTGCCACGAAACAGCGATTGGCCAGTGCTTGCTGCGTTATGCCGGGCGAGCGTGCGATATTGGCAAGCACTTCGTGCTCTCCTACTTTCAGGCCCAACTCCTGCAGCCGCTTGTTCAATGCCGCATCACACAAGTTGTATGCCTTGACGACGCTGAACCAAGCCTTGTCGGACGTCGCTTTGCGGACTGAACTGTCTAATTTCTTTGGTGTCATTTGTTCAAAATTGAACTAACATGTTCAACATTGAACAGTATTGTACTGCACACGCCAACTGAAACTCACCAGGAAACTCCATGATCGTCGGGCAAAAATATGTCTCCAGCGAGATCGACACGCAATACAACGCCATCGTCATCGGCTCCGGCCTTGGAGGGCTGACCACCGCTGCGCTGATGGCCAAGGCCGGTAAAAAGGTTCTGGTGCTGGAGAGGCATTACACGGCCGGCGGCTTTACCCACTCCTTCAAACGCCGTGGTTACGAATGGGACGTGGGTGTGCACTACATCGGCGAGGTACACAACCCCAACTCGCCCCTTCGCCGTGTGTTTGATGTCATTACAGATGGCAATCTGAAATGGGCGAAGATGGACGACGTCTACGACAAGATCATCATCCAGGACAAGCAGTACAACTTTGTGGCGGGTGCTGCAAATTTTCGGGAGGAGTTGCTCAAGTCTTTCCCCAATGGCCGCAAGCAGATCGACGACTATCTGAAGCACATACGTGCTGCTACCAACAGCTTGCCCATGCATCTGGGGCAGCGTTACTTGCCTACACGCCTGCAACCCCTCGCCCAAAAGCTGGGCAGCAACTATTTCGGCCGTACCACGCTATCGGTGATGGCTGACTTCATTCAAGACCCCAAACTGGCCAGCGTGCTTTGTGGCCAGTGGGGTGACTACGGCCTGCCACCCGCACAGTCCAGCTTTGCCATGCACGCGGTGGTTGCCCAGCACTACCTGGGCGGCGGCAACTTCCCGGTGGGTGGGGCATCGCAGATAGCCCGGCATATTGAACCCGTGATCCAGCGCTCGGGTGGTGCGGTCGTCGTGGGTGCCGAGGTAGAGCAGATCATGGTGGAAGGTGATCGCGCCATTGGCGTGCGCATGGCCAATGGAGACGAAATCCTGAGCGCCTCGGTCATCAGCGCGGCGGGTGTGCACAACACCTATGGCAAGCTGCTGCCCGATGCGGTGGGCACGCGCCTCAAGCTGCGCGACAAGCTCAGTGTGCTGAAACCATCCGTGGCCCACGTGGGCCTTTTCATTGGCTTGCATGGCACGGCAAAGGATTTGCACCTGGAGCAGGCCAATAAATGGGTCTACCGCGACTATGACCACGACGCAAGCCTGGCCCAGTTCATGGCCCAACCGACCGCGGACAAGACCACGCAATCGCCGCTGAATTACATCTCGTTCCCGTCCTCCAAAGACCCGGCGTGGGACGAACATTACCCAGGCAAGTCAACCATCGACGTAATTTCGCTGGCGCCCTATGGGTGGTTCAAAAAGTGGGAGCACAAGCCCTGGAAAAATCGGGGTGCAGACTATGACGACTTCAAAGCCATGTTGTCCGAGAAGCTGCTGGAAGATGTCTACAAGCATGCCCCACACGCGCGTGGAAAAGTAGACTATTTCGAACTATCCACACCGCTATCGACCGCGCACTTCAACAACTATTCGCAGGGGCAGGTCTATGGGCTTGAGCACACGCCCGAGCGATTTGCGCAAAGCTGGGTCAAGCCGCACACTCCTATCAAGGGCCTGTATCTCACCGGGCAGGACATTTTGTTTTGTGGCGTTGCATCGGCCATGATGTCAGGCGCAATGACAGCTACTGCCGTGATGGGTGCGGCCACGGCCAAGGTATTGCCTGATTTCATGGGCTCAAAGGGCAAGTGGATAGGGCGAGTGGCCGACAAGCTGCCTTTGCTAAGCCGCCGGCCTGGGGCTTCATCACAGCATGGTGTACACAAACTTGCCCTGCCCGACCCTGTGCAACGAAGCCTGGTGGCGCGCTGTATTGAGGTGCTGGACATCACTGCCGATGTCAAAGCCTTCCGCTTCTGCGACGACAGCGGCCAGCGTATGGACTACAAGCCAGGGCAGTTTGTCACGCTGGCGCTGGAGGTGAATGGCAAGAAGCACTTCCGCTCGTACACCATGTCCTCCACCCCCACCCAGCCCGGCTATTTTGAATTGACGGTCAAGCGTGTGGACGCAGGTGTCGTATCCAACTGGATGTGTGACCACCTGACAGCAGGATCGCGCGTGGCCATGACCGGCCCGCACGGCAAATTCACCTGCGCGCCAAAGCCGCGGAAAAAGCTGTTGTTGCTATCCGCCGGAAGTGGTGTGACGCCCATGCTCTCCATGGCGCGCTGGATACGCGACCAGGGCCTGGATACCGACGTGGTGTACTTCCACTGCGCACGCACGGCCAAAGACCTGATCTTTGCCGCCGAGGTGGACGCCATGCAGACCGCCAACCCGCGCTTCGTGCAGCACATCAGCCTGACGCGCAGCAGCCGGCGCGACAAATGGCTTGGCCTGAACGGCTATCTGGACTTGGCCATGCTGCAATCCGTGGCACCAGACTTTGCTGAGCGTGAGGTCTACATCTGTGGTCCCGCAGGGTTTATGGAAGGCAGCAAACAGGTGCTCCAAAATGCGGGCTTCGCCATGGGGCACTTCCATGAAGAAAGCTTTGGAACCGCAAATGCCGTGCAGGCAAACGGCGGTACCGTGCGCTTTGCCATTTCGGGCATAGAAGTGGCATGCAGCGGCCAGCAAAACCTGTTGGAGGTTGCGGACCAGGCTGGCGTGAAGATTGCCAGCGCTTGCCGCACAGGTGACTGTGGCGAATGCAAGGTGCGAAAGATTGCTGGCGACGCCGTCATGGCCAATACAGCCGGCTTGGACCCGCATGAAGTGGAAGATGGCTGTGTATTGGCCTGTGTGGCCTTTGCGAATGGACCGGTAGTGCTGTCCGCCTGACCGAAATTACTAGGCCGCTGCTTACGTGGAGGCAGGCGTCGGTGGCCCGGGGGCGACAGACGCGATGGATGGAAATGCACCCACACCCCGAATGATCACCTTGCCCGTAGCCCGCCCCGTCTCCGCATAGGCCACCGCCTCTTTCACATCGTCAAACGCAAACACCCGGTCGATCACCGGGCGGATGGTGCCGGCATACACCAGCGCGGCGATCTGGGCCAACTGCGTGCCGCTGGGCTTCATCAGCATGAAGCGGTAGCGGCACTGCAGGCTGCGCGCGGTGCGGCGCACCTTGGCGCTGATCACCCGAATGCCCAGGCGCAGGTACCACGGCATGGGCTGCCATTCGCGCGTCAGCTCCAGATCGGGCGGGCCGGAGACAGACACCACGATGCCGCCCTTGCGCAGCACGCCGAATGATTTGAGCAGCGTGTCGCCAACTTGGGTGTCAAGGACCATGTCGTAGCCGCTGAGCATCTGTGCGAAGCCTTGCGTCTTGTAGTCGATGACCTCGTCCGCGCCCAACGACCGCAGCAGCGCGTGCTTGGGCTGGCTGGCCGTGGTGCACACGTAGGCGCCATGGTGCTTGGCCAGCTGTATGGCGAAGAGGATTTGCAGACCGCACTATAGCCGCCGTAAAACAGGTGTCCATCCCCAAAACATGGGGCCAATGACGGTTTTCAAAAAGACAACTTGGATGACAGCCTCGGCCCAACGCGGTCCTCTGCGCCCTTGACTCATTTGCTGCAAAGCAGACGATCGATCTGTTACCAGCCATTCGGTTTTGCTTTTCCGAGGCGGGATCCTGAGCAGCGTGAAATCATCACGCGTTATCCTCAACGTCCACGGAATACGCACCTTCTGCCAATGGCAATCGCGGCTGGCGCAGTACGGGCTGACTAGTGCAAAGTGGGACAACCTACCTTTTGGAGCGTTTCTTCCGTTCGAGCCCAGTCTGCCAAGAGTTGGTTCTGACTGGCGCTTTGGGTATTCAGATTTTGGTGATATGCCTTCTTCAGCTCCGCCATCTGCTGTGCAAGTGCCGCGCACTGCCCATCGCGAGCCGCGCCCGGCAATGCCATGGGAAAAACCTGCTGACGCCCACCCATCAGGTCAAACAAATTCTGTGCCGTAGTTAAGTAGGTAGTACGCATGGGATTGTCCCGAAAAAGCTCTACTTCGGGATACTCTCGGCGGAGCGTGACAAGGTCCGCTTCCGACAAAGACTGCCCTGCGCGCACCTGCGCCAGCATCGTGTTCAGACGACCCAACGGTTCGTGTACATCGCGCAGGATGCGCAGGTTGTCGATGTTGTTGCACTGCCTCACCAGCGGGTCCACAACCCTGACCGTCCATACGCTCACGACACGGGGGTTGCCCTGTTCGGCCGCGTCTTGCAACGACGGGTCATAGTGTGCGTGGACTGCCGCTATGCAGTCGCGGGTGCGGGGTAGCGTTAAACCGTCTTTGACCAGCGGGGGAACGACTTTTTGGGCCGTAACGTAGCGGTGGCACCCCATGGCGCGCAAGCTGTTGCCAAGAGCGTCTTTGCAATCCCGATGCTGGGTCGTGTTGTGGGCCTGTGCCCATTGGACGCCATCCTGCAGCGCCTGGTCCGCCTCGTTGACGGGTAGCACGGTGGATAGGCTGGGCACTTCGGCAGACGGCTGGGTGTCGTAATCCACCTTCCCCAAAAGATGCCACCCCGTAGCCAGCAGCGCCAGCGCCACCCCAGACCATGCCAAGCCGCGGACGATGCGGCCGCTCATGGCTGACAGCGCTGGGGAGGCAGCTCGGCTCTGCGTTTGAAGTGGGTGTGCACCCCGTCCATTTCGATGAGCTCAAAGTGAATTCCGTCATTGCTGACGATCTGATTCATGTCTATGTCAGCCACTTGGCGCGTGGTACTGCGCCACAGTAGGTATTTGCCCTGCACCGCCCAATGCCCCGCGTCGTCGGGAACGGTCTTGACGCCAACGGCACTTTTCATTTGGTAGGTTCCATCGGCCTGCATGGCGACGGAGAATTCACGCGACCGCAGTGTGATACTCCATTCGCCCACGAACCCGCAGGGAACACGCGGCGAGGAGAATTTGCTGCGCCCCGGCACCCCCCACTGCCTGGCCAATAAACCCGAGCTGGGGTTCAGGCAAGCAGCTGGACGCGTTTGGCATGCATCGGCCATGTCGGATAGCTGCAGACCCATGTACGCCAGTATGTGTGGTGCAGCCAGCACCAGCAAGGTGCCGTAGACCAGCACGCGCACCACGAAGCGTCCCAAGCGGCCCACGCGTGACGGTATGGAGTCGATGGGCGCTTCGGTATCGGGCGATGGGCCGGCTTGGTCGACGCGCTTTCGCAGCAACCGGGTCCGCAACCGCGTCCACAATCGCGCCAGCAGCCATAGTCCGCCCAATACCATTGCCAGCACCAACAAGCTTGCGCGGGCCGACCAAAGATCCTGCGCCAAGCGCGCCAGCAAGCCCGGTTGCCCCGCCGTAGGTGGTAGCGGTGGCGGTGTTGCCGCTTGTGGGGGAGGCACCCACCACGTGTCAACAAAATGGGGGAGTTTGGCGCCGGCAGCCGTGTCGGCAGCAGCGCCGCTTGTTGCTGTTGCGGCGGCAGGTTCTGAGAGACGGTGCAACCATACCGTCAAGCTGGAAAAAATCAGCACCCGGTCTTGCCCCAATGGAACCAGAGTGGGCCGGTGCTGGTTGTTCCCATGTGCCCCTTGGCCGCGTATGCCAAGCGCTTGCCAGGAAATCTCACCTGGGAGCCAAGTATGCAGCCAGGGCGTGCGTTGTTCTACCGGAAACGCCAGTCCGCCGGCAAGCAGTACGCGCCCATCGGGCAGAAGCATGGAGCTGTGACCCTGCAGGTGTTCGGGCAGTGGCGGGCCATCCGACCAGGTGTCGGCAGCGGGGTCGTAAATCTCGGTTGTGTTGAGCAAGGCTTCGTTGGCATCAATGCCACCCGTCACCAGCACACGCCCGTCGGCCAGCAGGGTCGCCGTGTGCCCGTAACGCGCGGTGCGCAGGGGCGCACGTGGTACCCAGCGCAGACTCGACTTGTCCCAGGCTTCAACCTGTGCCAAGGCGTGCAGGTCGCTTCCCACGCCACCGACCACCAGCACGCCTCCTGAAGCCAGCACGGTTGCTGTGTGCTTGGCCCTGGCCGTATTGAGTGGAGCCAGCTGCTCAAATCGCCCTTCGGTGAACCACTCCACCGAGCGCAGCGCGCGCACATGGGGCGGTGCTGGCTGGTCGGCTGGCTGGGCAACGCGGGGCGCTTCCTGCTCGGCCGTAGTCAGCGGGTCGTCAAAGCCACCGACCAACAGCACGCGCTGGCCATCGACCAGGCTGGCCGTGTGCTGGATGCGGGGCTGCGCCAAGTCCGGCGCATCCAGCCAGACGCGCTGGCGTCCATCCCACAAGGCGGTGTGCCTCTGGGGCTCGAAGGTGCCCATATCGTTGCCCAAACGGGAGATGTCGCATAGCCCCCCGGCGACCAGCACGCGGTCGTTGTCCATGACAGTCAGCGTGTGCTGGTGCCACAGGCCACCACACGCAACGGGCGGCTGAAATCGCAACCAGCCTTGCTTCTCGGCGTCCCACATAAAGGGCGGCGCGGGCACACTGGTGTGGATGCGGTCCCGCTTCTTGCCCCAAGCCCGGAGATTGGCGCCCGCTGGCGCAGACCAGTCTTCACCCAGCGCGGGACCGTAGGCAAACACATTGCCGCCTGACAACGCCACCATTTGAGGATCGCTTACAAGCTGCGGGTAAGTGCCCAAGCTCAGCAAACTGGGCTGAACCGCATGCAATGCGGGTGGGTCAATGCGCGTAATGCGGCCGTCCACCGCATACACCTTGTGAACGCGGTCTCCATTGAACACATACAACTTGCCAGCCATGCCTTGCACCACGAGCGAGATGACATGGGTCACCCCCCCACCAAAGCGTATTTCGGGGCTGCATTGCTCAAAGCGCTGAACGGTCATGCCAAGCGTTGCCGGACCCAGCGGCCCAGCACCACACTGCTCGGCTACTTTCTGGGAAAACGCCTGCAGCCTGGCCGCCTGCTCGGCTCTTCGGGCCTCCACGCTGCGCTCAATACGTTGCTCCACCTCGCGTCGGCGGGCTTCACGCGTCTGCGGCACGAAGTGCGCGTCCTCTTCGTCAGTCTCCGGAACCTCTGGCTTCAGGGCTGGGCGTCCTAACGCGCCAATGCGTCCTTGCCCAAGGGCTAGTTGCTCGTCCAGCCGCTGGTACACAACAGAAAGGGCATCCACTCCCGCCGTGGTCTGCGCCATTGCGGGGGGCACAACCGCACCCCAAAAGGCAAGCGAAACGATAAACGCGCAAAGTGCAATGGAGACAAGTCGTGTCATGTGGTGCGACGAAGGGCATCTGTCTGCCCCTGTCCAAAGGAAGGTTTACTTACTGGGGAAGAAAGGCGGGTATCTACTGCACCCTCACCATTCGTAACCCAACGGTTTCGTTATTTGGCCTAAAGCTATGGGACATCCTTTTCCCTTGGTACTCATAAAAGCCAAACACCATAATATCTGGGAAGCTTACGAGTCCATTGCTTGTAGGGGTGTCAGCCAACCGACACCAGAAATGCTCTGTGCCAGCTTGCGAAGACTCGGGGAACACACCATCCAAGGTTATGACGAGGCTCTGGTCGGGGCCTGAATATTCTGACTTGTACAGCCCTTGCAGATGGCCACACAATGGAATGACCCATCCACCAAGGCTGGGGCTTCCAATCATCGCCCGAATATCGGTGGCGGAAAACGTAGACTGCGCACCCGAGCATTGATTCCGCGTAAAGCTCAGGCCCTCCGCGCATCGCTTCCAAATCAGTTTCTGGGCGTTGTCAGAAACCTCTTGATCGCTTGCTTGAACCACAAAGCGCTGCGCTACTTGGCTCTGGGGTGGGTCTACGGGTTTAACGTCTACGGGCTTACGTTTGCAACCAACTGACACAAGCGCGGAAAGCAGCACCAACAACGTCGCCAAATACCTCAAGAGAAGCTCCCCGGAATTTTTGATAGGAGGTCATGTAAGGCGCCTAAGTGAAAGGCTGTGACCAGACTGAACCAGCAAAGTCTATCTCACTGGAACATGGCAGCGAACAGTCACTTCCTTCCTGATGTGGATGTGTCCCCTTGCCCAGGGCAACCTGAGCTTGGGAAATCGCCTTCCAGAAAGCGGGTAATGGCCGGCGACCGCAAATGCCCCGGCAAATGGAGAGGCGATGGGCGCAATAATCCGCGATCTCACCAACCCACATCCCGCTATGAAATTCAACGTACCGTTCGAGTCCGCCATGCGCCCTGTCCTGATAGCTACTGCATTGGCTTGCGCCGCTGTTGTGAGCCAGGCACAAGAACTGTGGCCCGGCACAAAAGTAGGCATGTCGCCGGCTGACGTATCAAGGCGCATTCCCTCCGCCAAGCCCCTCACCGCTGCACCCAGCGGCAAGCCCTGGGGCACCTGCTTGCGCGAAGCTAGCCTCACCCTTGTCGACGTGAAGTTCAATACCTGCTTCCGCTTCATTGACGACAAGCTCGTGAACGTGCTGGCGCGTCAGGAAGACGAATTCGTGCAAAACGCTTCGACCAAGGCCAACTTCGAGAAGATCGCTGCCGAATTCCGCAAAAAGTATGGTCCGCCAAAGTCCATGACCCTGGAATCGCGCCATGCCGGTCTGTTCGGCGGCGCCACGTGGGAAAGTGAGGGTGTGTCCGTCGAAGTAAGCAGTTCGCCCTCCACACAGATCACCTCTCATCTGGTGATCGCGCTCAAGAAGGCGCCATGAACTCCACTACGCCATGCTATTGCCAACCCGCGCACCACTGGCGTTTTTCCCGGCACAGGCTTGCTGGTAGCTGCCGGAAAAACACCCGGTCGATCACCGGGCGGATGGTGCCGGCATCCACCAGCGCGGCGATCTCTGCCAACTGCGTTCCACTGGGCTTCATCAGCATGAAGCGGTAGCGGCACTGCAGGCTGCGCGCGGTGCGGCGTATCTTGGCGCTGATCACCCGAATGCCCAGGCGCAGGTACCACGGCATGGGCTGCCACTCGCGCGTCAGCTCCAGATCGGGCGGGCCGGAGACCGACACCACGATGCCGCCCTTGCGCAGCACGCCGAATGATTTGAGCAGCGTGTCGCCACCTTGGGTGTCAAAGACCATGTCGTAGCCGCTGAGCATCTGCGCGAAGTCTTGCCACCCCCGCCCGCATGTATCAACACCTTGTGGCCGGGCTGGATGTTGGCGATGTCCAGCATGGCCTGCCGCGACGTGAGCGCCACCAGCGGCAGCGACGCCGCCTCTTCAAACCCCAGGCTCTGGGGTTTAAGCGCGGCCTCGTCCTCATGCACGGCAATGCGCTCGGCAAACGAGCCTATGCGCAGGCGGTTGGGCCGTGCATACACGGCATCGCCCACCGTAAAGCGCCGCACATCCGCCCCCACGGCAGTGACCACACCGGCCAGGTCTGTCCCCATGCGCCCACCCTACCGCACGCGGATGTCGATGGGGTTGACGCTGGCGGCGCGAACATCGACCAGCACATCGCGCGGGCCAAGCACCGGCTCGGGCAGATCGCCACATTCCAGAACCTCGGGGCCGCGGTAGGATTTGATGAACCATGCTTTCAATTGGAGGGCTCCTGAAGATTGGGGCGGATTGTAGGGAGCAGAAAGGGTTTCCAGCCGAATGGCCGTATGGTAAATCACGCTGTAGCCACCGTGGGATGGGCGTAAGCAGCTATCAAATACATAGTGACATTGAAATACTGGCAAGCATGGTACGCGAGCTTTCTGGCCGGGTGCGGCTTTGTCTTAAGCGCGCGCAACTTCCCCATCACCACCGACAGCCGCATTGGGCAGTGGGAGCTGGTCAAGCAAGGGCTGGGCATCGGCGTCGTTCAGCAAAGCGTGGGCGAGGCCGATCCGACCGTGACGCACCCTGCCCCGCCTAGTCCACGCGCCGGGGAGACGTGGCGGGTGGCGCATGGGGAGCTGCGGACTAACCGGAGGATACGGAGTGTGTTTGATTTTCTTGGCCTGCGAGCTGACTTACTGAGGGCTGGCTTGGAGCTTCATCACGCAGGCACTCTCACCAACTAACACTCTGCATGGCAAAAGACAGATAGTCAAAACCTGCACCTTTGGGGAAACATAGCGCTGGCTTGGATAGATGGCATAGATACCAAATTGAAGCGAACAACTGGGACAGCAACTCAACCAACGTGCCCTTGCGCAGATCGCCAGCGGAAGAATGATTAGTATTTGCGGGACTTCGGTATCCGAAAACCCAATAAATATTGTATTTTTGCCACAAAATGATGTGTACTGTGTAGCGCTACGCAATACATTATGCATAATGAAGGCATGATCACCAGCACCGCCACCCCCACAGCAGTCCCCCAGCACCCCGGCCAGTTCATCCGCGACACAATCCTCACGCCAAAAGGCTTGTCCGTTCTTGCCGCAGCAAAACAGGTCGGAGTGGGGCGTCCAGCTTTTTCTAATTTCATCAATGGCAACGCTGCCGCTACGGCGGAGATGGCGTCCCGTCTTGAAGTGGCATTTAACGTCCCGGCTCAAAAAATTCTGGATATGCAGGCTGCACATGATGCCGCAGCCGCAAAGATTAAAGGGGCACCGTTCGCTGCAAAGCGATATGTGGTTCCCCTACTCACCTTTAAGGCCAATGACATTGAAGCCTGGGTGGATCACAACATCTTCTCTCGCAGTCGGTTTGCGGTATTTCTCCGCACTCTTGTGAACTCAACTGGCACCGGCATTTCTAAGATCGACTTCCCTGGGAACGATGACGCCGAGCGTCCGGGTTGGGATGGACAACTTGAAATACAAAATGCGACACCTTGGATACCCCAAGGCACTTCCGGCTGGGAATTCGGCACTAACCAAGAGCCCAAAGTTAAGGCGGACGGAGATTTCAGTAAAAGCGTAGCTGCGGCGACAAAAGAGGTTCGTGATCACACAACCTTCATTTTTGTTACGCCACGGCGTTGGCTTGGGAAACAGGCGTGGGTGGAAAAAAAACAGTCCGAAAGTCTTTGGAAAGACGTCCGCGCCTACGACTCAAGCGACTTGGAACAGTGGCTTGAGCAGTCGATTCCGGCCCAGGCTTGGTTGGCGAATGAAGTCCGTCGGCCGAGCAAAGGTGTGCGCTCCTTGGATCGCTGCTGGGACGACTGGTCGCAGGTTTCGAACCCGGCACTGGTGGGATCACTGTTTGCCACGGCAATCGACCAAGCTAAACGCTCGATCACTTCATTGCTATCGCGGCCACCAGAAAGGCCTATCCAAATTGCAGCCGACTCCGTCGGTGAAGCAGTGGCCTTTCTCTCCCAGCTATTTGGCACGCGCGGAGGAGATGAGCTGCAAGGCCACCGCGATCGGGTGTTGGTGTTTGATGAGGCAGGGGCGTTGCCTGAGCTCGCACAAGGAGCCAAAGACTTCATCGCCGTAGCTACCAATCCGTTTGTTGAACGAGAACTTGGGCCATATGCTCTTTCTATGCATTGCATTGTGGTTTGCCCACGTAACGCAGCCAACATCACCCCAGATGTGGTCTTAGAACCTCTTCATTCTGAAGCGCTTCGCACTTCACTGGAAGAGATGGGTCTGGAAAGAGATGAAGTTGATCAGTACACCATTGAGTCAGGCCGCTCACTGACTGTCTTGCGGCGGCGCAT
>NZ_JANXUQ010000228.1 GCF_025356155.1 Rhodoferax sp. | reverse complement strand
ACTCAGGGTAGTATGCATGGGCGGGCATCAAGTTCAGATTTCGATACCTTGATCTTCCAGCCTTTTAGGCGGTGCCCGTAACTTTTTTCTGCCTTAGGCTGCGGTTAATTCGACTGGTTTGTCGAATTCTGCAAGTCCCTCATGGTTGCTTGGAAAACAGCACGGCGTCAGACCAATTCGGTGCGCCGACCTAGCGCTCCTGCACAAGCGGCACTCACAGTGCACCAGGAGCGTTCAGCCAAGGCGCCAAATACCCCGGACGCCCTCAGTCCAAAATACAGGCGCTTTGCGATTGCGGCGCAACTTGGCGCAAGGGAGGGATAGCCTGGGCGCACTGTGCAATTGCTTTGGGGCAACGCGTGCGAAATACGCAGCCAGAAGGCTGATTGATGGGCGACGGCAAATCACCCTGTAGCAACTGCAATGTCTTGCCACGCTCGATCCGAGGATCGGGGACAGGAATGGCAGCCAGCAATGCCTGCGTATACGGGTGGTGAGGCGTGTCGTACAACGCGTGTTTGTGCGCTACTTCCATGGCGCGGCCCAGGTACATCACCATGACGCGCTGGCTGATGTGCTTGACCACCGCCAAATCATGCGCGATGAAGACCAAGGCCAGACCCATTTCCGCCTGCAACTCCTTGAGCAGGTTGATGATTTGGGCCTGGATAGAGACATCCAGTGCCGACACCGGCTCGTCACAGATCACCACTTGCGGCTTCAAAATCAGGGCCCGCGCGATACCGATGCGCTGGCACTGTCCGCCCGAAAACTCATGCGGATAGCGGTTTATCTGTTGTGCGGTCAAACCAACGCGCAACATCATGGCCAGCACCATCTCGTTGTGCTGGACAGAAGTCAGCTCTGGGCAATGGGTGCGCAAAGGCTCACCAATGATTTGGGCCACGGTCATGCGGGGGTCCAGCGACGCCAGAGGGTCTTGGAAGATCATCTGCACCGCTTTGCGTTTGGTCTGCCAGGCAGCCGCGCTTGCGCCCCGCATTTCATCGCCGTGCCACATGACGCTGCCGTCTGTAATGGGCACCAGGTTGAGCAAGGCCCGAGCGAGCGTGGACTTGCCACAACCCGACTCGCCCACAATGCCCAAGGTCTCGCCCGCGTGCAATTCGAACGACACGCCGTCAACCGCTTTCAACACGCGCGGTGCCGTCCACGGCCAGGGGCTATCTCCCCGAATCGGGAAATGCACCCGCAAATTTTTGACCGACAACAGCGCTTTGCCGGGGGTTGGTGTGGCGGCACTCATGCTGCAATTCCTTGTTCCGCTTTCAAACGTTGCAAGTTTTGCGACACGTCTTCAATATTGAGATGACAAGCCCGCAGCACATGAACGTCGTGCGCAGCGGGCACAAGCGCTGGGCGCATGGTGCCACAATGGGGGAGCGCCATCGCACAGCGCTCGGTAAACGGGCAACCCGCCGGCAGCTTGGCCATATTGGGTGGAGCGCCGGGGATCGCCAGCATGGGTGCGTCGCCGCCCTCCAAGCGCGGCACAGCGGCCAAAAGACCCGCGGTGTACGGGTGAGAAGGCTTGTAAAAAATAGCCTCCGCGCTCGCCTGTTCCATAACCTGGCCGCCATACAGCACCATGACTTCATCACACAGCCCCGCAACGACACCCAGGTCGTGGGTGATCATCACGATGGCAGTACCAAAATCGCGCTGCAACTCGCGCATCAAGATCAGAATCTGTGCCTGGACGGTCACGTCCAACGCTGTGGTGGGCTCATCCGCAATCAGTACATCTGGCTCACACAGCAGCGACATCGCAATCATCACGCGCTGGCGCATGCCGCCCGAAAATTCATGCGGGTACATAGCAATGCGCCGAGCCGCTTCGGGCATTTTGACTGCGTCCAGCGCTTGAATCGCTTTAACGCGGGCTTCTTTTCGGCCCATGCCTTTGTGAAACTCCAAAACCTCGGTCATCTGGCGTTCAACCGTTAGATAGGGGTTGAGGGAGGTCATCGGGTCTTGGAAAATCATCGCAACGCGGTTACCGCGAATGCGGTTCAAGTCCGCTGTGGGCAGGCTGATCAGGTCTTGCCCCTGGTACAACACTTGGCCGGTAGCGCTTCCGTTGATAGCGAGCAGGCCCATCATGGCCAGCATCGATTGGCTCTTGCCCGAGCCGCTCTCACCCACAATGCCCAGCGTCTCGCCACGGTCCAGCGTGAAATTGATACCGTTGACCGCGCTGACTACGCCATCGGGGGTTTGAAACTGCACCCCCAATTGTTTGACTTCCAATAAATGCATGATTTGTTACCGTTCCTTGGGGTCCAGCGCATCACGCAAGCCGTCGCCAATGAAGTTGAAGCAGTACAGAGTAATAGACAGCAGCGCGGCCGGGAACAACAGAATCCACGGCGTTGCTTCCATGGTCTTGGCGCCATCCTGTATCAACACCCCCCAACTGGTCATGGGCTCCTGAATGCCCAGGCCCAAAAAGGACAAAGCGGATTCTGTAAGGATGACGCCCGGGACGGTCACCGTCGTGTAAATCACCACCACACCCAAGAGATTGGGCACGATGTGCCGGAAGATGATGCGCGGTGTCGAAACACCAATCGCATGGGCCGCTTCGACGTACTCACGGGAACGCAGAGACAGCGTTTGCCCGCGCACCACACGCGCCATATCCATCCACGAAAAGACCGTGATGGTGAGCACCACCAGGTAAAACTCGCGGCCCAAAATGGTCACCAGCAAAATGGCGATCAGCAGGTAGGGAATGGCGTACATCATGTCGACAATACGCATCATGAAGGCGTCGACCTTGCCGCCGACAAAGCCAGCCGTTGCGCCCCAAACAATGCCCAACGTTACCGAAGAAATCGTGGCCAACAACCCGACAGTAAGCGAGATACGCCCACCGATCAGGCAACGTACCAACAGGTCGCGCCCGGCATCGTCTGTTCCCCAGAAATGGGAGTTAGCCATGCTCGGTGGGAAGCTCATGGCCTCCCAGTCGGCACTGTCAAAGGCGTGCGGCAAAACCCACGGGCCAATCACGCAGGCCAGACAGATCAGCGTCAATACGGCCAGGCTGATGATGGCGGCCTTGTTGCGCAAAAAGCGGCGGCGCGCGTCAGACCACAGGCTGCGGCCACCGCTCAGTGCTGCACTTTGAAGCACGGCAGCATCAGCCACTTTGGCCACCAGGCCAGAGGATTCTTTGGGAGTCAACATAGCGGAATCAGTAACGAATCTTGGGGTCGAGCCAGGCATAGGCCAAGTCCACCATCAGATTCAGGGTTACGGTCAGTACCGTGATCAGCACCACCAGGCCCAACACCAGCGTGTAGTCGCGGTTACCCGCGCCATTCACAATCAGCTTGCCCAGACCGGGTAACGAAAACACAGTCTCGGTTATCAGGGCCGCCGTAATGGAAGAGATAGCCAACGGGCCGAGAACCGACACCACCGGCAGCAGTGCAGGCTTGAGTGCGTGGCGCATCACCACCACGCGCGTCGGCAAGCCTTTTGCACGCGCCGTGCGGATGAAGTTGCTATGCATCACCTCAATCAGGCTGCCGCGCATGACGCGGCCTATGGTCGACACATTGATAAGGGTCAGCAACGCAATCGGCAAG
Organism: Rhodoferax sp.; assembly: GCF_025356155.1. Taxonomy (GTDB): domain Bacteria; phylum Pseudomonadota; class Gammaproteobacteria; order Burkholderiales; family Burkholderiaceae_C; genus Allorhodoferax. The sequence goes on along the minus strand of NZ_JANXUQ010000228.1, from coordinate 28,213 downwards.
ATCATGAAGCGCAACTCAAAGTCGTGCCAGCCGCCGGCAGGCAACCACTTCACCGCTATGGCGAAAATGATGATCATGACCGGCCCGAGTACAAAACTTGGAAAGGCGCTACCCATATTTCCCAGCAGCATCACAAAGTGGTCTACCACGCTGTTTTGCCGTAACGCAGCAAAGATCCCCAAGCTGACACCAATAACCACGGACAAGACCATGGCGATGCCACCAATGGTGAGTGAGACGGGCAGCGCAGCGGCGACCAAATCATTAACCGACCAATCCGCATAGCGGAACGAAGCGCCTAAGTCACCCTGCAGCAGGCCTTTGAAATAGAGCAAATATTGTTGCCACAAAGGCAAGTCCAGGTGGTACTTGGCCTCCAGATTGGCCAATACGGCCGCCGATACCTTGCGGTCACTATCGAAGGGGCCGCCCGGCGTGGCATGCAACAGCAGATAACAAACCGTGATAACGACCCAAACGGTCGGAATGGCCGCGAGCAGGCGGCGCAGGGTGTAAGACCACATCGCTAGCCTCTAGTGCTTGATGATGTAGAAATCTTTGCTGCGGTAGTGGTCTTGTGGATTCAACTCCGAATAGCCACCCACGTAGGATTTGATCAAACGCGGCAGCGAATACTGCACAAGCGGGATGATGGGGTAATCATCCAGAATCATTTTGGATGCCTGCGTCAACAGTACCTTGCGTTTGGCGGGGTCGGTCTGTTGGTTCCCCTTTTGAATCAGCGCTTCTGCTTCGCGGTTGCAATGGAAATTGGTGTTTTGGTCCGAGTCACAACGCACCAGCGCCAGGAAGGTTGTGGCATCGTTGTAGTCGGCCAACCAGCCGTTGCGCGCAATCTGGAAAGATCCATCGTGGCGCTTCTTGGCCAGCACCTTGAATTCCATGGTCTCGGTTTCCATGATGATGCCAAGTTTGGTCTTCCACTCCGAAGCCACGAACACGGCCATCTTCTTGTGGTAATCGCTGGTGTTGTACGCGAAGCTGTATTTGGTACCGGGTTTTACACCAGCCTGCTCCAACAACTTCTTCGCCTCGGCGACCCTCTTTTCCATCGGCCACGTAGACCATTCGTACGGTGTGGGGTCTGCGCCCACCACACCGTTGACGATCAGGCTATAGGCAGGCGGCTGGCCATCCGCCGTGACGCGTTTGGACAAAATATCGCGGTCAATCACCATCGACAAGGCTTTGCGCACACGCACATCCTTGAACGCGGGGTCTTTGGTCTGGTAGTCGTAGTAGCGCACACCAATGATGGCCTGGTTACGCAGTTCTTTGGGGTATTGCGCCTTGTACTTGTCAAACACGCCGGGCGGCATTTGGTAGACATAGTCGGTCTCACCCGACTCCCACAGTTTGATGTCTGTAGGTTGGTCTTCGATAGGCAGATAGGTCACCTTGGCGAGCTGCACGTTGGCAGCGTCCCAGTATTGGGGGTTTTTCTCAACCACGATGCGGTTGTTGACCTGCCATTCCTTGAGCACAAACGCTCCGTTGCCCACCATATTGCCGGGCTTGACCCAGTCCTTGCCCCATTTTTCGACAGTGGCCTTGTGTACGGGGCCCAGCTGGGTGTTGGCTACCAGCTCGGGCAGAAATGCAGTCGGGTCTTGTGTTTTGAGTTCAAGCGTCAGCTTGTCCAGCGCCTTGACACCGAGTTCGGTGCCTGGCTTTTTACCCTGGGCCACTTCCAGACCGTTGAGCAAAAAGACCCCAAACGTCGCAGCGTAGGGCGACGCGGTCTTGGGATCTACGAATCGGCGAATGCCATACACAAAATCCTCAGCAACGATAGGGTCGCCATTGGAGAATTTAGCATTGGGGCGCAACTTGAACACCCAGGTCGTCGGGTTGGTCTGCTTCCAGCTCTCTGCGACGCCAGGCACCGTCTTGCCGGTGGTGTCGGTTGCAGTCAAGCCTTCAAACAAATCGCGCAAAATTTGGTTGGCCGGAACGGTTTCGGCCACTGCGGGGTCCATGCTCTCTGGCTCAGAACCATTGCTACGAACGAAATTTTGGGTGGCGTGCAGCTGCGTGCCAGGAGGAATAACTGCGGCCAAGCCAGGGCCGGCCAGAGCCAAGGTCAGGGCCGCGATGGCCGTCAGTTCGATGCGCAATTGCATGGTGTTCCTATTCATTTGAGGGCAGACCTGGTCCGTTGTGCGAACTTCAGTCGGGCCTCCCGGGTTGCAGATAAGCAGGGGCGGAAAGTGCAGCATTGTAGGTGCTGCCTACGATATCCCGCCTTGAAGCCAGGGTCGGGTAAACCCTCTATTTTTTTGATAACTTACTTAGATCAATGTCGACATACTTCCAGAAGTCACGCCCAACAGCGTTGCGACGATAACCCACAAACCAGGGCTGCGACATGTCGGTCATGACGCGGTGCGACGTCACCTTGATCGGCATGTAGGCTACGGACAACTTGACGGCCTGCCGCATTACGGCCAGTCGCTCTGGGCCGTCCGGCATGGACTGCTGCTGCAAATACAACTTGTTGAATTCCGGCAGGTCGAACCTTGGAAGGTTTCCCAAGCCCTTGTTAGGTCCGTACAACAAGGCTAAGGCGCCATCGCCATCCGGTGAACTCGCGCTGTAGGCAAGTGTCCAAATCTGCAACTTGCCTGCACGGCCTGCCTTCAGGTTGTCCGGGAATTTCTTGAATGAAAACTTGACTTTGACGCCCAGGGCTTTCATGCTTTTCTGCATGGTCTCGGCCAACTCGCGAAACAGGGCTTCCGGCTGCGTAGAGAAGTCTAGGACCAATGGCTTGCCATCGGGCATATCGCGCCAACCGTCACCGTCCTTGTCCGTGTAGCCATACAGGTCCAGCAGGGCCATGGCCTTGGGAAGGTTGTACTCGCTCGACTCCGTTTTAAGTTTAGGGTCATAGCCATAAGTCGCAGGTTGCATAACACTTTGCGCGGCGATTGCTTGGTTGCGGCGAGGGATTCGGATTTCTTCGTCTGAGTTGTAGGCCAGACCAATGGCGCGGCGCAAGGCAACCTTCTCGGCGGTATAGCCACCAACCACAGAGTCCTCCATCGAGAAGTAGAAGATCGTTACATCGGGCGAGGATGTGCGGGTCATCGTGATGCCGCGCTTGAGCAAATTGGGCGCCAACTGGTTGTTCGGAATCGCTTGGTAGGCAAATGTAGGGGCCATGCGCTCGTAGAAGTCGTGGTCATTCCCCAGAAAAGCCAACCAGCGCGGCTGCTCCTCCTCAATGATGGACACCTCGACCCTGTCGATCATCGGCAGGCGTTTGCCCTTCATCTGCTTGTAGATTGTCTGGGCAAACGCGTCATCGGCGGCCGGCGATGCATCGTAGTAACTTTCGCGAAAATTGGGATTGCGATCAAAGGTAATCTTTGAAGAGCGTGTCCACTGGTCCAGCTTGTAGGGGCCCGTGCCCACAGGATGCTCCATGATCTTGTCACCATACTTTTCAACCACTTCGCGGGCAACCACACCCAACACACCGCCGTCAGCAAGGCTGTAAATGAACCTTGGACGGGTTTCTGCCAGCTTAAATTGCACCGTGTAACGGTCCAAGGCGCGCAGACCCTCCACTTCGGTGTCGAAATTGAACGGGGCTCCCGCCTTAATCGCCTGCTCGCGCAACTCGTTCATGCCCAGCAGGTGAAGTTCTTCCAGATCGCTATATATCGGGCTCTTGACCTTGGGATCGTATATACGTTTTATTGTGTAGACAACATCTTGCGCAGTAAGCTCGCGCTTCTTGCAGTTCTTACCGTCGGCGTCGCAAAAGGCTGGGTCGTCGGCGAACAATACGCCGCGCTTGACCTTGATGGTGTAGGTCGTAAAGTTGTCACTAATCTCTGGCATGCCATCTGCCAGCGCCGGAACCACTTTGATCGGACTGGCAAGGTAGTCGTATGTATATAGCGCCTCGAACATGTTTTCCGTCAGGACGCGGGAATACAGATCGGAAAGCTGTGCTGGGTCAAAACCGGTTTCTGCCGCACGAAACGCGTAGCGCAGAATCTTTTCCCCGTTGGCGGTGGACTCAGTCGCCTGCGCGGCCTGCAAGCTCAGCGATAGCACTGCCACGCCCAACAACAATTTTGCTAATTTCATTCTTACCTCAGATAAACACCGATGCGCGGTACAAAGCTTGCAAGCATAATCCGCGCCTTGCCCCAATTCCATGGGCGTTTCACCCTAGAGTGACTGAAAATATGCTTTCCTACGTTTTGCGACGCGTCTTGCAAATCATCCCCACGTTGCTGGGGGTTATTTTGCTGATCTTTTTTCTATTCAAGTGGTTTGGCGGTGATCCCGCCGACATCATGGGTGGCATGAATGCCAAGCCGGCTGAAATTGAATCTATCCGCACCCAATTGGGGCTTAACAAGCCAGTCTGGGAACAGTTGTGGATCTTTACCCGTTCAATATTTACCTTTGACTGGGGTGTTAGCTGGTTCACCAAGGAGGCTATTTCCAAAATTTTCTCCAGCCGCCTGCCGGCCACACTGACCATCATGGTACCGATCCTGCTGTTGGAAATAGGTCTGGCAATCGTCGCAGGTATGGCCGTTGCGCGCATGCGCGGCACGTTAACGGACCGCGCTGTGATGATGATCACCACCGTAGCCCTGTCCATCAGCCTGCTGGTCTATATCGTGGTAGGGCAGTACGTGTTCGGCTTTCTGCTGGGATGGTTCCCGGTGCAGGGCTGGACGGATAGCCACTGGAAGAATCTGACAACGTATGCTCCTCTACCGGTCCTGTTGGCTGTCTTCGTCAGCCTGGCGCCGCAAACCCGCCTGTACCGCAGCTTTTTCCTGGATGAGCTGGGACACGATTACGTTCGCACCGCGCGGGCCAAGGGAGTTGCAGAGAACACTATCCTTTTCAAGCATGTGTTGCGCAACGCCTTGATCCCTATCTTGACCAATGTCGCGACACTGTTGCCAGGTGTGTTCGTCGGCTCCTTTCTGATCGAGAGCTTTTTCTCCATTCCCGGCTTGGGTCGCGAAGTTATTGTGGCGGTGGGCCGCAGTGACTATCCCGTTATCCAGGCGTTCACCGTCTATCTCGCAGCACTCACCATGGCGATCAACTTGGTCACCGATGTCTTATACAAATTTGTCGATCCACGGGTGGTACTGAAATGAGCGCAATTACATTGCAGGAGATTCCCCAATCCCCCGGCGTCTGGGCGTCGGCCTGGAAACGACTGAAAGCCGACCGCGTAGGCATGGTCTCACTCGTCGTCACACTACTCTTCATTGGCATGGTGGTGCTGGCACAAATCGGCGTACTTGCCCAGGACTGGCAGAGGGAAGTTGGCACCCCGTTCGCCCCGCCCCACTTCGTCGGTAAGATCGTAGACGGCTCACAAACCGCTATCGTGGAAGGTGCCTCTGGTCCCAACATCGATCTCAGCGACGTGGACCCTCTGGCGCCTCGTTACAAGGAGTGGGATGAGGCGGCATCCAAATTCAAGCTGACAGTAACGACCAAGGCCGACACGCTGACGTTGGGCGCGGACCAGCTTGGTCGCGATGTGCTCAGCAAAGCCATCAAGGGGGCACAGGTCTCGATCACGGCGGGCCTGCTGGCGGCGCTGTTCGCCACAATCATCGGTACGGTGCTCGGTGCCATTGGCGGTTATTTTGGCGGGCGTGTGGGTGATTTTCTGGAGTGGGTATATAACGTATTTACCTCCATCCCCTACATCCTGCTGATCTTTGCCCTGGCTGCTGTGCTGAAGTCGGGTCCGCTGGCCAATTCAGTCGGCAACAGTGTTTGGACTGTAGTCATCATCCTCAGCGTGGTCGGTTGGACTGGCATTTACCGGCTGGTCCGCGCAGAGTACATCAAGCACCGCTCACGCGAGTATGTGCGCGCGGCTGAGGCCATCGGGGCCAGCCATGCATCCCGTATGTTTGTGCATATATTGCCCAACATCAGCCATGTGGTGCTAGTGCAATTAAGCCTGCATGTGGTCAGCTTCATCAAGACCGAGGTGATTTTGTCCTTCCTCGGCCTGGGCGTGCCGCTGGACATGGTGAGTTGGGGAACGATGCTGACCGAAGCCCAAGCCGAGTTGGTGCAGGGGAAATGGTGGCAATTAATGACTGCCACGCTCTTCATGTCCGCTTTCGTCATGGCCTTCGCCTTGCTGACCGACGCCCTACGCGACGCGCTAGACCCCAAACTGCGTTGATCGCCGGAGAACAACAATGACAACAACAAGTAATCTGATCAGCGTTCAAAACCTGCAAGTCGGCTTCCGCATGGGCAAGACCGAGATAGCCCAGGCTGTCAAGGGTGTGAACTTTGACATTCCCGCCAACTCCACGGTCGCCCTGGTTGGCGAATCCGGCAGCGGCAAGAGTGTGACGGCCATGAGCATCGTGCGCCTGCTGCCCGAGAACGCCATCGTCAGCCCCGACAGCAAGATTCTGTACAACGGCACCAACCTGCTGACCGCGTCAATGGAAACCATTCGCGCCATGCGCGGCAAGGATATTTCCGTCGTCTTCCAGGAGCCCATGAGCTCGCTGAATCCGGTGTTCACCGTGGGGGAGCAGATAGCCGAGGTGCTACGCATCCACATGAACCTCAACGCCCGCCAAGCGCTGGACCGTGCACTGGAGTTGATGACCGAGGTGGGCATACCCAACCCCAAGGAGCGCCTTAAGGCCTATCCGCACGAGTTATCGGGCGGCCAGCAGCAGCGGGTGATGATTGCCATCGCCATCGCTTGCGAGCCCAAACTGCTGATTGCCGACGAACCCACGACCGCACTCGACGTGACGGTACAGCGCCAGATAACCGACTTGATTTCCAAGCTGCAGCAGCGCAAGAAGATGAGCGTGCTGTTCATCAGCCACGACCTGGGTCTGGTGGGTGAGATATCAGACCAGGTCATCGTGATGCGCCACGGCCTGGTGCGTGAAACCGGCGATGTGGAAACCATCTTCAACGCGCCCAAGGACGCCTACACGCGCGCGCTGATCGCCTGCCGCCCCAACCTGGACAACCGGCCCAAGCGCCTGCCGGTTATCGACGATTTTGTGAACAACCGCCCCATCGTCACCGAGCAACGCGTCAGCGTGCCGGCCGTCGGTGCACCGCTGGTCACGGTGACCGGCCTGCGCAAGGAATACCGCCTCAAGCGCGGGCTGTTTGGTCACACCATATTTCCCGCCGTCAAACAGGCGGACTTCACGCTGCACCGCGGGCGCACGCTGGGCGTGGTGGGTGAGTCGGGCTCGGGCAAGACCACCATCGGCATGATGCTGACGCGCCTGACCGATGCCACCACCGGTAGCATCATGTTTGAAGGCAAGGACCTGACCCACCTGAATGGCGACCAGATGCGGCCCTACCGTAGCCGCATCCAGATCATTTTCCAAAACCCCTATGCCAGCCTGAATCCACGCTTCACCATTGCGCAGATTTTGATGGAGCCCATGCGCATCCATTCCATCGGCAAAAACGAGGATGACCGTGCCCGCATGGCTTTGGCACTGCTGGAAAAGGTGGGCTTGCCACGTGATGCATTCGGCAAATATCCGCACGAGTTTTCAGGGGGCCAGCGCCAGCGCATCGCGATTGCGCGCTGCCTCTCAATGAAGCCCGAAATCATCGTCTGCGACGAAAGCGTCAGTGCGCTAGACGTCAGCGTGCAGGCCACGGTGCTGAACCTGCTGCTGGATTTGCAAGAAGAGTTTGGGCTGTCGTACGTGTTCATCAGCCACGACCTGGCCGTTGTCAAGTACATGGCCGACGATATGCTGGTCATGAGCCAGGGCGAGATTGTGGAGCGCGGCTTGGCCGAAGAGATTTACCGCAACCCGCAGCATGCCTACACGCAGCAGTTGCTCAAGGCCATCCCCAAGGGGCTGGAAGCACGCACAGCGGCAACGGCTTAAGCGAAATCGGGCACTAGCCCTCGTGGAATATACGTTGGTCGCTATGTTTTTAGTAGCAATTTGGTGTGGCACCTCGTCTTAGGCCTCGCCCGCGGGCTGCTTGTAGCGGGCGTAGGACCACAGGTATTGCCCGGGACTGCGGCGTATCAGGCGCTCCATGCCGGCATTGACGGCTGCAGCAGATGCCTCGGGTGTTGTGCTGGCATCTTGCAGCTCGGTCCCGCCCAGGGGCTCGAAGCGCATCACATACCCCTTGCTGCCCGGTAGGCGCTCGCACCAGCACAACAATACCTGTGCGCCGCTTTGCTGGGCCAGGCGCGGCAGCAGCGTCATGGTGTAGGCGGGGCGGCCGAAGAACGGCGCCCACACGCCCTGCCCATCGGGCGGAACCTGGTCCGGCAGGATGGCGGTGTAGCCGCCCCCGCGCAACACCCGGATCAAGCTGCGCACACCCGACACACTGGTGGGCACGGCCTTCAAGCCGGGGCGGTCGCGTGAACTGGCGATGAGCGGCCGCAGCCAGGGCTTGCGGGCGGGGCGGTACAGCGCTACCAGCGGACCGCGGGTAGCGCCATAACGCTCGGCCAGCGACTGGCCAATCATCTCCCAGCAGCCCATATGCGGCAGCGCCAGGATCACACCCTTGCCGGCATCCAGTGCGGATTCAAAATGCTCCACGCCATCCCACTGCACCAGGTGCAAAACTCCCCGTCCCTCGGGCCGCAGCCACAGCCAAGGCAGTTCCGCCACCATAGTGCCGATGGCAGCACGTGCGGGGCGGTATTGCGACGGGGTAAAGCCCGCCGCTGAGGCATGTTCTTCAAACCGGCGGCGGTAAGCGCTGGAGCACAACCACACCAGCCAGCCCAACAATGCGCCCACACGCTGCATCCACCGCAGGGGCACATGGGCAAGCAATCGAAACAGGCGAACCATCAACATGCGGCAATTGTCGCTGACAGCAATCGCCCGGCGGGCGCGTCTACATCGCCTTGAACAGGCCGGTGTAGCTGCGGCTCACTTCGAGCTTTTCATTGCTGCCCCGCACGCTGACCAGTTGGCGCCCGCGTTCGTCGCGGCTCACGCCGGCCACGGCCTTGACGTTGACCAGCGTGGAGCGGTGGATTTGCCAGAACAATTGCATGTCCAGCTCCTCGACCAGCTCCTTGATGGGTTTGCGGATCAGCGCTTCGACGGTGGCGGTCTGCACACGGGTGTACTTTTCGTCGGACACAAAAAACAACACGTCTTCCACCGGGATCATCTGGATAGCCTGGCGCACGGTGGCCTGTATCCATTGCAGTTTGGCGGGGGCCTGGGGGTTGAGCTGGCCGGCCAGTTTTTGCAGCAACTGCTGCATGTCGGGCGTATGGGCGGGCAGCGGCGTTGGTGCGTCGTCTACGCCATTACGCGTCTGGGTCGCGCGGTCGGCCATGCGCTGGCGTATGCGTGCCACCGTCACCAGCAGGCGCTCCCGCTCAGCGGGTTTAAGCACATAGTCCACCACGCCCTGCTCGAATGCTTGCACGGCGTACTGGTCGTAGGCGGTGATGAACACAATCTCGCAACCCGGCCAGCCGTCGGCCTCGTCGAAAGTGGGCAATTGCGCGATCTGCCGCGCGGCATCCACCCCCGTCAGCACCGGCATGCGGATATCGAGAAAAACAATGTCCGGGTGGTGCTGCTCGGTCAGCGCCACAGCCTCTTGGCCGTTCTTGGCCTCGGCCACAATTTCGAGGTCTGGCCACACCTCCAGCAGGCGGGCGCGGAGCTGTTCACGCATCAGGCGTTCATCGTCGGCAATCAAGGCGCGTGTCATGTGCAAACTCCGTCCAAAAAATTATTGTTGTGTCCGCTCTACGGCCTAAGCTTCGGTGCGCAAAACATAGGGCACCGTGATGGTGACCGATGTGCCGCCGCCGATCGTCTCTGCCACCGTCAGGCTGGCCTTGCCACCATACAGCAGCGCCAGGCGCTCCCGGATGTTACTCAAACCTATGCCGGTTCCGGCAGTGGCAGCGACACCGAAGCCCAGCCCCGTGTCGGCCACGGTTACTGCCAGCTTGCCGTGCACAATTTCTGCACTGACGGTCAGCTTGCCGCCCTCGGCTTTGGGTTCCAGGCCGTGCTTGATGGCGTTTTCGACCAGGCTTTGCAGCATCATCGGTGGGAACTCGGCCGACAGCAGGCCATCGCTGACACGCACGTCGGTCTGCAGGCGCTCTTCCATGCGCACTTTCAGGATTTCGAGATACGGCCGGATCACCGCCAGCTCTTTACCCAGGTCCCGCGTGCCTTGGGCATTGGCCTCGCGCATCGTCGGCATACTGGCCCGCAGCAATGCAATCAAATTCTTCTGCATGATGCTGGCCCGCGGTGGATCGGTTTCGATCAAGTGGTCGATGCTGGCCAGCGTGTTGAACAAGAAATGCGGCTCCACCTGCGCCTGCATGGCTGCCATGCGTGCCTCAATCACCTGACGCTTCAGCGATTCGGATTCGGCCACTTCGGTTGCCTGTGCGGCCTTGGCCTCGGCCTGCACTTTGCCCTTGTAGGTGATTTTCAAGATGCCCGACAACAGAATGAACCACATCGTCAACGGCATCATGGATTCGCCATAGGTGTGGATCCGCGTATTCGAGCGCCCCGCACCAACCACCTCCTGCGCGGCATCCCGGGCTTCCTCGGCAGCCCGCTTGGCCTCCTCACGCACCTCTTCCATGGCGGACTGGATATCGCGCTTGGCATCTGCTATGGCTTCGCGCACCGTCTCGTTGTCCGAACCGGGCGGCAATTTGATGTGAATTTCCGGGCTGTGTGAGGCTGGTGGATTAGGAGCAGCGTCCGCAGATTCCACGCTGGAAGCCGGTTGTGCTGGCAGCGCTGGCGTGGCCGGAGATGCCGGGATGGCGGTGACACGCACGCCCCGCTCATTGACTACGATATCCATCCCGTCCTTGCCACTCCTCAGCTGTTTGTTTTTTTGCTGCTCAATTTTTTGCTCTAAGCGTGCTACTGCGGGAGGCTTCGGGGTCTTGGACACTTCATGGTTGTGCGGGGGGTCAATATAGGTCCAGCTGAACGGCGGCAGGTCATGCAAAATTCCCATGGCAATAATCAGCACAATGGCCAGCCCGCCAAACCGCCACCAGGTGATGCTGACGAGCCAGTTGCCATAGCGGTGGTAGGTGGCCACGCAGACCTCGGCAAAGCGGGACCAGGCGTTTGAAATGGGTTGCAGGGGGTTTGGGTGGTTCATGGCGGATGCAATCGCTGGGTACTTACTGTGTGAATGCCTTGACTGTACCCATGCCAACCCGTTGGGCGCTAGCGCCAGGCGATGCACTGCCCAATGGGGCGGACAGACTGCACAACCCCGTGATAAACCAGCACCTCAAACGTGGTGCCCCGCCGCCGTCGCACATTCCCTCACAAAAGGCGTCTGCGCAAGGCCGGTTTATCATCGCCCTATGTCCAGCCCCCTCGACCTGGCACAAATCCGCTTTGACAACGCCCTGGCGTTATTCGATGAATTTGTGCGCAACACCATCAAACACCCCGACGCCGCCACACTCAGAGGACTCGAAGGCCGGTTCGCCGAAAAGGTGCAGATACAGCCCAGCTACTGGAGTCAAATCAAGGGCAGGTCGCGCCAGATTGGTGAGCGCCTGGCGCGCCAGTTTGAGCAACTGTGCCACAAGCCCCACGGCTGGATGGACCAAGCGCATACGGCGGGCGGCAGTGCCGCTACGACCATCACAGCGGCCGAATCCTCCACTGACAGCCATGCCCCGCGTGACGATGACGAACGCTTCATCGTTGGCCTGGTGCTGACCTATTACCGGCGCCATCCGCAGCGCGCCCGCACCCGCTTGCTGGACCTGCTGGGTGAGGTGTTGACGCCACCCGCCAGCGAGGCCAAGCCCGCTGCACCGCCCGCGGCAAAGCCTGCGGCCCCAGCGAAAGCGGCGGCCGCCGCTGCCCCTACTGCTACCGATGCACACGCACTGTGGCTGCGCTCACAAGCCGGTGTTGCACCTCTGCGACAAAAAAAGTAGCTTCTTAATCATTTGGATAAATTCGCTTTGCTCAAGATAATGTTTAATTTATCATTTGAGCAAGTTTGCAGTCGCTGCCAAGACTTTTGGCAACCGCTACCGCAAGTCCGATCAACCCCTCACCCGTCATCCATGGTCCTGTTTTCGTTGGAAATTGCTTGTCTCAGCCTGCGCTTGGCGCGGGTGATGGTCAAGCCGTCAGAAGACCGTGCACTGTCAGGTGGAAATAACCGTCGCGCCCTGCCTGGGGCGTCCGTGAATTGAGCGCACCACCGATAGCGTGTAGCGCGTTCTCTCCACAGAAGCCCGGGTGCGAAAGCAGTCCGGGCTTTTTTGTATCCAAAAAGGAGTCACCTATGTCCCATTTCACTCAGCTACCCGCCAATATTTGTCTGCAATCCCCCAAGCGCTCCCGACGTGGAGTGATGAGCGGCTATTCCAGGCCACCAAGTTGTAAATAGTTCAAATCCGGCGACCGAACCAGAGTCGGCGCCCCCGTCAGGAGATACCACCATGGTAGGAAGTTTTCACACACGGACCTTGCCGTATTACGCACCACGCAGTCCGTCCGTTCGTCGCCTCTTGGCCAGCATCTTGCGCGCCGTTAGCCATAGCCTGGCCCAGTTGTCGCGCAGCATCACCGCCCCCGAAAGGGCACGTCGGCGCCCATCCGGCGAGATGGTTTACGAGTTCTATGCAGAAGCCGGCGCACCCGAAGGCGCTTTGTATGTGGACGGCAAGTTGGTCGGCTACATACCCGGCGTGACCCGTCTGTAAAAAAGACGAAAACGTAGAGGAAACCCCAGCCACAGGGCTGGGGTGAGCGCCAAAGCGAGGTCAAGGAGGAGCCCGGAACGGGCGGGGGACACGAGCGGCGGCGCTTACCCCAGTCCTGTAGCGGGCGCCAGCAGCAACGCCTCTTTCAACTCCAACTGCAATATTTGCAGAGTCCTACAATCGCGGATTCGCGCCCCACCCCAGCGCCCACTCCCCTTCCCACAAGGAACCGCGATGACTGCCAGCCCTGAAGTTTTTGCCCAACGCATCGCCAGCGCCCAAAGCACCCTGACGGAGCTGGGCCTGGCCGCTTGCCTGGTGCCGTCCAGCGACCCGCACCTGTCCGAATACCTGCCCGCACGCTGGCAAGGCCGGGAATGGTTGTCGGGCTTCACAGGCTCCATGGGTACACTGGTCGTTACACAGAATCGCGCCGCGTTGTTTGCCGACAGCCGCTATTGGACGCAGGCCGAAACAGAACTTGCGAATACTGGCATTGAGCTGGTCAAGATCGACACCGGCGCCTCCACCCACCACGTGAACTGGCTGGCGCAGAACACCGGCGAAGGCAAGGTCGTCGGCGTCGACGGCGCGGTGCTGGGTCTTGCCGCCGCGCAGCAACTGCGCGATGTATTGGCCAAAGTCGGCGCCACCGTGCGCACCGACGTGGATCTGTTTGCCCACATCTGGCCCGACCGTGCTTCGCTGCCTGTTGCCCCTGTGTACGAACACGACGCCGCCTTTGCCAGCGCAAGCCGCGCCGTCAAGCTGGCCCAGGTGCGTTCGGCCATGACCCACACGGGCGCGAGCCACCACTTCATCTCCACGGTTGACGACATCGCCTGGCTGTTCAACCTGCGCGGCTCCGATGTCTCGTACAACCCCGTTTTCTTGGCCCATGCGTTGATCACCGCCAGCGGCGCCACGCTGTTCGTAGCCACCGGCAAAGTGCCCGCCGCGCTGGCCGCACGCCTGAAGGAAGACGGTGTGGCCCTGCAAGACTACGCACTGGCCGGCCCCGCATTGGCCGCGCTGCCCGCCGACGCCGTGCTGTTGCTGGACCCCCGTCGCGTGACCTTGGGTCTGCGCGAGAGCGCTCCCTCGGCCGTCAAGGTTGTCGAGGCCATCAACCCCAGCACACTGCTCAAGAGCCGCAAGAACGCCACGGAGGCAGCCCATGTCCGCGCCGCCATGGAGCAGGACGGCGCCGCCATGTGCAACTTCTACGCCTGGTTCGAAGCCGCGCTGGGCAAGGAGCGCATCACCGAGTTGACGGTCGACGAACGCCTGACCTCCGAGCGCGCCAAACGCCCCGGTTTCGTCGGCCTGTCGTTCAACACCATCGCCGGGTTCAACGCCAATGGCGCCATGCCGCACTACCGCGCCACGCCCGAGAGCCATGCGGTCATCGAGGGTAACGGCCTGCTGCTGATCGACTCCGGCGGCCAGTACCCCGGCGGCACGACTGACATCACCCGCGTCTGGCCCATCGGCACACCCACCGCCGCGCAAAAGCGTGACTACACCCTCGTGCTCAAGGGCACGATTGGCCTGTCGCGCGCGCGCTTCCCGCTGGGCACACTGTCGCCCATGCTGGACGCGCTGGCCCGTGGCCCGTTGTGGGAGCACGGCATGGACTACGGCCACGGCACCGGCCATGGCGTGGGTTATTTCCTCAACGTGCACGAAGGCCCGCAAAGCATTTCCAAGGCCATCCCTGATGCCCACATGGCGATGCAGCCCGGCATGGTGACCTCCATCGAGCCCGGCCTGTACCGATCCGGTCAATGGGGCGTGCGCATCGAGAATCTGGTGCTCAACGTACCGGCCAAGACCGGCGAGCAGTTTGGCGACTTCCTCGAATTCGAAACGCTGACGCTGTGCCCCATCGACACCCGCTGCATTGACCTTGGCCTGCTGCGTACCGACGAGATTGCCTGGCTCAACGCCTACCACGCCACCGTGCGTGCGCGCCTGAGCCCGCTGGTCAGCGGCGCGGCGCTGGACTGGTTGGTGCAGCGTACCGAGGCGATTTGAACCGACTGGCGGCACGAGGAGCGCGGCGGCGCCAGTTTGGGAACAAGCCAGTGCTACATAATATATAGCGCAATTGCTAGAAACGGCGAAGTCTAGCAGCCTGTCGGACTTGAGAGTTCAAGAGTCTGCCTGATTTTGAGTTTGCTAAAAACCGGCACTTGCGACTGATTTTTCTGTTCTTTGGGTGTTTTTCACGGCATTGCCCCTTCCTACCCAACTTTTGGACGCAGTACCGCCATGCGCTTGACATTCCAGGCCAGGCAAACCAGATTCCATTCGCCTGTGACTTTGCGCAATCCACGCAAGGAGAACTGCCTGAACCCCATCACCGATTTGATGATGCCAAAGACCGGCTCCACCGTTTGCTTGCGCATGGCATACGCCGCCTTACCCGCTATCGTGCTCAAGCGATGCACCATGGCCTGCATCGGTGTGGCATCTTCAACCAGCGTGACGGGCTCGGTAAAGCGTTCTCGCCAGTGTGGGTGATGGCCTTGGCGGGCAACGCACAGCAGGGGCTCAATCTGGGCATCCACACAAACGTTGACATTGTTCTCGCTGCAGTAGCCCGTGTCTGCAATCAAGGCCTGGACATCGCCCAACTGGGGCGCCTGCTCTTGCAGGACTTTGATCATCGGCTGAACTTGTTGTTTGTCGTTGGGGGCCTGCGTCAAGGCGCTCGCCACCACCAGCATGCTATCGGCATCCACTGCGGCTTGGGCGTTGTAGCACTGATCAAAGCCACCACCAGCCACCGGCATGATGCGTGATTCTTCGTCCGTCAAGTTGATCTGGTCGTTGTCATTGACCCCAGGCTCAGGGGGCTTTGGTGCTTTGCCCCCAGGCTTTTTGCCCGTCTCTTCTTCCTTGGCCTGGCGTTTGCTCATCTTCTCGTCAAACTCGGCCTTCTCTCGGGCATAACGCTCAGCTGCGCGGGCGGCAATCTTGGCCTTGGCTGCGGCCATGGCGGCGAGTCGGTCTTCGCGCAGTTTGAGCTCTTTGGGTAGGCTCATGCCGTCTGGCACATTGGCCGTGTCGCTGGCTTCTGCCAGAGCTAGCAGCTCCTGGACTTCTTGCTGGAGCTGGGTTTCGAGTTTGACGATGTGGCCGTGCGAGAGTGCACTGTGACGCGATGCGTTGGCGTGAATCTTGGTTCCATCCAAACAGACAGTACCCAGCTTGAGCAGCTTCATCTCTTGGGCCATCTGCAGCACTTGCACAAACAGGTCAGCGAGTTCGCCGATGAAGCGTCTACGAAAGGTGGCCAAGGTATCGTGGTCGGGGTGGGTGCCTGCAGCAATGTAGCGAAAGGCCACCGAGTCGTAGGTGGCTATTTCCAGCTTGCGACTGGAGAACACGCCGCTTGAGTAGCCGTACACCAGAATGGCCAGCAAGGTCGCTGGGTGGTGTGCTTTGGAGCCACGTCCTGCGTATTGGCGGGTCAGATTGGAGAGATCGAGCTCATCAATGACTTCAACGACGAAGCGTGCAAGGTGGTCTTGGCTGAGCCAGTCATCTACCGACGGGGGGAGTAAGTAGTCGGTCCTACGGTCGGCTGGGATGAAGTTGGACATGCGCAAATTTATCTATCGAGACAGGTCCAATTTTAACACTCCGCTATGCTTTTTGTAGCATCGTCAAAAATGAATTCGAGACTGGATAGTCCGACAGGCTGCTAGAGGCCAGTCTGCCTTGAGGTATCGCTAAAAATACCCAAATTGGGTTGAAAATGGCCTCTCGGTAAGTCAGCATGGCCTTGTTGGCGCCCATGCAGACCCGCCCTAAAAAACCTCATCGACCAGTTGCGTCCTTTTTGGATCCAGCCAATCAGTAAGGCTTTGGGCCCAGGAAACAGACCGATTGGTTCCAGCATCAACCCAGGGCAGGTTGAGGGTCTTGTACACCGGGCACCATCCCGCAGCGTCAGCGTTATGCGTGCGAAGCTGCACATCCGGATTCGGCAGGTAGTGGCCCTTGGAGGTGCGCACCCATAGCCTGCGCGCTGGCTGGTACTGACTTCGCGCCTCGGCCCGGGCCAGGACAGCGTTGACATAACTGCGCTTGCGGCGTTGGACTCTCCACAGATGCTCGGGCAGTGCATCCAGTGTGGCTTGCAATGCCTCGGCAAAGAAACCAGGATCGTATGTGTAGGGATGTAGCGCTCGCGCGGCACAGCGCGTGCGCAGCGTCTTGAAGCCAGCCAGCATCACGCTCAGTACCCAGTATTCCCCCTGGTGGCGCTCCAGCCGCACGAGGCGGCCATCGGTTTGCACGTCGAGCACGGCGGGGCCAATGCGCTCAAACAGTGGCGCAATCTTTTGGCGCAAAAAGTCGGCGTCGTCCATGGCGCGGTTCAGGGCGGCCATCCAGGCCGTATGGCCAAACTCGTCTTGTAGCAGCGGGTTCGCGCCGCGCAACAACAAAGCGTCCACCAAGGCCAGGTTGCCGGCACGGGCTGCCAGCATCAGCGGGGTGCCACCGGTGGGGGTGGAGTGGTCCACGCCATAGGTGTCGCACTGGCGCAGCAACTCCTTGAAGTTGTGCGTGGTGTAGGGCTGCAAGTGGCGTTGGCGCAGCGCGTCCGCGGCGCGGATGCCCAATTGCTCCTGGTGCATCATGCGTCCTTCGAAGTCATACGGGAAACTTCCCTTGACGTCGTGTTCAGACCGCTTGATTTGACCGTAGGTGTCCCCTGGCACCAAGCTGCGGGCCGGTTGAAAGTGGGCCTTGACGGCGAGTTGCTCAACCCAGGACTGTTGACCATGCCACAGCGCATAGTCCATCAGTACCTGGCGCGGTTTGTTCGAAACCTGGGTGGGGTCCAGCGCACGGGGTGTGAGCTCGCGCAGTGTGGCTTCAGACCAGGGCGTCCATGGCACTGTTTTAACCTGAAGAAACGCATCCCGAATGGCCCGTGCCTGCTCCTCTTTTCCCTGCAGTTCGAGTTTGCGCGCCTCTTGTGCCCATTCGTCCCGGGTAGAGGTTTGCACCGGCGCCGCTGCCGCGCCGCTCGCCACGGCGACCCGCAGGCGCAGCAGATCCAGCAGCGGATGGGCAGTGTCTGATTCCACCAGCACCAGGCTTTCCACCGCCCGTGTCATGGCCACATACAAGGCGTTCACATAGAACTTGTACAACTCCAGCGACTTGTCGCCTTTGTCGCGGGCGCGGTTGTAGTTCAATTCCTCCACGGTCAAGTCGGCTGGCGCAACCCCGTTGCAGACCTCGGCATAGGCGCTGCGTTGGCCCGACACCAGGGCGTACAAAATAACGTGGGGGTACTCCAGCCCCTTGGCCTCGTGCACAGAAAACACCAGTGGCGTGCGGAAGTGCTCGCGGGCCCCCGCCTTGTCCTCGTCACGCAGTACCACCACGGCGTGGTGCACCGAGGCACGGGTGCGGGTGTCCAGCTCGCGCAGGGCCGCGTCTTTAGCAGCTAGCAGGCTCACCGAGCCTTCATGTTGCGAAGCGCTCTGCACCAAGAAGTTGCTTTCGCGGTCAATCGAGCCAAATCGTGCCTGCTTGATTTTGAGCAAGGTGTTGGCCAACTCGGTAACGCTACGGGTGTTGCGGAAATTGGCTTGCAGCACCGACAGGCTCTGGCGCTGCGCCGCTTCGCCTGCCAAGCCATGCCAGAACAGGCTGCGCACCGCTGCCCATGAGAAGAAATTGGGGTGCACGATCTGGTTGGAATCGCCGCACAGCAAAAATTGGCCCGGTTTCTTGAGGCACGCCAGCACCAGGGCGAGTTGTACATTAGTCAGGTCTTGCACTTCGTCAATGACAACAAAGTCGTACAGCGGCTGCGCCAGGGCCAGCCAATCGTGCGCCACCAGATTTAGGTCAAACAGCCCGGCATCAAGCAGCCACTGCCGATAGCGCTGGAACAGTGCGTGTGCGAGGGTGCGTTCCTCGCTACCCAACAGCGACTGACGCGGCCCCAGCGCCAAGTAGCTGGCCAGGTCCAACGGCCCCTGCGGGCTGGCGCTGATAACGCCGCGGAACTCCTCGAACAGCGCGTGAGCGTCCAGCTCGCCCAGCATGTTGCGCACGGTTTGGCGGTGGCGCTCAAACCAAGCCGCGAAGGCGGTGAATGTGACCTCGCGCCCGCTGGGCACGCGCAAGGTCTCGATCAGCTCGCGGTAGCTCAAAAATTCTGCCTCTTGCGCCGCGTTCTCATAGCCATGGGCGTCGTACAGGGCGCGCGCGGATTGGGCCAGGTAAGCGGACAGCGTGACATACAACACCCGGCCCTCGGCCTCGCGCAACTTGGTCAGCGTGACGGCCGTTTTGCCCGATCCGGCGGAGCCCACCACCACCACCGGTGCAGGCAAGCGGCGCACCGCCTCTTGGGCGTCGTCGAACATGATGGGCTTATCCAGCAGATCAAATTCATCGCGACTGGTATGCAGCCAGCGCAGAGCCACGGTGTCGTGGTGGGTGTGTGCCGCCGCAATGTTGGCCAGTACCGGTTCGTGTTCGATCTTGGCCTCAATCAAGCTGGCGCCGCGCAAAAACCGGGACTTGTCGTAAGCGTGGTTCTCAATGACTTCCAACGCCAGGCACACCGTCTCGTCGCCAAGGCGGGCAAATTGCAATAACAAGCGATTGCTGTAGTCCAGCTTGGCACGCCAATAGGGCAAGGGCGCGAGTTTCTTGACGTCGGCGCTGCGGAAGTCGTCGGCCTCAATGGCGGCGCGCACTTTGGCAAATGCAGCCTTTACTCGGCGAATGTCGAGGTCTTTGTAGAGGAGAACACGCATGGTGGGTTCAAGGGGCAAAGCGTTACGTCGCGCCATTATCGGTGACCACTGATGCCCCGCTGCGCCAAGGGAACACTTACCATACGCGGGTAAGTCCGGGGCAGGGTAAGTGCGGATAGTGGGCTAAATTGCGGTACGGAACTTGCAAGCAAGCCTACAATAAATTGACCAAATGGTTAGCTTTTATCCATGAAACCTGATCACCCTACCGCCGCCCAGCCAAGGTCTCCGTCCAGCGCCCCGCCTGTGGGTGCATCTGCGTCGACCGCTGCGGTGGAAGTGCACAACGCCAGCTTGGTCTACCAGACGGCCGACACCCCGGTCAAAGCCCTGAGCAATATCGACCTGAGCATTGGCGAGGGCGAGTTTGTGTCGCTGATCGGCCCATCCGGCTGCGGCAAGACCACACTCTTGCGCGTGATTGCCGACCTGGAGCAGATCAGCGAAGGCACGGTGCTGGTCAACGGTGTCAGCCCGCACGATGCCCGTTTGGCCCGCGCCTATGGCTATGTGTTCCAGGCACCAGCCTTGTTCCCATGGCGCACCGTTTTGGGCAATGTGATGCTACCGCTGCAAATCCAGGGCGGTGAAAAATCCCAAAACCGCCGCACGGCGATGGCGCACCTGGAGCGCGTGGGGCTCAAGGGTTTTGAAGGCAAGTACCCATGGCAGCTATCGGGCGGTATGCAGCAACGCGTGTCCATCGCCCGCGCGCTGGCTTTTCAGCCCAAGATTTTGATGATGGACGAGCCCTTTGGCGCGCTGGACGAAATCACCCGCGACCGGCTCAACGAACAACTGCAACAGCTATGGCAACGCGAGCGCCGCACTGTAGTGTTTGTGACGCACTCGATTGCCGAGGCGGTCTATCTATCCACCCGCATCGTTGTCATGTCGCCGCGGCCGGGTCGGATTATCAAAGTGATTGAATCGCCGCTGCCTGACGAACGCCACTTGGGCCTGCGCGACACCCAGGCCTTTATGGACGTGGCGCACGCGGTGCGCGAGGCGCTTGCCGATGGCCACATCGAGTAAGGCGCCTGCCGCACCCCTGGCCACCCGCATCTGGGAGGGTGGCTTGCCGATTGCCGTGGTGCTCATCGCGGTGCTGCTGACCTGGTATGGCGCCGCGTGGGCCATGAATGCCAGCGCCGCAGTCGAGCGTGTGCTGACGCCGACCGGCAATCCTTTCACGTGGCATGA
Organism: Rhodoferax sp.; assembly: GCF_025356155.1. Classification (GTDB taxonomy): domain Bacteria; phylum Pseudomonadota; class Gammaproteobacteria; order Burkholderiales; family Burkholderiaceae_C; genus Allorhodoferax. The sequence goes on along the minus strand of NZ_JANXUQ010000228.1, from coordinate 7,444 downwards.
CCTGTTGAGCACTACGCTGAACATGGAACGCCCGGTGTTGCCCGCACCACACCAGATTGCGCAGGACTTTTGGTCCAGCCTGGTCGACTGGCCCATCGATTCACCACGCAACCTGCTGTTCCACGTGGCAGTGACCGGGCAGACCACGCTGGTTGGCTTTGTGCTGGGCACATTGCTGGGCCTAGTGCTAGCCGTGTTGATCGTGCACTCGCGTACTTTGGACCGTGCCTTGCTGCCGTGGATCGTGGCGTCGCAAACCGTGCCGGTGCTGGCGATCGCGCCCATCGTGCTGGTGATCTTGGGCAGCCTGGGCCTGGAGGGCCTGGCACCCAAGGCGGTGATTGCGATGTACCTGAGTTTCTTCCCGGTCACTGTGGCCATGGTGCAGGGGCTGCGCTCACCGCAGGTCATTGAGACCGAAATGATGCATACCTATGCCGCCAGCCGCTGGCAAGCACTGTGGCTGTTGCGCCTGCCCGCCGCCCTACCCTTTTTGTTTCCCGCACTACGTGTGGGCATTGCGTCCAGCCTGGTCGGCGCCATGGTGGCCGAGCTGCCGACCGGCGCCACGGCCGGCCTGGGTGCACGGCTGCTGACGGGCTCCTACTATGGCAACACACTGGCCATCTGGTCGGCACTGGTGATGTCGGCGCTGTTAGGCTTGTTGCTGACCACGTTGGTTGCCGCTACCGAACACTTTGCCCTGCGGCATCGGAGGCAATCATGACAAGGCCCACCCCGCAGGTTGCACCCACCGCACCCTCCGCGCGCGAAGTACCCGCAGCGCGTACAACGGCCTCACTGCCGACCGTGCAAAACCCTTCCTACCGCGTCACGGCATTTGCCGTCGTCGCGTCGCTTATCGTCGCCAGCCTGTTGTTCTTGCACCCCACAGCACAAACCGGCAGCCCGCCCACCGCCCTCTTCTGGTTGATGCTTGTGGCCTTGGGCGCGGCTGCCCTGTGGACCATCCGACGGGTAGCCGCCATCCAGGGCACACGTTTCGATGGCGTGCTGACCGCCGCGCTATTCGGCCTGTGGGTGCTGTACTTCTGGCAAATGCTGGTCGTGGCCTTTGAGGTGCCGCGCGTGCTGCTGCCCGCACCCACGCTGATCGTGCAGTCGCTGATCGACAACCCCGGTAAGCTGTGGGGCGACTTCAGCCAGACCGTGCTGAAGGCCGTGTGTGTGGGCTGGCTGCTGGGCAGTGGCCTGGGCTTTGCGGTGGCCGTGGCGATTGACCGCATGCCATTCCTGCAACGTGGCCTGTTGCCACTCGCGTCGCTGACCAGCACCGTGCCGCTGGTGGCAGTCGCGCCGATTGCGGTGATGTGGTTTGGTTTCGAGTGGCCGTCCAAGGCCGCGGTGGTTGTGCTGATGACTTTCTTCCCGATGCTGGTGTCCACGCTGGCGGGGTTGAAGTCGTCCGGAAAATTGGAGCGCGAACTGATGGTCAGCTATGCCGCCAGTTACAGCCGCACGCTGTGGTCATTGCGCCTGCCCTCTGCCACGCCGTTTATCTTTGGTGCGCTGAAGGTCAACGCCACACTGGCCCTGATTGGCGCCATCGTGGCCGAGTTTTTTGGCTCACCCACGGTGGGCCTGGGCTTTCGGATTTCGACCGAGGCGGCCCGCATGAACATGTCTCTGGTCTGGGGTGCGATTGTGGTGGCTGCAGTCACCGGTTCGCTGGCCTATGCCTTGCTTGTACAGCTGGAGCGGCGTGCCGCGTTCTGGCATCCGTCGATTCGTGGCAAATAATGTGTTCTGCATTTGTGTCCCGTTGTTGTTTTGTTTCCATCCCAAACCCAAGGAGTGTTCTATGACCCGTTCTTCTCTGGTGCGAAAAACTGTGGTGCTAAAGGGCCTGACGGCCGCGGTTTTGGCGGTTTGCGGCATGACCGCCCACGCCGCCGACAAGGTGACCGTGCAGTTGAAATGGCTGCCCCAGGCGCAGTTTGCCGGCTACTACGTGGCGCAGGCCAAGGGCTACTACAAGGCCGAGGGGCTGGACGTGACCATCAAGCCCGGCGGCCCCGACATCGCACCCGCGCAGGTGATTGCCGGCAACGGTGCTGACGTGGTCGTGGACTGGATGCCCTCGGCGCTGGCATCGCGCGAAGCCGGTGTACCCCTGGTCAACATCGCCCAGGTGTTCAACCAGTCCGGCCTGATGCTGACCTGCAAGAAGTCCAGCGGCGTGGCCACGCCCAAGGACCTCAAGGGCAAGACCCTGGGCGTCTGGTACGGCGGCAACGAATACCCCTTCCTGAACTGGATGGCCAAGCTGGGCAACAAGCCCGACACCGACATCAAGATCCTGAAGCAAGGCTTCAACGTAGACCCGCTGCTGCAAAACCAGGCCGCCTGTATCTCGACGATGATTTACAACGAGTACTGGCAGGTAGTGGACTCGGGTATCAAAGAGAGCGACTTGGTCACCTTCTTCTATGAAAAAGAGGGCGTGGCCACGTTAGAAGACGGCTTGTATGTGATGGAAGCCAAGCTCAAGGACCCCGCTTTTGTGGCCCGCATGGCCAAGTTTTTGAAGGCCACGTTCAAGGGCTGGAATGACGCGGTCAAAGACCCTGAAGCAGCAGCCAAGATTGTGGTGGCCGCCGATGCATCGGGCAGCGCCACGCTGAAGGTGCAAAAGCGCCAGATGGAGAATGTGGCCAAGCTGATCACCAATGCCGGCACGGCCAAGATCGGTTACCTGGAGCCCGCCGCCTATGAGCGCACCGTCAAGGTCTTGCTGGCTGGCGGCAGTTCGCCTGTCATCAAGAAAGACCCCGGTGCAGCCGCCATGACCCACGTCGTGTGGGATGCTGCGGCCAAGTAAGTAAACTGCTGAGCCATTCTTTTCGGTTCCACCCTGTAGTCAGGGGTCGTATCTGCAACGGTGCGACCCCTTTTTTGCCCGCATGACACCACACGCCAAACCAACTAGCACACGCGCTGCGGCAGCGCCCACAGCCACACCAGCCGCCGAGGAAGATCCGATCAAGGGGCAGATTCGCAAGTCCAACGAAAACCGCATCCTGGCGGCCGCCGAGAAGGTGTTTGCACGCGCCGGCTTTGGCGGCGCCACCATGGCGGCCATCGCCATGGCCAGCGGCCTGCCCAAAGCCAACCTGCACTACTACTTTGGCAGCAAGGACGTGCTCTACCGTGCCGTGCTGGCCCGCACGCTGGGCGACTGGCTCGCGCCTGCACAGGGCATCACGGCGGAAGCCGCGCCGCGCGCCGCGCTGGAGCAGTACATACGGGTCAAGATGGCGCTATCGGCCCAGCGGCCTGACGGGTCCAAGGTGTTTGCCAACGAGATGCTCAACGGCGCCCCGGTGGTCAAGAACATTCTGACGACCGAGCTACGCCCACTGGTCGTAGAAAAAACTGCCGTCATCCAGGGATGGATAGACGCCGGCCGCATGGCCCCCGTCGACGCCACCCACCTGTTCTTCACGATCTGGGCAGCGACACAAACCTATGCCGACTTCGACGTGCAGGTCTGCGCCGTGCTGGGGCGCAAGGCACTGAGCAAAAAAGACCATGTGCGCGCCACGGAGCATGTTGTTTCACTGCTGATGCGGGGGTGTGGCTTATAGGGAATTTGGCTGCAGCCCTCGAAAAATATAAATAGTATGCTACTTAATATGTAGCAAGCAGCATGTGAGCGGCTCGCCACGGACTGCGACGGCGGTTTGTGCTACTTTCGAGCAGATGACCCAACCATCCATAAAAAAATACCGGCAGTGCATGGTGCTGTCGGGCGGCGGCTTTCGCTTTGGCATTTACCTGGGCATGTACGCCGCGGCCTGCGAAGCGGGGCAGGCACCTGACGTGGTGCTCGCCAGCTGCGGTGGCGCCATTGCTGCGGCGGTGATCCACACGCTGCCCGACCCCGCCGCCCAAAAGGCCTGGCTGGCATCGCCCGACATGCACCGCTTCTGGAGTGCCATCCAGCCCGCACCGGCTGCGACCATCCACCGCACGCTGCTGGACGTAGCCAGCCGCGCCATCAACCGCAAGCCGGCACCCCGCATGCCCGATCTGTTTGACAACTACCTGTTTGCCCTGCCGGCATTGCCGCAACTGGCTTCGCCGTCTGCACCCCATGGGCCGGACGTGGCCCTGGTGGGCGGCAAGCTGCTGTACACGCCAGCAGAGGTTGGGCATCGGCGCGGGCGGCGCAAGTTGTTTGAACAGACGGTGTTTTGCGGTCCACGTGCTGCGCAGTTGTTGCTTGGTGCGCGCGCGCCATTGGGCGCAGCAGAATGGGGAAACAGCGCAGTGGCGCCACAGGTGGCGACCGATACCACGATGCCGTTGGACCAGGCGGCGCGCATCTCGGTGTCGGATATGTACTACTTCAGCTGCCACCCGCATGGTAGAGCGCACTACATGGGCGGCGTCGTCGATTTGTTCCCCATCGAAATGGCCCACCAGTTGGCCGACCGCGTGGTCATCGAATTCAAGGCGCCGTTTGACCAAGTGATGTCGGTCCCAGCCTGGCGCTCCGTACTCGGCACCGATGCCAACCAGCGCCTGCGCCACGTACACGCCCAGCACGCTGATGTGTGGATAGACGCATCCGATATCGAACAGGCTCTGGCCAAACCGTATTTGCGCAAGGTCCTGGCCTGGCGCGAGAACCGAGTGCGCCTGGAGGCGCCGCCCAGCTACCCGGTGTTTGTGCAACACATGGAAGACCACTGGAACTTTGGCTACGCCCGCGCCCGCGAGGCCTTTGCGCGGGACAACCCGAGTGCGCAGCAGGGGATGCGGCTGGTAAACCGGTACAACCGCTGATACGAATAGCCTTACACCCAGCCTCCACCCAAAGCCCGTATTAACCCGACCGTCGCCGCATACTGCGCAGCCTTGACCTGCAGCGCCTGCCTGCGGTTGCGCAGCTCGCTACGTTGCGCGTCTAGCAGATCCAGTTGACTGACAAAACCGTTGCGGTAGCGCGAGCCGGACAACACGGTGGTGCGGCTGCTGGAGGCGACGGAGCGGGACTGGGCTTCGGACTGGTCTGCCAGCAAGCGTAAGGCCGCAAGCTGATCCTCAACATCGCGGAAGGCGACCAGCACCTGTTCGCGGTAGTTGGCCAGTGCAATGTTCAGGTCGGCATTGGCGCCTTGCACGCCGGCCTCGCGCCGGCCACCGTCAAAGATGGGCAGCGACAGCAATGCGCCCACACCCCAGGCCTGGGTCGACAGCTTGAACAGATCCTGGACCTCGGGTGCGGCATAACCGCCGTTGGCCGTCAGCGAAAAGTTTGGGAACCAAGCTGCCTTGGCCATGCCCACCCGTGCCTGTGCGGCCTGCATGGTGTTCTGCGCCGCCGCAACGTCAGGCCTGCGTGTCAACACGGTGCTGGGCACACCTGCGGGTATGACAGGCAAGGCCGTGGACCAGGTCGTGGGTGCGATGGCAAAGTTTGACGCGACCTCCCCCACCAGCACGGCCAGTGCATGCTCCAGCACCGCGCGGCGCTGGTCCAGCGCCAGGGCTTCGGATTCGGTGGACGCCGCCTCGCTGCGCACGCGTGCCACTTCCAGCTCGGCCACATCGCCTTCGCGCAAGCGCACTTCCGTCAGGCGCACCGTGTTCTGGTAGGCCTGCAGCGTGCTGCGCACCAACTCGCGCTCGGCGTCGAGGGCGCGCAGACTGAGGTAGGTTTGTGCGACATCGGCCTGCACAAGCAATTGCGTGCTGCGCAGCAAGTCCTCGCGAGACGCAGCGTCAAGCGATGCGGCATTCGACACGCCGGACAGCTTGCCAAACAGATCCACTTCATACGACAGATTGGCACCCGCGCTCACCATGGTTTGCGCGACATTGCCGGTGGTGGCATTGAGCTGTCGCGTGGCGCCAGCGCCAACACCGATTTGCGGAAAGCGGTTGGCATCCAGCTGGCCCGCGAGGGCTCTCGCTTGCGCCAGACGCCCGGCCGCGACCTGGATGCTGCTGTTGTTGCTGTTGGCCTTGGTTATCAGGCTGTCGAGCACGGGGTCGGCAAAGGCCGTCCACCATTGGCCCTGCGCCTGCGGGATTGCCGCAGTTGATGCACTTGGCGCGCCCGCAGGGGCACTTTCCTTGAAGGCGGTGGGCACGGCAGGCACCTGCGATGTGTCAACGATGGCAGAGCTCGCGCAGCCTGCCAGCACCAAGGCGATGGCAAGCGGCACCAGTGCCGTGCGCGGTGTTGAATAGGTGCGGTTCATGGTGAACTCCTTCGATCTTTCAATGGGGTTTCTTTTGTTATTCATGCTGTTTGAGGGGCGCAGCAGGCTGTGTGTGCAAGGTGCCGCCACCACCGCCCGAGCCCGAGCCCGAGCCTGAGCCTGAGCCTGAGCCTGAGCCTGAGCCGGATCCGGATCCGGATCCGATAGCCTGCGCAACATGCGGCACTTCACCATGCAGCTTGAGGGCGCGGTTGCCCGTCATGGCGCGCAGTGCGACGTAGAACACCGGCGTCAGGAAAAGACCGAACGCCGTCACACCAATCATTCCCGAGAACACGGCCACACCCATGGCCGAGCGCATCTCTGCACCGGCACCGGTAGACAGCACCAGCGGCAAGACGCCCATCACAAACGCGAGCGATGTCATCAGGATGGGGCGCAGGCGCAGGCGGCTGGCTTCAATCGCGGCTTGCAGTGGTGTGCGCCCGGCAAACTCAAGCTCGCGGGCAAACTCGACGATCAGAATCGCGTTCTTCGCCGACAAGCCCACCAGCACCATCAGCCCGATCTGTGTGAAGACATTGTTCTCACCACCCGATATCCACACGCCCGTCATCGCCGCCAACAGGCCCATCGGCACGATAAGAATGATGGCAATCGGCAACGTCAGGCTTTCATACTGCGCGGCCAGCACCAGGAAGACCAGCAGGATCGCCAGTGGGAACACCAGCACCGCAGAGTTGCCAGCCAATATCTCCTGGTAGGTCAGCTCGGTCCACTCAAAACCAATGCCTTTGGGCAAAGTTTCTGCAGCAATGCGTTCAATCGCCGCCTGGGCCTGGCCCGATGAATAGCCGGGGGCAGGGCCACCACTCACGTCAGCCGACAGGTAACCGTTGTAGCGCATGGCGCGCTCGGGGCCGAAGCTGGACTGCACCTTCATCAGCGCCGACAACGGCACCATCTCACCCGTGGTCGAACGCACCTTGAGCAAGCCCACATCTTCGGCCCGTGCACGGAAGGCCGCATCGGCTTGCACCTTCACGCTGTAGGTACGGCCAAACTTGTTGAAGTCGTTGGCGTACAGGCTACCCAGGTAGATCTGCATAGTGTCAAAAATATCGGTCACCGGCACATTGAGCTGGCGGGCCTTGGCGCGGTCGACGTCGGCATACAGTTGCGGCACATTGACCTGCCAGCTGGTGAACGCTCCCGCCAACTCCGGCGCCTGGTACACCTTGCCCATGAAG
>NZ_JANXUQ010000223.1 GCF_025356155.1 Rhodoferax sp. | reverse complement strand
AGCGCTCTCGACGTTGAGCAGTTTGAGCACCGGGGTGTCGCTAACTGCGGGAGGCACTGAACTCATACCGTGGCCCCCCTGCGCAAAGATGACACATCGTCCACCGAGCCAAGGTAAGCCTCAATCACGCCCGGGTCGCTCTGCACCTCGCGCGGCGTGCCCATGGCCAGCATCTCACCCTGGTTCATGGCCAGCACGCGGTCTGATACTTTGGAGACCAGCGACATGTCATGTTCCACCATCAACACCGTGATGCCCAGCTCGTGTTTGATGTCCTGTATCCAAAACGCCATGTCGTCGGTCTCTTCCACATTCAAGCCGCTGGAGGGCTCGTCCAGCAGCAGCAGTTTGGGTTCGGTACACAGCGCGCGGGCCAGCTCCACCACTTTGCGCACGCCATAGGGAAGGCCGGCCACAAAAGTGTCTCGGTAGTGCTGCAGGTTCAAAAAGTCGATGACCTCTTCGGCCTTTTCACGCGCCTTCAACTCGGCCTCGCGCACCTTGGAGGTGAAGAACAGGTCTTGCCAGAGGTTGGTGGCCCGGTGCGTGTGGCGGCCGATCAGCAGGTTGTGCAGCACCGACGCATGCTCAAACAACTCGATGTTCTGGAAGGTGCGTGCAATGCCGAGCGAGGCCACGTTTTGTGGTGGCTGCTCGGTCAGTTTGAGCATGCCATTGGGGCCTTGGAAATCAATGCTGCCGGTGGTTGGCGTGTAGATGCGGCTGATCAGGTTAAACACCGTCGTCTTGCCTGCACCATTGGGACCAATCAGCGTGAAGACTTCGCCTTGTTTGACATCAAAACCCACGTTGTTGACCGCCAGCACGCCGCCAAAGCGCACGCTCAGATTTTTGGCTGAAAGAAGGAGGGCGCTCATTACTTCAGCCTGTCGGATTTTTGGAACGATTTCTGCCGTTTGAACATGCCCTTGCGGTAGAACGGGAACATCTGCAAATAAGTGCGAATCTTCAGCCAGCGCCCGTAGAGCCCTTGGGGCTCAAACAACACAAAGCCAATCAGCACCAAGCCGTAGACCAGGCCCTGCAGCCCGGGCGCCTGCCCTACCACGGCAGGCAGATGGTCCTTGGACATCGCAATCACCTGCGGCATCGTGATCAAAAAGATGGCACCCAAGAACGCGCCATGTACCGAGCCCGCGCCGCCAATCACAATCATCAGCAGCAGATCGATGGACTGCAGAATGTTGAACTGGTCGGGCGATATGAACTGTAGGTTGTGCGCATACAGTGCGCCCGCAATACCGGCCAGCGCGGCGGAGATGGCAAACGACAGGGTCTTGTAGTAGGCCAGGTGTATGCCCATGCTTTGCGCCGAAATTTCGGAATCGCGTATCGCCACAAACGCGCGACCCGTGGGGGAGCGCAGCAAGTTCAAAATGCCCAGCGTGGCGAGCACGGTGATGACCAGGCACAAAAAGTAAAACTGGTCACCCGTGTCCAGCACCCAGCCAAAGATATCGGGCTTCTTGATGTGGATGCCGGCGTTGCCGCCGGTGACCGATTCCCAACGCGCCAGCACTTCTTCCACGATAAATCCGAAGGACAGCGTGGCAATGCCGAGGTAGATGCCCTTCACGCGCAGCGCAGGCAGGCCCACCACCAGCCCGACCGCAGCGGACAGACCCGCAGCGCACGCCAGCGCGATGGGAAAGGGCACTCCCATGTTGGTCAGCACCGCGTGCGTATAGGCACCCACACCCAGGAAGGCCGCGTGCCCCATGGAGAACAGGCCGGTAAAGCCTGCCAGCAGCATCAGCCCCAGCCCGGCCACGGAATAGATCAACACCAAGGTCAGTTGGGCCAGCCAGTATTCGGCAAACAACCACGGCGCGGCAACCAGCAAGAGCATCAGTGCGCCGTACCAGAACACATGGCCGCCATGCTTGGCCAGCTTGATGTCCTGGTTGTAGTCGGTCTTGAAAATAAAGCGCATCAGACCTTCTTCCTTAGCTTTTCACCAAAAAGACCATTGGGTTTGACCATCAGCATGATGAGCACCACCACATAGGCGGCGGTGTCCTTGAAGCCCTCGGGCAAGTAAAAGCCAGACAGTGATTCCACGATGCCAATCACCAGCCCGCCAACGATGGCACCGGGCAAGCTGCCAAAGCCACCGACGACGGCTGCAGGAAAGGCTTTGAGGCCGATGAACCCCATGTTGGCGTGCACAAAGGTGATGGGTGCCAGCAGCAAGCCCGCAACGGCGGCGACGGCAGCAGCCAGGCCCCAGGCGATACCATTGAGCCGCTGCACGGGTATGCCCATGTAGTAGGCCGCCAACTGGTTTTGCGATGCGGCCTGCATCGCAATGCCCAGCTTGCTGTAGCGAAACAGGGCGAACAACAGTACACACAGCACAGCCGTAGCTCCAATCACCGCCATGTGCTCCACATTGAGCACCACACCGGCAACGTTCCAGATTTCATCTTTGTAGGGCACAGGCAAGGCCTGCGTGTCCGTGCCGATGCCGGGCACCATGGTGATGGCACCGCGTGCCACGTAACCGATGCCGATGGTCAGCATCACAACGGAGAAAGCGGGTTGACCCAAAATGGGTCGGATGACGGCGCGTTCCAACACCACACCAAACACCGCCATGGCTGCTATTGCGCTGATGACGGCCAGCCAGTACGGAAAGCCCAGCATCGTCATGCCTACCAAGCCACCAAATGCGCCCAACATCATCAGCTCGCCCTGCGCGAAGCTCACGGTCTCGGTCGCTTTGTAGATCAGCACAAACCCCAGTGCAATCAGCCCATAGATACACCCCTGTGCGATCCCGCTGATCACCAGTTGAAGAAACAGCACATCATCTCCTATTGTTTTTTTGTTCCCCGGTTATAGCTGCTGCTATTGAATTCACCGATAGGGTTGTCACTGATGCTGCTGTCTCCCGCGAGACTGGTTACTGAAAGCCATGCATGACCCCGTAGAAACCCGCAGGCACGGTGCTATCACCATCGTCATACTCAATCGCGCCGATGTACGCGTGATGGAACAAGGCGCCTACTTCAGCGTGTTCTGCTGCAGGTGCCGGTTGCCAAGGGATGTTTTAGTAAAAATAGCCGTTAGCCCTCGCCGATTCTAATTGTGCAGCTATTAAATACATAGCAAATGGCTCTGGCCAAAAATTATGCCGTAGCGTTTACGCTGGAACTTTTCACCCTGTTGTTGACCGCAGAAACGTTCAGGCCCAGTTCGGACGCATTCTGGAATATCTGGCTTTGTTTGGGGTTGCCCGCCCCAGAGCGGGTAGAAAGTAGGATGTCCGGGCACCGTGTGTGCCACTGCCAATATCGGCATCCAGGCGGTTGGCGGCGCAGGGGTTGGCGCTGTTGCTGTTCGGTACGCCGAAGATAGACGTCATGCTTTCTTTGCGCTGGCTCGCGGGTTGTAGACGAGAATCTGCAGACCCCGTTACCCATGCGAAGGCCGAGCTGCAATGATTCACCGCATTTTCGTAGGTCTGGTCTGCGCGCTGCTGTTGCAGGGCGCGGCATGGGCGGCCAAACCGCCAACCAAACAGAGTTCCTTCTCTGCCGCGTTGGCCCAAACTTCGCTGGGCAGCGATCCGGCGCAAGCCTACTTTCTGCTCGGCCTGCTCAAGGATGTTGGCGGTGCTGACGAAGATGTCGACGCCCTGCGTCGCGAGTTGCTACATAGCTACGTGGAGCAGTTGGGAGGGCAGGTAACGCCGCAGCGCAGCGTTACTGCAGCCGTTGCGCAGGGCAAAACGCGAGGCAGTGTTTTGGACGCGCAGTTTGTGGGCACTTGGCAAGCTGCGTTCGATAAGGGCCTGGACATCCGCTGGCCTGACGGGGAAGGGCCTGTTCCTTATTTTGCAATTGTGTATCGCTCGATGCGCTCCGTGGCACCCGGTGTCTGGGTCTCTGAGTCCTCCAACGGACAAGTCCAGTTCATGCTGTCACTGCGGGTCATCAACAAAACGGCCCTACCACTTCCCATTCAGCGCCCTGATCTGATTTTGGGTGGTGAGTCGGGTACGGGGCGTGGTGGCCTGGCGTTTGTTTGCAACTGGGACCGGCCTCAACCACCGGCGGGCAGTGCCAAGTTGGATGAGGTGGTGATGCTGGCGCCTGGCGCCGAGAGCGACGCGCTGGCGTGCGAAGCGCCACCCACCGGCGCGTATTGGCGGCAGCGGCTGTTGTCCGCCGTTGCGGATGTACAAAAGGGCGTGGCGCGGCCACTCTGGGTGTCGCACGAATTGGACACGCCTTCGCGCTTGCTGCATCTGGAGGGGGCATTGGCTGGCTTGGCCAACCAAGCTGCTGATTGGCGCCTGCGCCTGCAGGCATCACAGCAAGAGGTAGGGCGGCAATGGACCCATGCCGAAAAACCACTGGAGCCACCGGTCGCAAAGAAATGGGCCCTGAGCCCACACGACGGCTGGCCCGCAGCGGGCAAGAAGCTACAGCTATTCCTTGGTGCGACGGGCGTGGCCCTGTTGATGTTTGGGGCTGGCCGCGCCATGCTGCGCGCGGGCTTGCCAGTAACTGCCGTGACCCTAACCACCCTGCTGGCTGGCGCGGGGGTGTTCGCTGTAGGAATGGCGATGACGGGCGGTGGTGGCGGTAGCGGTTATGACTCGCCTTTTTACCTGGGGATTGCGCTGTATAGCGCCGTTGTTGGCCCCATGCTGCTGGGCGTTTGGGCCCTGCATGCCGTGCAGAAGCTGCTGGATACCGAAGACCTCACGTGGGGGCACACCGTGTTCGTGGGTTGGCGGCGTGCGGTGGATGCCACCAGCGCCACCTCACGTGCCGAGTTTTGGGGGTTTTTCGTGCACTGCGTCTGGTGGTGGGTTTTGGCCCGCGTGTGCCTGGCTCCGCTGGACCGTTGGGTGGGGGCCGCGTTGTTGGTGCCCTTTATGACGCTGATCGTGCGCCGCCTGCTCTCGCTGACCCGGGCCGAGCTGCTCGGTGTAGCCATTGCCCTGGTCTGCCTGGTGGTGACAGCCCTGGCTTAGGCCCATCACACGATCGTGGTCCTGGATATCTCGCGCGGCTTGCCTTCGTCGTCAATGGCCACATAAGTCACCGAGGCTTCGGTCACCTTGATGTACTGGCCCTGCGTGCGGTAGCGCTCGGCATAGACCTCCACCTTCACGGTGATGGACGTGCGCCCGATACGTGTCACCCGAGAAAAGAACGACAAGATGTCGCCCACCCGCACCGGGTGCTTGAACACAAACTCATTGACCGCCACCGTGGCCATGCGGCCCTCGGTGTAACGCGCGGGCAATACAGAGCCCGCCAAGTCAACCTGGGCCATGACCCAGCCGCCGAAGATATCGCCATTTGCATTGCAGTCCGCCGGCATGGGGATGACCTTGAGGACCAGCTCCTCGTCTTTGGGCAATTGGATAGTGGGTGGGCTTGAATTCGTAGACATAGGCACAATCCTAACCTCTTGCAGGACCGACCCCCAATACTTTTCCCCTCATGCGCGACCTCAGCCACCAAGCCACCGCTCCTGCCCCCACCCTGACGGTACCCGGACAGCCCACCAAGTCTGACTGGGACACCATCCAGCGCCTGTTCCCCTACTTGTGGGCCTACAAATGGCGGGTCATCTTTGCGCTGACCCTGATGGTGGGCGCCAAGCTGACCAACGTGGGCGTGCCGCTGTTGCTCAAGACGCTGGTGGACCGCATGAGCTTCAAGCCCGGCGACCCGGCCGTGGTGCTGGTCGTTCCTGTGGCGCTGTTGTTGGGCTATGGCGCGTTGCGCCTGTGCACGTCGGCCTTCACCGAGCTGCGCGAACTGGTGTTCTCCAAAGCCACCCAGGGCGCGGCGCGCAGCATTGCGCTGCAAACCTTTGAGCACCTGCATGCCCTGAGCCTACGCTTCCACCTGGAACGCCAAACCGGTGGCATGACGCGCGATATCGAACGCGGCGTGCGCGGCATCGAATCGCTGATCTCGTTCTCGCTGTTCAGCATCGTCCCCACGCTGATTGAAGTGGCGATGGTGCTGACCATTCTGGCCGTCAAGTTTGATGTGTGGTTTGCGTGGATCACGCTGGGCGCGCTGGCGTTCTACATCACCTTCACCGTGATGGTGACCGAGTGGCGCAGCCAGTTCCGCCGTGAGGCCAACGAGTTCGATTCGGCTGCGCACTCCAAGGCCATTGACTCGTTGCTGAACTACGAGACCGTCAAATATTTCAACAATGAAGGTTTCGAGGCCAATCGGTATGACGAAAGCCTGGCCCGCCTGCGCCGCGCGCGCCTGAAGAGCCAGACCACACTGTCCATGCTGAACACCGGCCAGCAGCTCATCATCGCCACCGGCCTGGTGGCCATGCTGTGGCGCGCGACACAGGGCGTGGTCGATGGCCGCATGACGCTAGGCGACCTGGTTATGGTCAACGCCTTCATGATTCAGCTCTACATACCGCTGAATTTCTTGGGCGTGATCTACCGCGAGATCAAACAGAGCCTGACCGACCTGGAAAAGATGTTCACGCTGATGGAGCGCGAACGTGAGATTGCCGATGTGCCGGGTGCGCAGCCGCTGCAGTTGTCCGCGGATACGCCGCTGGCGTTTGAGAATGTCAGCTTTTCCTATGACTTGTCCACGGCGGCCAACCCTGGCAGTGGCCGCACCATTCTGCACAACATCAGTTTTGACATTCCGGCCGGCAAGACGGTGGCCGTGGTCGGCCCTTCTGGCTCGGGCAAGTCCACATTGGCGCGGTTGCTGTTCCGCTTTTACGATGTGTCAAACCCGCTGGAGGGCGGTCGCATCCTGATCGCCGGTCAGAACATCAAGCAGGTCACCCAGTCCAGTGTGCGCCAGGCGATTGGCATCGTGCCGCAAGACACGGTGCTGTTTAACGACACGGTGGAATACAACATCGCGTACGGCAAACCCGGTGCTACGCGCGAGCAGGTGGAAGAGGCGGCAGCGTCTGCACACATTCACAACTTCATCAGTTCCACGCCCAAGGGCTACGGCACCATGGTCGGTGAGCGGGGGTTGAAGTTGTCGGGCGGCGAGAAGCAACGCGTCGCCATTGCCCGCACATTGCTCAAGAACCCCCCCATCCTGATTTTTGACGAAGCCACCTCTGCGCTGGATTCTGCCAACGAGCGCGCCATCCAGGCCGAGCTGCAAAGCGTGGCGCGCAACAAGACCACGCTGGTGATTGCGCACCGACTGTCCACCGTGGTGGATGCGCACGAGATCCTGGTGATGGACGCGGGGCGCATCATTGAGCGGGGCAACCATGCAGCGCTGTTGGCTGCGAATGGGCGGTATGCCCAGATGTGGGCGCTGCAGCAACAGAGTGCGGAGTAAAAAGCCTTAAGCCATTCTGGGCTGTAGCCCTCGTGCAGATTGCGTTATACGCTATCTAATTTGTAGCGATTGGGTTGGCAGAGCTTGGGCCATGGGTTCTGCGGGTGGCTTTGTGGTTTGCGGTGTAGGCGAACTTCGCTTCCGTGCCCATTGCGGTCAGCAGGCTTATGAGGAGCGGTCGTTCAACTTACTGTTCACTTGGTCAACTAAATCTATTGTCCGCCGTCGATGAGCTAGTCAGTGCATGTGACATCCTTGGCCTGCAGGTTTCCAAGTCATTCGCCGAGGATCTATCCAGGGAGTTGCGACAATTTCCGGCCACCTGAACGTGGGGGCTTTGAGGTGGAAGCATTCGCCTTGAATCAGCTGCGATTGGTTTTCGCCGACTTGATTCCGTGTCTGAGGAAGGAGTCAGGCGCGCGCATGGTTGTTGTGCTCAGCGCAGAGAGTGCGAGGTTTTTGGCGCCAACACAGCCATCGTTGGGTGCGGATGTTCATACAAGATTCCCACACGCACTATTTGAGATTGATGAGGCATGCAAGTGCCTTGCACTTAGCCGATGGACTACCGCTGTCTCTTTACCATGTCCATGCGAGAAGCTGATTATTGAGCCTTCTGGTCACATCTTGACGCGCGCAGTCGCTGTCGCCCTGCGATCCATGCTATGTCCGCCATCGCACAGACCAGACCCATTCAGGTTGCGATACTGCGCTGCAAGGAGCGGACTATCAGTGCTACCTCATTACGCATTGAACAATTTCAACAAGGCCTTCCGGGCACTCGCCAACCACGGGTCCGGAAAGCGGCGTTGGCTGTGCAGCAAGTATGTGCAAAACCTATGCGATCTGGAGGTTTCCGATATGCCGGACGTGCTGAGAGAACGTTTTACCCAGTTCAAGCAGGACATGGAAGAAGTTCGGAAAAGTTGCCACGCCGGGGATTTCGGGCATGCCGTCCAACACCTGGATGACTCACGGGTCATCGAGGTCGCCGCACTGATATTGAAGATGCACGAGGTGCTGGTCCACGAAACCTCGGTGGATCTTCTTTGCCCTGGAAATAGTGAGCGCAGTGGTTCCCACGAAATGCCCCGATGCCAATGTTCTGCAATGCAGATAGGCATGGAATAGGTCGTCGACAAAGATTGCTGCGCACCCCCACCTTGGAACACTTGCTGCCTAACATACTGGCGTTCATCCCATTGCCGATGATTTATTTTGGTCAGGGCTATGAACAACCAACAGGCTCTTTGTAACAGGAATGTGACGCCTCCATGCAATGCACGCATAATCTTAGTCATGGAAACCAAATGGCTTGAAGATTTCGTATCGTTGGCCGAAACCCGCAGTTTCAGCCGTTCCGCACAATTGCGCCACGTCACGCAGCCCGCGTTCTCGCGGCGCATCCAGTCGCTGGAGGCTTGGGCCGGCACGGACCTGGTGGACCGCAGCAGTTACCCTACGCGGCTGACACCGGCGGGCGAGACGCTGTATGACCAGTCCATGGAGGTGTTGCAATCCCTGCAGAGCACCCGCGCCATGTTGCGCGGGCATACTTCTGCGGCGCAGGATGTCATCGAATTTGCGGTGCCGCACACGCTGGCCTTTACGTTTTTCCCGGCCTGGGTGTCCAGCCTGCGCGAGACCTTTGGCCCGATCAAGAGCCGTCTGATTGCACTCAATGTGCACGATGCCGTGCTGCGTATGGTGGAGGGCAGTTGCGACCTGCTGATCGCCTACCACCACCCGTCGCAACCGTTTCAACTGGATGCGGACCGGTATGAAATGGTGAGCCTGGGTGAAGAGGTAGTGGCGCCTTATGTGAAGCCCGATGCCCAAGGTGCTCCCATGTTCCAGTTGCCGGGGCGTGTGGGCCATCCGTTGCCGTATTTGGGCTATGCGCCCGGCGCTTATCTGGGGCACATGGTCGAGCTGATCCTGAAGCAGTCCAGCACCGCCATCCACTTCGACCGTGTGTATGAGACCGATATGGCCGAGGGACTGAAGGCCATGGCGCTGGAAGGCCATGGCATCGCGTTCTTGCCGCACAGTGCGGTCAAGAAAGAGCTGCGCGCCAAACGCCTGGTCAGTGCCGTACCACCTGACGCCAAAGGCCTGAATATCACGATGGACGTTCGCGTCTACCGTGAAAAACCGGTGCTGAAAGAACTGCAACGCGGCGGCGCACCAGCGACCCGTGGCCCGGCTTCGGCGTCCAAGAGCGCTGCCCAGGCGTTATGGGAATACCTGCTGACCCACGCCGCGCACAAGTAAAGAATTACGACTTTCATTTCGAAATCCCATGCAAGAAATCACCCTGACCCGACCCGATGACTGGCACCTGCACGTGCGCGATGGCGACGCGCTGCACACCGTGGTGCCGCACACCGCCGCGCAGTTTGGCCGCGCCATCATCATGCCCAACCTCAAGCCCCCTGTGACCACGGCGGCGCAGGCGCTGGCCTACAAGGCACGCATACAGGCGGCAGTGCCAGATGGTGTGAAATTTGAACCACTGATGACGCTGTACCTGACCGACAACCTGCCTGCCGATGAAATCCGCCGCGCCAAGGATGCCGGTGTGGTGGCCCTCAAGTTGTATCCCGCAGGTGCCACCACCAACAGCGATGCCGGTGTGACCGATCTGCGCAAGACCTACAAGACGCTGGAAGCCATGCAGCGCGAAGGCATCTTGCTGCTGGTGCACGGCGAGGTGACATCAAGCGACATCGATCTGTTTGACCGCGAAGCCGTGTTCATCGATACGCAGCTGATACCGCTGCGCAAAGACTTTCCCGAACTGAAAATTGTGTTCGAACACATCACCACCAAGGAAGCTGCGCAGTACGTGCAGGGCGCGGATGCCTACACCGGCGCCACCATCACCGCGCACCACCTGCTGTACAACCGCAATGCCATCTTCACCGGCGGCATACGCCCGCACTACTACTGCCTGCCGGTGCTCAAGCGCGAGACACACCGCGTCGCACTGGTGCAGGCTGCGACGAGTGGCTCCAAAAAATTCTTTCTGGGCACCGACAGCGCGCCGCACGCCGCGCATTTGAAGGAGCACGCCAGCGGTTGTGCCGGGTGCTACACCGCCTTCTCTGCGATGGAGTTGTATGCCCAGGCTTTTGACAACGCCGGTGCGCTGGACCAGCTCGAAAGCTTTGCCAGCTTCCACGGTGCTGACTTTTACGGCCTGCCACGCAATGCAGGCACCGTCACACTGCGCCGCGAACCCTGGACCGTGCCGGAGAGTTTTGCCTTTGGCGAGGCACGCTTGAAGCCCTTGTGTGCGGATGAAACTCTGGCGTGGCGATTGACATCCTGAAACCTTGCGGGACAGACCTTCAGCTCTGTCCCCAACTGATCAGGGCTTGCGGGACAGACCTTCAGCTCTGTCCCCAACTGATCAGGGCTTGCGGGACAGACCTTGCGGGCTGCCTAGAACTGAACACGATTGACTGGGCCGCAGATTGGCTGGCGCCTTGGCGTGGCGTTGGTCAGACGGTAACTGGCCATACACAGTCCGGGCTGGATTGCGCCGCAGCTCTGAACACCGTGGCTGCGCAGCACGATGGCCTGAAAGGCATAGGCCTGCAATTCGTGCCACAGGCGAACTTGCCTGCAGGCGAAGCTTACGAGACGTTCATCTCCCGCACCCGCCAGATCCCCACCCGCGACGGCCTGCACGATTTCTTCAATGGCCTATGCTGGCTGCAATTCCCGGCCACCAAGACCAAGCTCAACCAACTGCAGGCCGCGCAGATTGCCGCATCGGGCATACAGCCGGTGCGCGGCCCGGCGCGCGATGCACTGACCATCTTCGACGAGAACGCCGCCTTCTTCCAGGGGCCGGATGTGCTGTGGGATGCGCTGGTCGCCAAAGACTGGCACGCGCTGTTTGTGACGCACCGCAAGCTGTGGGCGCAAGCACAGTTGGTTTTGTTTGGCCATGCATTGCTGGAAAAACTGGTGTCACCACGAAAACCGATCACAGCCCACGTGTACCGTGCACTAGCTGCTAGCAAATTTATAGCGGATCTGGACGTCTGGATGGCGAACGACCTCAACGCAGAAAAGCTGGCGACCAAGCCATTCGCGCATTTGCCGGTGCTGGGCGTCCCTGGCTGGTGGGCCGGAAATGATGATGCGGCCTTCTACGCAGATGCCACCGTATTCCGCCCCACACGCCAACAGCCAGGTCGGGGTGGCGGATAGTGGGGGCCGCAGCTTCTCCCCAAGGCATTTAGGCCCATTCAGGCCCGCTTTGGATTGAATTTGCACCATTCGACCTTACCATTCACGCTGTCGCCCTTTGCAGAACGGGCTGAAATTCTTGAGGAAACCATGAAACGCATACTTCTTTTCATATTGACCAACGTACTGGTGGTCGCCGTGCTGGGCATCGTCGCCAGCCTGCTGGGCGTCAACCGTTACATTTCTGGCAGTGGGCTTGACCTGTCAAAACTGCTAATGTTTGCACTGGTGATGGGCTTTGGCGGCGCCATCATCTCGCTGCTAATCAGCAAACCCATGGCCAAGTGGACATCCGGCGTGCGCATCATCAACCAGCCACAAAACGCGGACGAAGCCTGGATCGTGGAGACCGTGCGCCAACTGTCCGAAAAAGCTGGCATTGGCATGCCCGAAGTCGGTATTTTCGAAGGCGACCCCAATGCCTTTGCGACCGGCGCGTTCAAGAACTCGGCACTGGTGGCCGTGTCCACCGGCTTGTTGCAGGGCATGACCAAGGAAGAAATCGAAGCCGTCATTGGCCACGAAATCGCCCACGTGGCCAATGGCGACATGGTGACCATGACGCTGATCCAGGGCGTGATGAATACCTTTGTGGTGTTCCTGAGCCGTGTCATTGGCTACGCGGTCGACAGCTTCCTGCGCAAGGGTGATGACCGCTCCGGCCCTGGCATAGGCTACATGATCACGACCTTTGTGCTCGATATCGTGCTGGGCTTTGCCGCGCACATGGTTGTGGCCTGGTTCTCACGCCACCGGGAATACCATGCCGATGCAGGCTCGGCCCAATTGCTGGGCCGCAAACAACCCATGATCAACGCACTGGCCCGTCTGGGCGGCATGGCACCCGGCGAGCTGCCCAAGAGCGTGGCGGCCATGGGCATTACCGGTGGCATAGGCCAATTGTTTTCGACCCACCCGCCGATCGAAGAGCGCATTGCAGCGCTGCAGAACGCTTCAGCCTAGCGGCGCCGCGCCGGTCTCGCCGGTGCGCAAGACCAGGTCGGCCAGCATCTCGCTGGACACATCCAACCGCGCGGACAACACACGCGCAATATTGCGGTAGATGATGTGGGCGCTATCGGGGTAGGCGTCTACCCGCTCGCGGTCAAAGCGCATCGTGGCGCTGTCGCGGCTGGCCCGCACGGTGGCGCTGCGCAAATGGCCACCCACCAAGGCCATTTCACCAAAACATTCGCCAGCCGAGAGTTTGGCCAGTGTCACCACGCGGTCGCCGCGGGTCTTCTCGACCACCACTTCACCGGCGATCAGCACGTGGAATGAGCTGCCGATATCGCCTTCGTTGAACACCACATCGCCCGCTTTGTGCGGTATGTGTTCAGCCATGGCCAATGTGCTCATCAGGCAGTCGTGGGTCATGCCCTGGAAGACCTTCACCCTGTTGGCGATTTTTTGCACGATGGCCGCGTCGAGGTTTAAACCGGCAGGGCGCACAATGATTTCTGCGCGCACATTTTCGGCAAAAATCTTGACGATGGCTGGGTCTACTTTCATGGCTGTGGATCGTACACCCTGGCTGCACACGGAATGTTGCGGCGCACATTCGCGTAGCGGCGTAGCGGCGTAGCGGCGTAGCGTGGGGGCGTATTACTTCAACAGGCTGCGGGCTACGGCCTCGGCCACCCTGATGCCGTCTACCGCCGCCGACAAAATGCCGCCGGCATAGCTGGCGCCTTCGCCGGCCGGATACAAACCGCGCACGTTGGTGCATTGCAGGTCCTCGCCCCGTGGAATCTTCAGGGGTGACGAGGTGCGTGTCTCCACCCCCGTTAGCACCGCATCCGCCATATCGAAGCCGTTGATCTTGCGGCCAAAGGCGGGCAAGGCTTCGCGGATGGCGCTGATCGCGTAATCGGGCAGGCTGGGCGCCAGGTCGCCTAGCAGCACGCCGGGTTTGTAGGACGGGGTCACCGTGCCCAACGCGGTGGAAGCACGTGCGGCAATGAAATCGCCCACCAGTTGCCCCGGCGCCTCGTAGCTGCTGCCGCCCAGCGTGTAGGCGCCCGATTCCAGACGGCGCTGCAAGCTGATGCCTGCCAGCGGATGCGTAGCGCTGGTGCTGCCTGCGGGATGGGCGGCTGCCAGTGCCGCTGCCTGCTCGGCATAACGCGCACCATCCACCGCGCCAAAGGCATGCACAAAGCTTGCCGCGTCGCTGGGAAAGTCCACCGGCTCAATGCCCACCACAATGCCCGCATTGGCGTTGCGCTCGTTGCGCGAGTACTGGCTCATGCCGTTGGTGACCACACGCTCGGGCTCGGACGTGGCCGCCACTACGGTGCCCCCGGGGCACATGCAGAAGCTGTAGACGGATCGGCCCTTGCCCGCCCCATGCTCGGCGTGGTGCACCAGCTTGTAATCCGCTGCGCCCAGCATCGGGTGGCCGGCGTGGCGGCCCCAGCGCGCGCGGTCGATGACGCCCTGCGGATGCTCGATGCGAAAGCCCACCGAGAAGGGCTTGGCTTGCATGGCCACGCCCCGGTCATGCAGCATTGCAAAGGTGTCGCGGGCGCTGTGGCCCAGCGCGATGACCACTTGTTCGGCTGCGAGCTCGGTGACGCTGCCGTCTTTGGTACTTTGAACCGCTAGCCCTCGTAACCATTGCGTACTACGCTCATTTTTTAATAGCACATCGACAACGCGCTGCTCAAACCGCACCTCACCACCCAGCGCGATGATCTGTTCGCGGATGTTCTCCACCACCTTGACCAGCTTGAAGGTGCCGATGTGCGGATGTGCCTCGTACAAAATCTCGGCCGGTGCGCCGGCTTTCACAAATTCCTGCATCACCTTGCGGCCCAGAAAGCGCGGGTCCTTGATTTGGCTGTACAGCTTGCCGTCCGAAAATGTGCCCGCCCCGCCCTCGCCAAACTGCACATTGCTTTCAGGGTTGAGCGTATTCTTGCGCCACAAGCCCCAGGTATCCTTGGTCCGCTGGCGCACGGTGGTGCCGCGCTCCAGCACGATGGGGCGGAAGCCCATTTGCGCCAGCACCAGGGCCGCAAACATGCCGCAGGGGCCAAAGCCCACGACGACCGGGCGCAGGGCGAGGTTGGCGGGTGCTTGGCCCAGCTGGCGGTAGGTCATGTCGGGTGTTGGGCTTAGGTGGGGGTGCTTGTCGTGGCGCTGCAGCAGCGCGGTTTCTTGTGCCGGGTCGGCCAGCGTGAGGTCCACGATGTAGACCACCAGTAATTCGGCCTTGCGGGCGTCAAAGCTGCGCTTGAAGACCTCCAGGCTGGCGATGGCGTTGATGGGAATGCCCAGCGCCTTGGCGGCCAGATCTCGCAGTGCAAAAATAGGGTGCGCTACTGGCGCGCGGTCATCGTCCGTTTCGCTGGGCGCATCGGCGGCGCGGCGCGCCTCAATCGGCAGGGCGGAAAGGGGGAGTTTGAGTTCGGTGATACGTATCATGGTTTTGCGGGCTCGTGGCTATCAAGCAGCCTGCAATCATAAATCGCGGGCAGCTGTAGACGGCAGGGTTTGAGAGTCGCTCACGCTAGAGGTACTACCATGGTAGTATTTGCGGGTCAAAACAAGCCGTTATCGCGCAAAGGAGCGCCAGCCATGCCCACCCTGTCCGTCAAGCTTCCAGAAGAAACCAAGCAGCGTATCCAATCACTGGCCAAGAGCCAGGGGATTACGGCCCACGCGGTCATGGTGAGCGCCATTGAAGGCGCGTTGGACACCGCAGAGCACCACAACGCATTGGTCGCCTCCGCACTGCGTGCCCGTGAGCAGGTGCTCGCATCCGGGAATGTTGTGGATGGAAAGAGTTTTGGCGACTACCTCAAGGCCAAGTCTCGCGGCCAAAAGGCCAAGCGCCCACAGGCCATCCCGCTGAAAACATTCGTCTCGGGTAACTGATGGCGCGCTGGGTACTGAGCGAGGCCGCAGCGCAAGACCTCGAAGAGCGTACCGATTTTTTGTTGTCGGAACTGCCGCACGAGGCGGCTCGAACCGTGGATTTGATTGTCGATGCGTTGGGGATACTGGAACAGCACCCCCGCATCGGTCGTCCAATCCAACACGGGCTGCGTGAATTGGTCATATCCCGAGGAAAGACCGGATACCTTGCGCTATACGAATACGACGAGGCATCCGATCTGGTGTTGGTACTCGCCGTGCGCCACCAGCGCGAGCAGGACTACCACTGAATACGCCTCAAACCGGCAAGAACCCCTCAATCGACAAATACCGTTCACCCGTGTCGTAGTTAAAGCCCAACACCGTTGACCCGGCTGGCAGATCCGGCAGCTTTTGCGCGATGGCTGCCAGCGTTGCACCGCTGGAGATGCCGACCAGAATGCCTTCTTCGGCCGCACTGCGGCGGGCGTATTCGCGGGCCGGCTCGGCATCCACCAGTATTACGCCGTCCAGCAATTCGGTCTTCAAATTCGTGGGGATAAAACCGGCGCCAATGCCTTGGATAGGGTGGGGCGCGGGTGGACCGCCTGAGATGACCGGTGATGCGCTGGGTTCCACCGCATAGACCTTGAGCTGCGGGAACTTGGCCTTTAACACGTTGGCCACCCCGCTGATGTGGCCACCGGTGCCAACACCGGTGATGAGGACGTCGATGCCGTTGGGGAAATCGGCCAAAATTTCCTGCGCCGTGGTGCGTTCATGCACCTCGATATTGGCCGGGTTGTCAAACTGCTGTGGAACCCAGGAATCAGGCGTGGCGGCGGCCAGCTCCTGCGCGCGGGCAATGGCGCCCTTCATGCCTTTTTCGCGTGGTGTCAGGTCAAACGTGGCGCCATAGGCCAACATCAGGCGGCGGCGTTCGACCGACATGCTGTCGGGCATCACCAGAATCAATTTGTAGCCCTTGACCGCAGCCACCATGGCCAGGCCAACGCCCGTGTTGCCCGAGGTGGGCTCGATGATGGTGGCGCCGGGTTTCAGGGCGCCGCCTTTTTCGGCTGCCTCGACCATCGCCAGCGCAATACGGTCTTTGATGGAGCCCCCGGGGTTGCTGCGTTCGGATTTGATCCACACATTGTGGGTGTCGCCAAACAGGCGGTTGATGCGCACGTGCGGGGTGTTGCCAATGGTCTGCAGAATGTTGTCGGCTTTCATGGGGGACTCCGGTGTTTTGTGGGGCGAATTGGGGGTTGGGAAGTGCATTGTGAACCTCTTGTTCTACCGGCTCCTGTATATCCATATCACCTGCGGCGATAATCTGGGTGTGAAGCCCGCCAGACCACCGCTGGTGCAATTCTGGAAACAGAGCACTGGAGGAACGTCCGGACTGCATAGGGCAGCGTAGCAGTTAACCACTGTCCACTGACAAGCCCGCCGCGCAAGTGGTGGGCCCTAAGGTGAGGATTAGAGCAACAGAGACGAGCCCATTTAGTTGGGGTGAAACGGGCAATCTCTACGCGCAGCAATACCAAGTAGGCCAACGCAAAGCGAGGCGCATCGTCGCAGCGCCATGACCGGGGCCCCCGGAGTTGGCGGGTAGGTAGCACCGAGCCGCTGGGTGACCAGCGGCCCAGAGTAATGGTGGTCACACGGAGGGCAACTTCCGTGCACAGAATCCGGCTTATCGGTGGGCTTCACACTTTTTTTGATGTATGGTTGGGGCTATGTTCTCACCGTAGGAGGCAGCCATGCGACCGATACTCGAATTGTTGAAAAAGCGCCCGCCCGTCAACTGGAGTCTGAGCCCTCATGACACCGTGTTCGACGCCCTGCAGACCCTTGCCAACCACAATGTCGGCGCCTTGATGGTGCTGGACAACGGCAGGCTGGTGGGGGTGTTCTCCGAGCGCGACTACACCCGCAAAATCGCCCTGGCCGGCAAGTCATCACGCGACACCCGGGTGCATGACATCATGACGGCCAATGTGATCTCTGTCGCCCCCACCGTACGCACCCGCGATTGCCTGGCCTTGATGAGCCAGAAGAAGATTCGCCACCTGCCCATTGTGGATGGTGACACGGTGCTGGGCATGATCTCGATCCGCGACATCATGGACGACATCATTTCCGACCACGAGCTGACGATCAACCAGTTGCAGCATTACATTTCGAGCTAGCCAACAGGAAGTTAAACCACAGTTAAATGACTGGACGATTCATCTCGTAACGGTAAGCGCAATGCGGTGTTCCACGAAGCCTACGGCAATTGAACACAGCGCGAAAGTCACCAAATGGTAATTCCAACAGCCAGAGATGCCGCACCTAGACCGAATACCAATGCGGGAATCATCCATTGGTATAACTTCGATTCGATGTCGGCATTTTCAGGATCTTTGGGATCATACTGAACCGTTATTTCGGCACCGAGAGCGTATGGTTTTTGGTTGCTGCCGGTGGACGCGGTGAAGCGTCGCTTGATGCCATTCAAATCGATGAACTCGACAACCGGGTAGTGATTTGCGGCGCCGCCTGTCGTCAATTCACGGGTAGCCAATTTGACGCTCTCGTAGGCGACCAGTTTGCCGATGCACGTGGTGGCCGTGGCGGCAAACGTCCGCATGTGATTGAAAATTGCGATACCGCCAGCACCCATTGCGCCGCCGCCGACCAAAAAACTCACTGCCATGATCCGGCCTATGTCCATGAAATTCTCCTGGCGTAGTTTTCTTTCGACGTACCGACGGAATGGTGTTCGCGTCAGATCGAGCGACCTCAACCCAAGCGTTGCGCGCCCCACACATTTTCAAAATTTCTCTCCGACGCCCAAATAGCGCCATTGCCCAACCGGCAAATCGGCCAGCGCCACGCGGCCCAGCCGGATGCGGCGCATGTCAATAATCTCCAGCTTGGCTCGCTCGCACAGGTAGGCAATCAGGCCGCGGTGCGCGCCCTTGATCGCAAACCGTAGCTTGCTGCTTTCGGGCGAGGTGCTGTTGATGCTGACCTTGGCCTGGGGCAGGCTTTCGTCGGAATCCAGCGTGCGGTTCAACAGGTGCAGTGCTTGGGCCGTGACCTCTCCCTGCACTTCCACAATGATCTCGTGCTCCATGGAGCCCATGTCCTCACTCAGCTTGCGCTCCACGCGCCAGTCTTGCGTGAACACGATGAGCCCGCTGGCCGCATTCTCCAGCGGCACCGCGGCGGTGAGTGCCTTGAAGTGGCGCTGCAGCATGCGGATGCCCGATGGGTCTTTGGCCATGTGTTTGGCCGCCACCAGCAGCGTGCGGGCATCGTCGAAATGTGCGCGGCGGGCGTTGCGGTTGAGCTTGGCCAATGACTCTTCGGTGCCGTCGATCCAGTCGGCGGGCTTGTGCAGCACGATGGTGATGCTGTTGAGTTCCAGCAGGCTGGCGTTCGGGTCGATGGTGATGGTCTGGTCCTGGATGCGGAACTGCGGTTCTTCCACCACTTGTCCATTGACCTTGACCCAGCCACCTTCGATGTACTGCTCCGCTTCACTGCGCGAGCAGGGCACCATCGCGGCCACGCGTTTGGCCAGGCGGTCGCCCGTGTCTGTTGGCTGCAGGGCTTGCTGTTCGGCGGCTTGTAGCGCGGCGGGTGGCTTGGTGCGAAGCGCGGTGACAGGGCGTTGGCGCGGCTTTGCGTTGGAGCGTTTGGCAGGGGCGGGCGTGGCTGCTGCCACTGGCGGTACAACCGGCTGCGCCACGGGTTCGGCTTTGGGGGGCTTGGGCGCCAGGCGCAAGGTGCCGGGCGGAGTGGTTGTAGGTTTGGTCATAGCGCAGCGGCCTTGTTGTTGTTGTTGGGGGTCAAGCTATGTATGTGCTCCACGTGCGCCAGCAGCGAGCGCTTGGCGACGGGCCAGACGCGGGAGTCTACGTCGTCATAAGCCAGCGGCAACCAGTCGTCCAACGTGCCCAGCGGGTGGGCGGCCATCACCGCAGCGATTTTGGCCTCGCGCTTGAGCCGGTGTGCCTTCAGGTGGGTGATGACGCCACGGGCCGCCGCGGTTGAGCCGCCCAGCACATGGCCGTGGGCCGGCAGGATGAACTGCACATCGTGCTGGGCACTGGCGGCCAACAAGGTGTCCAACGACTGCAAATAGTCACCCATATGCCCGTCCGGTGGGTCGATGACCGTGGTGCTGCCGTTCAGGATGTGGTCGCCCGAGAATAGCAGGCCATCTTCCACCAGCAACAGGCACACATGGTTGGCCGCGTGGCCGGGGGTGTAGATGGTCTGCAGCGTATGCGTGTGAGTCGAGTTGGCCCCCACGCTTGCCACTGCGTGTGCCGCGCTGCCCCCAAAGGGGGTGCTTTCACCTTGGGGCGGCCCTGCGGTGAAATCCGCCTCTAGCCCTCGTGGAATAAGCGTGAGTAGCTCATTATTTTGTAGCACCCGGTCGGGCGTGAAGGCGCTGGCGACACGCGCGGTGGGTGCCGACGGCAGGCCCAAGATCGGTGGCTGCGGGGCGCACAACGCTTGCAGCGGCTTGGCACCCGGCGAGTGGTCCGCGTGTGAATGCGTGCACACAATCATCTGGATGTTGCCGCCGCTGCCATCCGGGTGCAGCGCGGCGCGCCACAGGCGCTGGATGTGGTCGGCGTCCGCCGGGCCGGGGTCAATGGCGATGAAACCCGTGTGTGCGTCGCCGACCAGGTAGCTATTGGTGCCCGGGCCGGTCATGAAGCCGGGGTTGGGCGCAGTCAGGCGCATCACATTGCGCAGCAAGCGCACGGGCTGCGTACTCTGCCAGTCCAGCGTGTGGTGCGGCTCGGTGCCCGTGGGGCAAACCAAGGCCAGCTCGCCATAGGCCATGTCGTGCTGCAGGAAGTGGCTGGCAACGCCCGCCAGTTGGCCGGTGCGCTGTACGGGCGGCAGCGTAGGGGATGCGTCGGGGTGTGCGGGGAGGGCGTGCTGCGCATGCAGCCGTTGATTGGGGCGGACCATACGGACATTTTGCAACATCACCGCGACAGCGGCAAAAACTTGCGCTGGCGCTGCAGGGGCGTCCTCGGTCGATGTAGTGGCCACAGGCGGCGGAGGCGGGTCCAGCAAGTGAATGCTTGGACAGCAGAGGGACTTGCAGAATTCGACAAACCAGTCGAATTAACCGCAGCCTAAGGCAGAAAAAAGTTACGGGCACCGCCTAAAAGGCTGGAAGATCAAGGTATCGAAATCTGAACTTGATGCCCGCCCATGCATACTACCCTGAGT